>JAICEW010000005.1 GCA_025923995.1 Vicinamibacteria bacterium | reverse complement strand
TCTGCGCCGACGACGACGCAGTTCAAGCGTCGACGGCTTTGGCCATCTTGAAGTCGCGCGCGGTGAGGCCGCCCGCGTCGTGGCTGCTCAGGGTCAGCGTCACCTTGGTGTACGAGACCAGGATGTCCGGGTGGTGGTTCTGCTCCTCGGCCAGCGCCGCCACGCGGTTCGCGAACTTCATGGCCTCCGCGAAGCTCCCGAACGAGTACTGCTTCTCGATGGAGCCGCCCTCCCACTCCCAGCCGTGGAGCCCCTTCAGCTCCTGCTCGACTTCCGTCTCCTTCAAGAGAGCCATGACGACCTCCCTCGTCCGACTATCCGCGCCGCGACGGAACGCGTCAAGACTCCGTCGGACGAGAAGGCGCCCCTCCCGGACCCCGCCGGCGGCGACGGCGACGGCGCTTGCGCGGGGCCGGGGGCAGCTCCGAGCCCACGTCGACGGAGATGGGCGCGATCTCCTGGTCCAGGCGCAGCGCCCGCCAGTCGGCGGCGAGCTCCTGTCCCTGCACGCCGCCGTGGATCTCGAGCCAGCGCAGGGCCTCCTCGAGATATCCGCGGCCTGCCAGCAGGTGCTTGACGCGCGGGGACGTGTGGACCTCGCGCAGCCGGCTCTGCGCGGCCAGGATGAGCCTCAGGCGGTCGGCATCGCGGCGCGCGAACGGCAGCGGGACGAGCGCGGGCGGGCCCGACGGAACACCCGCCTCCTCGGGATCCTCCCCCAGCGCGGCCATCTCGCCCGCGACGTCGATGGCCTCGTCGGGCGCGTCGCCGGGATCGGGACGCGGCGCAGGTGCGACGGCACGCCGCAGCGGCAAGCCCAGCGGCACCAGCAGCGAGCCCATGAGCAGCGGACTCGTCAGGTCCTCCGGCGTGGCCAGGCCCGCGTTGCGGTAGTCGTCGAGCCGGGCCAGGCTGCCCAGCAGCCGCTCCCCGCCGTCGGCCGCGATCGTCTCGTCCGCCTCCGGCAGCAGGTACGCGAGCAGGCCCGCCTGGTGCAGCATCTCGAACGTCTTGCGCGAGGCGCCCTGCCGCAGGATCTTGTAGATCTCGTCCAGCAGCCGCGCGGGGCTGCTCTTCACGATCTCGCCGCGCAGGAAGCGGACGGCCTCCATGGTGTCGCGCTCGATGGTGAACCCCAGGCGCGCGGCCAGCGCGACCGCGCGCAGCATGCGCACCGGGTCCTCCTGGAAGCGGACCGCGGGGTCGCCGATCGTGCGGATGGTCCGCTTCTCCAGGTCCGTCAGCCCCTCGACGTAGTCGATGACCGCGAACGTCGCGATGTCGTAGAACAGCGCGTTGACGGTGAAGTCGCGGCGGAAGGCGTCCTCCTCCGGCGTCCCGAACGTGTTGTCGCGCCGGATGAGGGTGTCGCCTTCCTCGGCCGCGGCCTGGCGGCGGAAGGTCGAGACCTCGATCACCTTGCGGC
Organism: Vicinamibacteria bacterium; assembly: GCA_025923995.1. GTDB lineage: Bacteria > Acidobacteriota > Vicinamibacteria > Fen-336 > Fen-336 > JAICEW01. Next base: position 52,189 of record JAICEW010000005.1, on the reverse strand, counting down.
CGAACCGCACGTGGCAGAGGCGGAACCGCCGTCCGACGATGAAGCAGTTGCGGAACAGCTTCTTGACCTGCTGCGGGTGCGCCGACGTCCCGATGTCGAAGTCCTTGGGCTTGCGGCCCACCAGCAGGTCCCGCACGCCACCCCCGACCAGGTAGGCCAGGTAACCGTGGTTCTTCAGGCGATAGAGCACCTTCAGGGCATCGGGGTCGATGTCCTTGCGCGAGACGGTGTGCTCCGGACGCTGCAGGATGCGAGGGGCCATCTGCTCCCAGGGTTGATTGTGGGCCGAGGCGCGGGATTATACAGGACCGCCCGGAAGCCGCTGCAGGCTCACGCGCTTGCCGTCCCGGGAGGCGATCCGGAATCGGACCCCCTCCGGGAACAGGTCGGGCAGCACGAACGGCGGCAGCGGTCGGGACGCGTCGCGGACGTACTCCGCGCCGTCCGCCCTCAGCGCGCCGATGAACAGCAGCTCGCGCCACTTGAGGTCCGGCAGCGAGAGCCCGTCGCTCAGCAGCTCCACGTCGGCGAACGGCTCCTGGACCTTCATCGCCGCTGCGCCAGCTTGCGCGCGAGGTGCTCGAGCAGGGAGAGCTCCTTCGGCGTGAGGTCCATGCGCTGGAACAGCGCGTGCCAGTCCTCGAAGAAGCCCTCCGTGTTCGCCTCGGGCAGCGCCCGCGCGGCCAGCAGGCCCTCACGCAGCAGCGCGAGCATCTTCTCCTTCTCGCCGTGCGTCGCCGGGCGGGGCCGCGACACCACGCGCGGCGCGGCCGCGCGGAACACCTCGTAGGCGGCGATCGCCACCGCGTGCGATAGGTTCAGGGACGGCTGGGCGGGATGGCTCGGGATGCGCACGAGGCGGCCGCAGAGGGCCATCTCCGCCTGGGTCAGCCCGGTGGACTCCGTGCCGAACACGAGCGCCGCGTGGCCGTCCCCGCCCAGCGCCTGCACCTCGAGAGCCATCTCGCGCACGTCGAGCGGAACCGATCCCGGACGCGGCCGGCCGGCGAGCGCCGCGACGTAGCGCGCATCCGACACCGCCGAGGCCAGGTCGTCGAACACGCGCGCGTCCTCGAGCACCTCGTGCGCGCCCCACGCGGTCCGCCAGCAGTCGACGGTGCGCCAGTCGCCCGGCTCGACGAGGTCGAGGCCGGCCAGGCCGGTGTTGCGCGCCACACGCGCGCAGGCGCCGATGTTCGCGGGCAGCTCGGGGCGGACCAGGACGACGCGGACGGCCGGCAAGCGGGGCTTACGAGGTCCCTTCCTTGACCGGCGGGATGAAGTGGATGTACGCGTTCAGCCAGCGGATCTCCTCGTCCTTCTCCGTGAGGTCGATCTGCAGCAGGTCCCGCTGCGCCACCATGCCGACCAGCCGGTCCCCCTCGACCACCGGCAGGTGCCGGCAGCCGGCCTGCTTCATCTTGCGCAGGCCGTCCTCGTGCGTGTCGGCGGCGCTGGCGACGACGAGGTCCCGCGTCATCACATCGCCCACGCGCGTGCGGTCGGGGTCGAGGCCCTTGGCCACCACGCGGCCCATGATGTCGCGCTCGGAGAGGATCCCGACCAGCCGCGCGCCCTCCAGCACCGACGCGGCGCCGACGCGCCGCTCGGTCATGTACCGCGACGCCTCCCGCACGCTGAGGTCCGACGACAGGTGGTAGATCTCGCGGTCCGCCACCAGGGAGCCGATCGTCTTCATGGATCACTCTCCCCGCTCATCGGCGGCCACGGCCGATGGAAGCGGCGCAGGCCGCCCTTGAGGTAGTCGGAAAGGTAGGCGCGCAGGCGGGCGTGGTCCGGCGCCGCCATGTCCACGAACTCCAGGCCGACCCCGGCCGGGAGCGCCTTGGTGACCAGGCGGCCGGCCTTCGGGTTCGACCAGGCCACGCGGCAGCCCACCACGACCGGGATCTCGTTCCCCGGAAGGCGGAAGCGCAGCCGGACCCGCGCGCCGGCCGGCAGCGGCTCGGCGCGCTCCGCGAACGCGCCCGCGAGCGCGAGGTCCACCAGGAACAAGGGCTCCTCGCCCTGCGGATGCAGCAGCGCGGCCCGCTGGATGAAGGGGATGCGGACCTTGTCCAGGACCTCGTCGGATGCCGCGGTCTCCGGGGAGTCGGAAGGGGCCGCCTTGAACATGTGCGTTTGGGCCAAGAAGGGCGAAAACGACGCTAGCACCCGCCGCGCGGCGCTGTCAACGAGAGGCTCTAGCCGCTTGCGTTGACACGGTTTCCGGGCCTGTGCTTATATCCGTGGCACTGATCGTGTCCGCCCTCAGCCGGGGGATCCCGTGATCGACGACCCGCTTCGGGATCCGCATCTTCCCGTCCTGATCGTGACCGGCTCCGCGCTCGACGGGACGACGCTCGTCCTGGAGTCGCCCGGCATCGAGAAGGTGCTCGGGAGCGGCCGGGACTGCCACCTGCGCGTGGAGGGCGGCAACGTGGACTCCCACCACGCGCGCGTCCTCTGGGAGGACCGCGGCGTCTTCCTCTCGGACGAGGGCAGCAGCACCGGCACCTACGTCAACGGGGAGCGCATCGGCGCGGACCATCCGCTCGAGGACGGCGACCGCGTGTGCCTGGGACCGCCCGGGTCCCGCAACACCGTGAAGATCCTGGTGCGCGTCCCCGCGGAAGTAGCGGAGGCGCAGACGATCTCGTTCGCCGCCCCGGCGGCGGACGAGCCGGTGGTGCTGGCGCCCGCGGTCACCATGCCCGAGCCGGAGCCGATCGTGTTCGCGCCCGAGCCGGAAGTCGAGGAGATCGGCTTCATCCCGCCACCGGACGAGGTGTTCGTCATCGACGAGCCGCCACCGACGAAGCCTCCGCCGCCGACGCTGGCGGACGCGCAGACCATCCGCCGCGCGCCCGAGCCGCCGCCGCCACCGCCGCGCGCCGCGCCGCCACTTGAGCCTGCCCCGCCACCGCCCGCGCCGAAGGTGGTGCACGCCCCGCCGCCCGCCGCGGCGGCACCGCCCCCGCTGCCTTCGATCGGCGAGCGCCCGCGTCCGAAGCCCGACTACGCGCCCGAGCTGCCCTCGATCGCGGGCGACCGCGAGCCGTCCCCGGCGGTCGTGTTCGACGACGCGGAAGCGGCGCCCGCCGAGCCCAAGCTCAAGCGGCTCGGACGCGTGAAGCCGCCCAAGGTGGCCAGGCCCAGCGGTCCCCCCTCCAAGGCCCTGCTGCTCGCCGGAGGCGGCGCGCTGGTCCTCGCGCTCGCGGCCGGCGGGTACTGGATGATGCGGGGACGGTCGGCGGCTCCCGCGGCTCCCGGCGAATCGAAGGCGGCCGAGGAGGCGGGACCGCCCGGCGCGCTGCGCATCACCGCGCTCGAGCCGGAGGTGGCGCTGCCGGGGAACACGGTGGTGCTGGTGGGAGCGAACCTGCCCGCCCAGGGCCTCACGATCACCGTGTCGGGGGTCGCGGCCACGATCGACGAGAACGCGAACGGCCGCGTGCGGTTCAAGGTCCCCAAGATCCCGGTGGTGGTCGAGGGCCTGAGCGTGCCGGTCGTGGCCAGGACCAGCGCGAGCGCGTCCAAGCCGTTCGACCTCTACCTGGGCCGCCTGCCGCTGGTGACCGAGGTCACGCCGCGCGCGGGGGTGCCGGGCGACCGCGTGGTCGTGAAGGGGCGAGGCTTCGACGACGCCCTGGGAGGAAACCAGGTGTCGTTCGGCGACGACCCCGCGCTCGTGCTGAGCGCGACGTCCTCCGAGCTGGCGGTGGTGGTGCCCGCGCCACGCAGCGCGCTCAACCGTGTCGACGCGCCGGTGATCGTCAAGCGCGCCGCGAGCACGTCCGGGGACACGGTCATCTTCAACATCACGCGCCCGGCGCAGGGCGTCTACAAGCTGAAGTTCTTCGGCACCGCGGTCGAGGGCGACGCCACCGGGGAGCACGCGTTCGTCGCGACCGAAGTCGGCCCGCTGCTGCTCCTGACCGGACGCGGGTCCTCGCCATCGGTCGGCGAGCGGGCCACGGCCCTGGCGGGCACGCTCAACGCGCTGGTGGGGAAGGACCCGCGCTTCGAGGTCCGCGGTTTCGGGGTGGCGGTGGCGGGACAGGCCGACCCGCTGGTGGTGGTGACGCCGTCGGACGCGACCGGCTACACCAAGCCGCTCGATCCCGCCATGACCGGCACGTTCGCCGGCCTGCCGGCCGTCGCCTCGTACTGGGCCGCGCTGCTCCAGGACGCGTTCGTGCTCTTCGCGAAGGGCGAGCGGCCGAGCCGCGTGGTCGAGCTGTCGCCGCGGGGCAAGGTCCTGCTGGACCTCTACTCGGAGGCCGAGCGGAAGATCGGTGGGGGCAAGGGCGTGCCCACCAACCTGGTCAGCCCTCCCACCTGGACCATCGCCAAGGCGTTCCGCGAGATGGCGCTCGTGCTGCCGACGCGCGGCGGCGCCATCGCCTCCGCCGCGGTGGCCGGCCGCTGGCAGGGCACGATGCAGGAGACGGGATCGCCCGCGCGGCCGCTCTCGCTGGACCTGCGGCTCGACGGCGCGAACCTGGTGGGCACGATGAGCACGAGGGTGGGCGGCATCGTGATGAACACTCCCCTGCGCGACGTGGCGTACGCGGGTGGCGTGCTGAGCTTCACCCTGTCCGGCGGGCAGGCGCCCCGGAAGGTCCAGGGCAAGGTCAACGGCACGCAGCTCGAGGGCACCATCCAGGCGGCGGGTGGCGCACCCGCCGGCCGCGTCAGCCTGCGCTACCTCGAGTGATCCAGAAGCCCCGACGAGCCACTCGCGTCACCACCGGTCTGGAGTCGCTGCTGGCGAGGCCGGCCGCCGTGCGCGGCCAGCGCCTCGGCCTCGTCGCGAACCCGACGTCGGTGACGCGCGACCTGACCCACGCCTCGCTCGCGATGCACGGGACGCGCGGCTTCAAGCTGGTGGCCCTGTTCGGGCCCGAGCACGGCATCTGGGCGGACGCGCAGGACCTGGTGGAGGTGGAGGACAGCCGCGACCCGCGCACCGGCCTGCCCGTGCACAGCCTCTACGGGCGCACGCGGGTTCCGACCCACTCCATGCTGTCGGGGATCGACACGCTCGTCTTCGACGTGCAGGACGTGGGCTCGCGCTACTACACGTTCATCTACACGATGCTGCACGCCATGGAGGCGTGCGCGCAGCACGGCCGGCGCCTGCTGGTGCTGGACCGGCCCAACCCCCTGGGCGGCGCCGCCGTGGACGGCAACGTGCTGGACCCGGCGTTCGCGTCGTTCGTCGGCCTGCACCCGCTGGCGACGCGCCACGGCATGACGGTGGGCGAGCTGGCGCTGCTGTTCCGCAAGGAGCGCCGGCTCGAGGTCGACCTCAAGGTCGTGCGCATGCGCGGCTGGCGGCGCGAGATGGCGTACGAGGACACGGGCCAGGCCTGGGTCCTGCCGTCGCCCAACATGCCGACGCCCGACACCGCCTGGGTCTACCCTGGCGCGTGCCTGGTGGAGGGGACCAACCTCTCCGAGGGGCGCGGCACGACGCGCCCCTTCGAGCTGGTGGGCGCGCCCTGGCTCGACCCCTGGAAGCTGGCCCGTGCGCTCGCGTCCCAGAAGCTGCCGGGCGTGGCCTTCCGCCCGGTGTACTTCACGCCGACCTTCCAGAAGCACGCGGGCCGGCTCTGCGGCGGCGTGCAGGTGCACGTCACCGACCGCAAGCGCTTCTCCGCGTGGCTCACCTACCTGCTGCTGATCGAGGCCGCGCGGGCCCAGGACGAGCGGCGGTTCCTCTGGCGCGACCCTCCCTACGAGTACGAGCACATCAAGCGGCCGATCGACATCCTCTGCGGGACCGACGGCGTCCGCCTCGCGATCGAGTCCGGAGCCGGCGTCAAGAAGCTCGTCCCCGCCTGGCAGGAGGAGGTCCGGCGCTTCCGGCGCCGCTGCTCGGAGTTCCTGCTGTACTAGTTCCTGCTGTACGAGCTGCTACAATCGGCCTCCCTCCGTTTGCGACGTCGAGCGCTCTCGCCCTGGAGAAGCCAGGAGTACGCGGTGGAGACTCGCGAGCTCGTTCCCCTGGCGCTGGCCCTGTTCGTGGCCCTTCTCGCCGGCTGGCTGCTGGCGATGGCCAGCGGCGCGGGCGGGCGCGGACGTCATCGCGAGCTGCGGGACCGCGAGCGGGCGGACACCGAGAAGATCCTCGGCCGGCTCCGCCGCCAGCTGGAGGACGCCGAGAACCGCTCGCGCGACCAGCTCGAGGTCTTCGTGGTGCTGCCCAGCCTGCTGCGGCAGCTCTTCGACGCCACCAGCCAGCGCCAGATCGCGCCGCTCGCCCTGAAGCTGCTCGACCAGATCTTCCAGCCCGCGCAGTCCGCGTTCTTCTTCTACCATCCCGAGCGGCGCACGCTCTCGCTCGCGGTCGGCCAGGGGCTTCCCGGCGGCGTCAAGCCCGGCCTCGAGATCGGGCTGGGCGAGGGCCGGCTGGGCCACGCCGCCGAGAGCCGGCGGGCCATGGACGAGGCCGACTTCCGCAACCTCACGCCGTCCGTCCGCCGCCACCTCGAGATGACGGCCATGCGCGACGTGGAGGCCGAGGTGGTGGCGCCGGTGGAGGACGGCCAGGAGCTGGTGGGCCTGCTCTGCATGGCCGCGGCGCGCTCCCGGCGGGGCGACGAGAAGCGCCTGCTGCGGATGGTGGCGGAGCTGACGGGCCTGGCGACGGGGTACGTGAAGCGGCTGACCCGCACGCAGGACGACGCCGAGCGCGATGGGCTCACGGGCGTGTACAACAAGCGCTACTTCGAGAACCGGCTCGCGCACGAGATCCACGAGGCGGAGGAGCGGAACCAGACGGTCGGCCTGCTGATGCTGGACATCGACCACTTCAAGAACTACAACGACCGCAACGGCCACCTGGCGGGAGACACGGTGCTGAAGGAGCTGGGCCTGATCCTGGGCAGCTCGGTGCGGCGTGAGGACGTGGTCGCGCGCTCGGGCGGCGAGGAGTTCGTCCTGGTCTACCCGCGGGCCGGCAAGGAGACGACGCTGCGCATCGCCGAGAACCTGCGCCGCGCGGTCGAGGCCCACGACTTCCGGCACGGCGAGGGCCAGCCGCTGGGCCGCGTCACCATCTCGGGCGGCGTCGCCTGCTTCCCCGAGGACGCGCGCAGCGCCCTCGACCTGCAGCGCGTGGCGGACCGCGCGCTCTACGAGGCCAAGGCCGCCGGGCGCAACCGGATCGTGGGAGCGGACAAGGGATACCTCACCTGACACCGCCCGTCCTGCGCTGGCTCGCCCTGCTCTGGCTGCTCGTCTACGTCCCGTCCTACTCGCTCGCCTACCCGCTCACCAACTTCGTGTTCCTGTGCAACCTCTCGGCCGTGCTCACCGCCTGGGCGCTGTGGCGAAGCCACGTCCTGCTGCTCTCCAGCCAGGCGGTCGGCCTGCCCCTCATCAGCGCCGTGTGGACCGTCGACGTGCTCTCGCGCCTGCTCACCGGCCATCACCTGATCGGGGGCACGCAGTACATGTGGGACGCGCGCCTGCCGCTGTTCACGCGGCTGCTCTCGCTGTACCACGTCGCCATCCCGCTGGCGCAGGTGGCCGCGCTGAGGCGCACGGGCTACGACCGGCGCGGGTACGCGCTGCAGTGCGCGATCGCGCTGCTGGCGGTGATCGCGGGCCGGCTGTGCGGCCCCCAGGGGAACATCAACTACGCGTTCACCGACCCCATCCTCCACCGCGCCTGGGGCGGGCCGATCACCCACGTCGCGCTGATGGTGGCCGGGCTGACGCTGGTCGTCTATCCGCTGATGCACGGGGCACTCGCGCGCGCGTTCCCGCCGCCCCCGCGGGTCCCGTCAGCCGGCTGACTCCTCGGTCAGCGCCGGGGCCGCCACCGGGCGCCGGGGGGACGCGCTCCGCCGCGCGGTCGTCAGCAGCACGGCCAGCAGGATGAGCGCGGCGCCCGCCAGCAGGCCCGGCGAGAGCGCCTCGCCCAGGAACGCGTGGCCGAGGGCGACCGCCACCACCGGGTTCACGTAGGCGTAGGTCCCCACGGTGCTGGCGGGCAGCTCGTTCAGGCAGTACGCGAACGCGGTGAAGCCCACCAGCGAGCCGAACACCGCAAGGTACAGCAGCGCGAGCCACGAGCGCGACGAGGCCAGGGCGAAGGCGCCCAGGTCCTCGCCGAACAGGCGCGACTCCAAGAACAGCACCGCCGACCCGGCCAGCATCTCCACGGCGGAGGCGGTGAAGAGCGGCAGCTTCTTCGGCAGCGACTGCGCGTAGAGCGATCCCGCCGTCCAGCTCAGCGTCGCCACCTGGAGCGCGACGATCGCCAGCCAGTGGCCCGCGCTCACGCCGCCTTCCGGCCGCGCCACCAGCCCCACCCCGACCAGGCCGATCAGGGTGCCGGCCCAGGCACGCACCGTCCAGGACTGCCCGCCCGCGCGCAGCCCGTCGAAGAGCGTGAGCCAGAGGGGCACGGTGGCCACGATCAGCGCGGCGATCCCGCTGGGGATGCGCTTCTCCGACCACATGACGAACGCGTTGCCCACCGACAGCAGGAGCACGCCGATGAGCGCGTAGTCCGCGAGCTGCCGCGCGGTGGGCCGGGGATGCCGCCGGTCCACGAACGCGGCGGCCGCGGCCATCACCAGCCCCGCCGAGAAGAAGCGCAGGCTGGCCGCGGCCAGCGGCGGCTGCTCCTTCACCACCACGGCGATCGCCAGGTACGTCGATCCCCAGACCACGTAGACCACCAGCAGGCTGATCCACGGCCACCAGCGACGGTTCGTCGGCATCGTCGTTCAGTCCGCCGTGGCCGCTTCCGCGACCAGCGACGGCTCCAGCGCCCCCAGCCCCTTCCGGTCCAGGATCTGCTCCATCACGAACGACGTGCGCGAGCTCTGGATGGCCCGCGTCTGCTTGATCTCGGCCAGCAGCACGCTCACGTCCTCGATGCGGCGGCACACCACGTCGGCCACGAAGCAGTCCTCGCCGCTCACCCGCGACACCGCCCGTACCATGGGGTGCGCGGTGAGCAGGCGCAGCACGTCCTTCTCCTTCTGCGGCGTGGCCGTGCCGTCGAGCGTCAGGCGGAGCTGGGCGCGAATCGACAGGCCGAGCGCCATGGGGTCCACGTCCGCGCGGTAGCCCAGGATCACGCCACGCTGCTCCAGCGAGCGCATCCGCTCGGTGACCGCCTGGCGCGAGAGGCCGAGGTCCTTGGCCAGCGCCGCCGCCGAGCGTCGGCCGTGCCGCGAGAGCGTGAGGACGAGCCTCCGATCGACCTCGTCCAGCTCGACCGGCTCGCTCGGCGCGCTCGAACGTCCCGACCGACGCGGCATGCCCCCAAGATGGGCGGCGGTCAGACGTTTGTCAATTCGACTAGCTTTATTCAATTGACATATGACCGACGGCGAGCCATCGGTCCGGACGTTCGTCTCCCAGGCGGCGGCGAGTGGATGCGTCCTGCCCCCCGGGCGATGGCCCTGGCCCCTCCACGATCTGGACGTTGAACGCTTAACGTTCGCATCGTCCAACGAACCGGATTTGAAGGGGTGTTCAAATCCGGGAACCCGGATTCTTGGACATCCGCCAGAAAGGGCGAAGTCGCTTAACTTACTCATATCTTGGGCATTACATGCCAAGGCCGATCGTGGCTCAGGGCTTGCTAAAGAATGTGTTCGATCTCACGGTCCCCGGGCCGATTGGTGGCCTTGGCGCCTCGAATCGGTCGGGGCGTCGTGAGAGTTCCCGTACCGAAGCCGTATCCGAGCAAACTGAAATTAAGGAGTGAGAATGACGATGAGACGTCAGCTCATCTGGGCCGTCGCCCTGGTCCTGGCAACCTTCGGGTTCGCCACGGCCCAGGAGACGACGTCGGGCTCGATCACCGGCGAGGTGGTCGACTCGCAGGGCGCGCCGGTTCCGGGCGCCACGGTCACCGTGACTTCGCCCCAGGGGCCGAAGAGCTTCGTGACCGATTCCAACGGGCGCTTCTTCGCGCCCTACCTGACCCCCGGCAGGTACGCCGTGCGGGTCGAGCTCTCCGGCTTCTCGCCGGTCGAGCAGAAGAACATCGAAGTTCGCCTCGGCCAGCGCCTGGAGCTGAGCGGCCTGACGCTCAAGGTCGGCGGCCTCGAGGAAGTGGTCGAGGTCATCGGCAGCGCTCCCGTGGTGGACACCAGCTCCACGACCGCGGGCGGCACGCTCGACAGCGACAACCTGACCCGGCTGCCGGTGGGCCGCAACTTCACGGCCACCCTGTACCTGGTCCCGGGCGTGTCCGACAGCTCCGGCGCCGGCGCCGCCAACCCGTCGATCGCGGGCGGCAGCGGCCTGGAGAACAACTACGTGGTCGACGGCGTCAACATCACCGAGACGGGCTTCGGTGGCGTCGGCTCCTACAACTCCACGTACGGCTCGCTGGGGACGGGCGTGACGGTCGACTTCATCAAGGAGACGCAGGTCAAGACCGGCGGCTTCGAGGCGGAGTACGGCAACGCGACCGGCGGCGTGGTGAACGTCGTCACCAAGAGCGGCGGCAACGACTTCAACGGCGCGGTCTTCGGTTACTTCCGCCCCGGCGCGCTCGAGGGCACCTGGGACGAGCTGCAGACCCCGCAGGGCACGGTCAACACCGTGGAGCGCAACGAGTACGACTTCGGCGTCTCGCTGGGCGGCCCGCTCATGAAGGACAAGCTGTTCTTCTTCGGCACGTTCAACCCCCAGTTCAACCGCCGCACGTTCATCGCGCCGCAGCCGTCCAGCGGCGTGGTGTTCCCGTTCCGCGCGCTGGGCGAGGTGGAGCGCAAGCGGCAGAGCATGTCCTACGCCGGCAAGGTGACCTGGCAGGCGGCGTCGAACCACCGGTTCGACATCTCGGCGTTCGGTGACCCGTCGGACGGCGAGATGGGCCTGCAGCGCACGGCCACCCTGCGGCGCGTGGCGTATGCGGGCGCGGCCGGCACCCGCTCCATCGAGGGCGGCTTCAGCGAGATCCGCTACGGCGGGCACAGCCAGACGGTGCGCTACGACGGCATCATGAGCCCGAACTGGCTCATCGAGGCCTCGGTGGCCCGCTCCACCAGCAAGTTCGAGGAGGATGCGGCCAGCCAGGAGCCGGTCATCACCGACCTGCGTCCCGGCCGCGTGCCCACGGGCACCACCGGCGGTCTGGGCGTCGTCGACCAGAACGACGGCCGGAACCTCCAGTTCCAGCTGAAGTCCACCAACATCTTCAACGCGGGCGGCAACCACCAGGTGCGTTACGGCGTGGCCTACGAGGACATCGAGTTCACGCGCGACACCAACTGGACCGGCCAGCCGATCCTGCTGGCGGACGGCCGCACGACGCTGGGCGGCGCTCCGGTGCAGTTCCGCACGGGCGGCGGCGTCGACTACTACCGCGCGACCCGCGGCCGTCTGGTTCCGGCCGGGCTGACCACGCAGAAGTACTACAACTTCTTCATCCAGGACACGTGGCAGGCGGGCCGTCTGACCATCCGTCCGGGCGTCCGCTACGAGCGGCAGAAGCTGACGGGCGCGGAGCCGGGCGTGAACGGCGCTCCGAACCTGTGCTTCGAGAACGACTCGCGTCCGGGCGCCGGCGACGGCACGGGCTCGTCGATCCCCTGCACGTTCACGTGGGACGACAACTGGGCCCCGCGCATCGGCGTGACGTACGACATCGGCGGCAACGGCCGTTCGAAGGTCTACGCGTCGTACGGCCGCTTCTACGCCCGCATCCCCAACGACCTGGCGGCGCGCGCGATGTCGGCGGACACCGGCATCACCCGCCAGAACTACCGCGACGCCGCGCTCCAGCAGCCGGTGGCCAACGGTACGGCCTTCGCGGGCCAGACCACCCACCTGGTGCTCACCAGCGACCACGCCGCGATCATCGACCCCGACTCCGGCTCGACCTACAAGGACGAGTTCGTGGGCGGCATCGAGTTCGAGGTGGGCAAGTCGGTCAGCCTCGGCGCTCGCTACGTGCGCCGCAACATGGGCCAGATCCTCGAGGACATCGGCGAGCTGCCCGTGGCCGGCTACTTCCTGGACGAGTGCGGCGACGCGGTCGTCGACTACTTCATCACGAACGTGAACGCGTCCACCAACGCGATCAACTGCCCGATGACGGCGGCGTTCGAGGACCCGGACCACAAGTACCAGGCCATCGAGTTCACGGCCAACAAGAGCTTCTCGGACAACTGGAGCCTGATGGCGTCGTACCGCTACGCGAAGCTGGAAGGGAACTTCGAGGGCTTCTTCCGCTCGGACAACGGACAGTCCGACCCGTCGATCTCCTCGCTGTTCGACTTCCCGACCAACGATCCGAGCTACACGGCGATCGGTGTGCCCCAGCTCGGTTTCCGCGGCGACATCCGGTTCCAGGGCTCGACGCTGGGCTCGGGCCTGCTGCCCAACGACCGGCCGCACCAGATCAAGGTGTACGCCAACTACACCTTCGGCGCCCTCAACACCGGCGTCGGCTTCAACTGGGGCTCGGGCCGCACCCTGACGGCGCTGGCCGGCAACACGGCCTACGCCAACGGCGGCGAGATCCCGGAGACGATCCGTGGCGGCGGCATCCGCACCATCGACGGCTTCCTGGAGCGAGCGGATCCGGACACCCAGGTGGACCTGCACCTCGACTACACGATCAAGTTGAATGACGCCCAGCGCATGACGCTCATCGCCGACGTCTTCAACCTGCTCAACAACCAGAACGCCACCGACTACGACAACTGGACCGAGATCGCCGCGGGCACGCTGAACCCGAACTTCGGGCAGCCGTCCAACGGCGGCAACGCCACCACCCCCTCGTTCGCCGCGCCCATCTCGCTGCGTCTGGGCGCCCGCTTCGAGTGGTAGTCGTCCCGTCCTCTAGCCGGCTGCGGCCGGCCTAGCGGACCAACGGGGGCGGGAGTGATCCCGCCCCCGTTTTCTTTTGACCGGTTCGGGCGTATGAAGGAGTTCTGGCACGACTCCCGGGGAGGGATGTCCATGACGACGAGCCTTCTGCTCACCCTCGCGCTCCTGGCGCCGCAGGCGCCGGGCGACAACGAGCGCAACCGCGCCCAGAACCATCTGCGGGAAGGCCAGGACCTGATGCGCTCCGAGCAGTACGAGGAGGCGGCCGGCGAGTTCCGCAAGGCGATCGCCCTGGACCCGTTGCTGGTGCTCGCGCACTTCAACCTGGGCCAGGCCCACATGGCCCTCAAGCGCTACCCCGACGCGGTCACCGCCTACCTGGGGTGCGAGGAGGCCGTGACGCGCCTGAGCGGCCTCGACGTGGCGGTCCGCGAGGAACGTGACCGCGAGAACCGCGACGAGATCCAGGAGCTCAAGAGCCTGTACAGGACCCTGGAGAGGGAAGCCTCGCGCCAGCAGGGCGGCCAGGGGGTGGACTACCAGATGGTGAAGATCGACGAGCGCATACGGCTCCTGGAGGACATGCGGCTCAAGGGCCAGGAGGCGATGCGCGTGCCGCCGGAGGTCTACGTGGGCCTGGGCAGCGCCTACTTCCGGCAGAACAACCTCAAGGACGCGGAGGGCGCGTACGGGAGGGCCGTGTCGGGCAACAAGAAGCTGGGCGCGGCCCACAACAACCTGGCGGTGATCTACATGCTGAGCGGGCGCTACCCCGAGGCGAACGCGTCGATCAAGGCCGCGGAGAAGGCGGGCTTCCGCGTCGACCCGCGGCTCAAGGCGGACCTCAAGTCGCGGGAAGGCGCGGCGAGGTAGGGCCGTCCGAGCACCTCCCCGTGGCGGGAGCGGCGGCAGGAAGGAGGGGGCCATGCTGGTGATGGGCCTGGCACTGGCGCTCGCGGTCGGGCCGCCGACGAGCGGACCGGCGGCCGCCAGGAACCGGAAGGCGGCGCTCGAGCAGCTCCGCGCGGGCGAGGCCTTCCTCCAGAGCGAGCAGTTCGAGGAGGCGGCCGAGCAGTTCCGCCGCGCGATCGCGCTCGACCCGTTCCTGGTCGTCGCGCACTACAACCTCGGCTACACCTCGATGCTGCTCAAGCGCTATCCCGACGCGGTGCGCGCGTACGAGGGCTGCATCGACGCGGTCGAGCTCATGAACCGGGCGGGAGCGGCCGAGCAGGAGGCGCTGGAGAAGGCCCGCCTGGACGAGCTCAACGAGATCAAGGACTCGCTCACGGCGGTGCGCACGGGCAAGATCAAGAACATGGCCCCGGGGCCCACCGAGCTCCGCTACGAGGAGCGAATCCGGGTCCTGGAGCAGCTCCGCTTCGGCGCCGGCGCGCAGAACCCGGTCCCGGCGGAGGTGTATCTCGGCCTGGGCAGCGCCTACTTCCGCCAGAACCTCCTGACGGAGGCGGAGCGGGCCTACGACCGCGCCGTTCGCACGAACGACCGGCTGGGGGCGGCGCACAACAACCTGGCGGTCATCTTCATGCTCACCGGCCGGTTCGAGCAGGCGCACACCGCGATCCGGTCCGCGGAGAAGGCGGGGTTCGCGGTGGACAAGCGGCTCAAGGCAGACCTCGCGGCCCGCGAGGAGAGTGCTATGGTGACGACCGGCCGGCCGTGAGCGCCGTCAGGGGCCGACCGTGAAGGGCTCGACCACCTGGGCGGCCACGCCACCAGCTTCGTCGCGCACCTCGAGGGCGAACTCGTAGTCCCCCGCCTGCTGGGGTGCCGCGAACACCACCACCTGCGAGAGCTGGCTCAGGCCCGAGGGCTTGAGCGGCCGCGAGGGACCGTTCGACACGACGGTGCCGTCGGGCTTGCGCACGACGTAGCTGGCGCTGACCTTGGGGCCGCCGGCGGCCGGGTCGGGCTGCGCACCGAACACCTCGTAGGCCCACCCCAGGCGCGCGCCCGGGCGGAAGGTGCGGTGCGCCACCGGCACCGGTCGCGGCAGGTCGTTGGGGGTGGCGGCCTGGAACGTGTCCGTGAAGATCGGCGTCGAGGTGCGCAGGCCCTTGGCGGCCGGCACCTCGAACTCGTGCATGACGGTGCCCAGCCGGCCGCTCGCCTTGTCGCGGACCAACAGGCGCGCCTGGTAGGCGCCCGGCGGCAGCTCGAAGTCGCGGCGCACGGCGATGCCCGTCTGCAGGACCTGCGGCCAGTAGGCCTCCGGGACGTCCAGCTCCAGCAGCTTCTCCTGCTTGTAGATCTTCCCGCTGTCGCGCCCGTGCACCACGACGTAGGTCTCGAACGCGGCGGCGACCTTGCCGCCCTTGGGTGCGAAGCCCAGGCCGCCCACCTCCGCCTCCGCCACCAGCAGCACCGGCGTCTTGTCCGAAGGCGCCCCCAGCACGTAGCTCACGAGCCGGAGCGGCACGCCGTCCGCGGTCACCGGGGCGTCGAGGCCGGCGCGGACCTTGGGGTCCAGCTGGTCCGGGTCGGGCTTGCGCTGCTCGCCGTCCTTCGGCGCGTAGTACCCGCGGCGCGCGCGCACCTCGAGGTCCGGCCGCGCCACCTCGACCGCCAGCTTGCGGTAGCCGCCGTCGCGCCTGGTGTTGGCGGAGTTGAAGCCGATCAGGTAGTACGCGCGCGACTCGTCGGCGATGCGCGCCATCTCCTTCGCCAGCCCGCTGGTGCTGGGCACGATCGACCCGCCCGTGTCCAGCGCGACCGAGCGGGCGCCCTCGATCGACTGCTGGGCCAGCGCCAGCAGCGTGGTGGCATCGCGCTCCTCGACGTCGCGGCCGTACTCGGCGCTCCCGCCGGGCATCCCCGCCTGGCCCAGGGCGCCCTCCGCGCCGCGCGCGTCCAGGTAGTGCACGGCGGCGTTCGCCCGCCGGGCCGCGCGCACCACCTCGCGGAACTCCGGCTGCGAGCTGTCCATGATGAAGCCCTCGGACACCATCAGCAGGTTCTTGCGCCCGCGGATGGCCGCCAGCGCGTCGGCAACACGCGAGACCGTGTCGAGCGTCAGGCGCAGCCGGCCGACGGCGGCGCGGTAGACCTGGCCCGCGGCGGCGCGGATCTGCGCCAGGCCCGGCGAGACGTCGAGCGAGCCCCGGACGTCGTCCTCGGTCGGGAAGGACTCCGGGATGAGGTTGTTCTCGAACCAGCGCCGCGCGACGTACGAGAGCATCTGCGGGTCGCGGCCCGTCCAGATGGCCATCGCCTCGTGGTCCCAGATGCGGGCGGCCGAGTTGTCGGGCCTGTACAGGCCCTGCAGGCGGCCCACGTACGCGAGCAGGCTGTCGCGGTCCTTCGGCAGCCGGCCGGTCCACCAGGCGCCGCCCACGGTAGGCGCCACCATGACCTCGTCGCCATCGTGGAGGCCCTCGCGGATGAACTCCGACACCGCGCGGCGCGCGCGCTCGGCCGAGAACTGCGTGAGGTTCGCGTCGTCCCAGACGATCACGAACGTGCGCTCCACCGCGGGACGCGGGATCGCGTTGGTGGAGACGCGGGTCCGCGTGGGCGTGGGCGCGGACTCGGGGACCGCCACCGCCTCGAACGCGGCGATCGTCTGCGGACGGCCGTCCTCCTTGACGGTGAAGTCCTCGCGCCTCAACCCCTGCACCGGCTTGCCCTGCTTGTCGAGCACCAGGACGTCCACCGTCACCTGCTCGACGTCGGCCGGGAACACGACGTCGGGGGACGGCTGCGGGGCCTGGGCCTGGGCGGTGGCGGCCGCCGACGCGAGCAGCAGGGAGAGGCACCGCCGCACGAACGACGATCGAGGCATGGTCACGTTAGGACGTCCTCCCGATGGGTGGTCGCAAGGCGAGCTTCAGGCCGTCTGGATGACGCGCAGCACCCGCATGGCCTGGATGGAGATCTGGGCCGCGACCTTCCCTGCCACCGAGCGCAGGGCCGCCGCCGCGGGCGACTCCGGGTACGTGACCAGGATCGGCTTCCCCTCGTCGCCGCCCGAGCGGACCCGCGAGTCGATCGGCACCGACCCCAGGAACGGTATGCCCATGTCCTTCGCCAGGCGCTCGCCCCCGCCTTCGCCGAAGATCTCGGTGCGCTCGCCGCAGTGGCCGCAGACGAAGCCGCTCATGTTCTCCATCACGCCGAGCACGGGGATGTTGAGCTGGCGGAACATACCCACCGCCTTGCGCACGTCCGAGACCGAGACGTCCTGCGGCGTCGTCACCAGCACCGCGCCCGCCATGGGCACGCTCTGGGCCATGCTGAGGGCGACGTCGCCCGTCCCCGGGGGCAGGTCCACCACCAGGTAGTCGAGCTCGCCCCAGGCCACGTCCCGCATGAACTGCTGCACCGCGCCGTGGAGCATGGGGCCGCGCCAGATGACCGGCTGGTCGGGCGGCACCAGCATGCCCATCGAGATCGCCTTCAGGCCGTGGCCCTCCGGCGGGATCATCTTCTTGTCCTCGCTGACCTCGGGCTGCGCGTGGATGCCCAGCATCTGCGGGACGTTGGGCCCGTACACGTCGGTGTCCATGAGCCCCACGCGCGCGCCGGTCTCCCGCAGCGCGAGCGCGAGGTTGACCGCCGTCGTGGACTTGCCCACGCCGCCCTTGCCCGCGCCCACCGCGATGATGTTGCGGATGCCGGGCACGGCCTGCCGTCCGAAGCCGCCGCGGGCGCGCACGTCCGCGGTCATGTTCGCCTGCGCGGAGGTGACGCCCGGAAGGCCCATCACCTTCTGCTCCGCCTCCGCCTTCATCTGGTCCTTGACCGGGCAGGCGGGGGTCGTCAGCTCGACCGTGAAGCGCACCGCGCCCCCGTCGATCGTGACGTCCTTGACGAACCCCAGCGTGACGATGTCCTTGTGCAGGTCCGGATCCTGGACCGTGCGCAGGACGTCCAGGACCTGTTCGGTGGTGGGGGCGCTCATGAGGCGGCCAAAGCCTCGTCCACGACGTCCTGCAGCTTGCGGAACTTGTTGGGCGGCTTGCCCAGGGTCTTGGACCGGATCACGCCCTTGCCGTCGATGACGAACGTCGTGGGCAGGCCCTGGTCGGCGCCGAACGCCTCCGCGATCTTGTCGTCCCCCAGGAGCTGGCGGTACGGGATCCGGTGCTCCCGCACGAAGTCGGCGATCTCCTGCGGCTCGCCGGAGTCCACCACGACGCCGATCACCTCGACGCCGCGGGAGCGGTTCTTCGACCAGAAGTCCTTGTACTCCGGGATCTCGGCGATGCAGGGCCCGCACCAGGTGGCCCAGAAGTCGAGCACCACCACCTTGCCCTGCAGGGAGGACAGGGTGACCTTGCCTCCGGTCAGCTCCGGCAGCTCGAAGGCGGGAGCCGGCCCGATCGGCTTGTGGGCGGACACCCCCGTGCACGCGAGGCCCGCGGCCACGAGGAGGATTGCGAAGGACTTCACGGTTCCCGGCATCAACCGATTATACCGTCTACTGCACGCGCTCCAGCATGAGGTTGTCACAGGCCTTGCGGCCCACCTTGGCCAGGTCGTACCAGCGGCCCTCGATGCGGACGCGCACCACGTCGGCCGTGAAGTCGTTGTTGGTGCCGCACACGTCGCAGGAGGAGAGGAGCCACGAGCCCACGCCGTAGATGTCGGCCGGCACCTTGAGCTCCTCGAACTGCCGGATCTTCTCGGGCGTGAACCCGCCCGTCACCGCGATCTTGATCTCGCGGCAGTAGCTCTCGGCCAGCCGGGCGTCCTCGCCAGCGAGCCCCCACGAGCGCCACTCGCGGTCGAGGGCCTCGCGCAGGATGATGACCAGGCGCGCGTTCACGCCGCAGTCGAGCCGCTTGTCGCCCAGGGGCGGCACCGAGACGTCGCGCATGTTCGCGGAGGTGTCGGGCCGCACGCCGAACAGCTTGTAGCGCAGCGCCTCGTCCGGCCGGCCGGCCCTCATGTGCTCGAGGTAGCGCCGGAACAGCGTCCGGATCACGGCCAGCGACGTGCCCACGCAGTCGTTGTTGAAGTCGACCACGGCGATGCGCGGGATGTCGGGCGGGCGGGTCGACGCGAACGCCAGCATGGCCTCGGCGGTGTCGCCCAGGAAGCAGGCGATGGCCGCGTGGGACACGGTCCCGCCTCCGGCCCCGCCCCACCAGTCGCCCTGCGCGTCGGTGGAGACGTGCGCGGGGAGGCTCTTCCCGAAGTTCTGGTTGAAGAGCTGGACCGCCACCTGGTAGGCGTAGCCGTCCGCGGCCTGCACCTCGTGCGCGTCGAAGCGGGCTGGGAAGAACAGCACCTGCTTGCCCCGCGCGGCCTTCATGACCTCGTACACGTTCGTGGCCACGCGGCTGCCGCGTGTGAGCGCGCCCAGCGTGGGCGTCTCCAGGATCGCGAAGTCGCGGTAGCGGCCCCGCACGCGCATCACGGGGCTCACGTTCAGCGGGTCGCCGTCGTAGGGCGACTCGGTGCCGTCGTGCACCGCCCACACCTCCATGGACTCGAAGGTGTTGACGAACCGGCCCGACGCGTCGAAGTAGCCCGTGCACTCGGCCAGCATGGCCAGCGCCTTGTCCACGCCGACCACCACGGTGAAGGGCTGGCGGCGCGGGAACCACTGCACCTCGACCTCGAGGCTCCCGACGTCCACGTTGGCGAGGTCCACGTCCAGGTCGGACAGGTCGGGCGCGGTGCCGCCGAAGCGGTAGCCCTGCCGCGCCAGCTCCCCCAGCGTGAGCGCGATGTTGATGAAGTACTTGTCGGTGTACCACCCCTGCCGCATGCGCTCGACGTCCAGCTTGAACACGGACGCGGGAAGCCGGCGCCGGTCGAAAACGCTCATGGGCCTGAGATTATAAGTCCCGCCCCGTCCCCGCCGGCCTCTCATTCCGGGGTTTGGACGCCCCCGCGGCGTGTGCTTTACTGAGGTCGCTCGAAATGGCACCCGACGCGCCAAAGCCCATGCCGGACGCGCTTTACAGGCGCGGGCGCCTCATCACGCCGCTCGCGCGCTGGCTCTCGGTCGGCCTCGCGGTCCTGACCCTGGCCATGCTCTGGAACCATCCCCGCACGAAGGCATGGCTCTGCGTCGCCGTCATCGCGGCCTACGTCGCGTTCAGCCTGGTCAGCCAGCTCTGGCTGCACAAGCGGTTCCGCGGCCGACGGGCCCTGCGCATCGCGCACGACACGGCCGACGTGCTGGCGGTGGCGGCGGGCGC
The DNA here is from genome assembly GCA_025923995.1 of Vicinamibacteria bacterium. Classification (GTDB taxonomy): domain Bacteria; phylum Acidobacteriota; class Vicinamibacteria; order Fen-336; family Fen-336; genus JAICEW01. The sequence goes on along the minus strand of JAICEW010000005.1, from coordinate 32,198 downwards.
CGCGCTCTCGGGCGGCCTGGCCAGCCCCATCTGGCTGCTCATCTACCCGCACGTCGTGGCCGTGTCGATCCGGGGCGGGCTGCGCTACGCGCTCGCCTTCGGCGTCTTCGACGCGGCGCTGGTGACCGGCCTGGCCCTCCTGTCGGACCAGCCGCTGGGCGTGCTGCACGCGCTGGCCATCCTGTTCTGCGCCTTCATGGGCGGGACCACCAGCTCGTACGTCAAGACCATGCAGGCGCGGCTGGAGCAGGTCAACGCCGACCTCTCCGCGGCCAACGCGCAGCTGTCGCTCACCGTGGACGCGCACGTGCTCAGCCAGCAGGACCAGGCGGAGGCGTTGCGCCAGCTGCGCGAGAGCGAGGAGCGCTACCGCCGCCTGCTCGGGCGCATCCAGGACGGCGTGGTGATCATCCAGGAGGGGCGCCTGGCGTACGCGAACGAGGTGATGGCCAGCATCGTGGACGACGTGCCGGCCGGCCTCGTCGGCTCGGACTTCCGCGACCTGATCGTGCCCGAGGACCGGCGCGAGGTGGCGGAGCGCTACCGCGCGTGGGAGCTGAGCCAGGCGGTCTCGGGTGGGCTGGAGACGCGCGTGCGGACGCGCCAGGGGGCGACGCGGCGCGTCTACGTCCGGGCCGGCTCGCTGCTGTTCGAGGGCAAGCAGTCCGTCATCGCGACCGTGCGGGACGTGACGCGCGAGCGCCAGATGGAGCAGGAGATCAAGGACCACGCGGAGCGGCTGGCGGCCATCAACGAGATCGCCGGCGCCGTCAACCTGAGCCTCACCATCGAGGACATCTTCGCGGTGGCCGCGCAGGAGGCGCGGCGCATCGTGCCCTTCGACCAGCTCAGCATCGCGCTGGAGCTCACGGACCCGGCCGGCGCCCTGGAGGTGGTCGCGGTGGGGCGGGGCACGACGCGCGCGCGCGCTCCCTTCCCCGCCGCCTCCGTGTCCTGGGCCTTCCGGCTCCCCACCGCCTGGTGCGAAGGACCGGAAGCCCCGCCGCCCCACGCGGCGGGGCTGTTCCGCGCGGGAGAGGCGCGCGCGCTGGCGACGCTCCCGCTGCGGTCCCACGACCGCGTGATCGGCTCGCTCAACCTCGGCCGCGCGAAGGCGGACGCCTTCACCAGCCTCGACCTGGCCATCCTGGAGCCGGTGGCCCGCCACATCGCGATCGCGCTGGACAACGCGCGGCTGCTGGAGGCGGTGCGCCGCCGCAACCGTGAGTTCGAGTCCCTGCTGGAGATCGGCCGCGGCGTGCTGGAGCGGCAGGACCTGAAGACGCTGCTGCCGCTGGTGACGCGCAGCGTCAACGAGGTCATGGGCACGCGCTACTGCCTGCTCATGCTGCGGGGGGGCGACGAGCTGAAGCTGGCGGCGCACGAGGGGCTGGAGCCCGAGGTGGCCAGCTCGTGGCAGGTGCTGCGGCTGGGCCAGAGCCTCACCGGGCGCGTGGTGCGCGACGGCGCGCCCATGGCGGTGACGGAGATGCGCGACGACCCGCGGCTCGAGTACAAGGAGCGCGTCGAGCAATACGGGTACCGCTCGTTCCTGGGCGTGCCCCTGCGCCGCGGGGGCGAGGTGCTGGGCAGCCTGGAGGTGATCACCAAGGAGCCGCGCGTGTTCTCGCCCGAGGACCAGCACCTCATGAGCGCCTTCGCGGACCAGGCCGCGATCGCGCTGGACAACGCGCGCCTGCTGGCGGAGACGCGGGCCCACCTCGAGCGCATCGTCCACTCGAACCGGCGGCTGGAGGACCTGGACCGCATGCGTCGCGAGTACCTGCGCAACGTGAGCCACGAGTTCCGCACGCCGCTCACGGTGGTGCGCGGGTACAGCGAGTTCCTCCTGGAGGACCAGTCCTACGCCGGCTCGGCCGACGTGCTGCGCGTGATGGTCGAGAGCTGCGACCGGGTGATCGACCTGGTCGACACGCTGATGGACGTGAGCCGCATCGAGCAGGGAGAGGCCGAGGGCGTGCTGCAGGTCCAGGACCTGGACCTGCGCGAGGTGACGGCCTCGTCCATCGAGATGCTGCGCGCGGCGGCGGCCAAGAAGAAGGTGCGTGTGGAGCTCGACTTCCCCGACCAGGGATGCGCGCTCCAGGGCGACCGCAGCCTCATCCACCAGGTGGTGCGCAAGCTGGTGGACAACGCGGTGAAGTACAGCGAGTCGGGGGGGCGGGTGGTGGTGCGCGGGCGCGCCCAGGAGGCCGAGGTGACCCTGGAGGTGGAGGACGGCGGGATCGGGATCGCACCCGAGCACCTGCCGCGCATCTTCGAGAAGTTCTACATGGTGGACGGGGGCATCGCCCGGCGCGTCGGCGGCACCGGGGTCGGGCTCTACCTCGTGCGCGAGATCGTGAGGCTGCACCGCGGGCAGGTGGACGTGGACAGCCACCCCGGCCAGGGAAGCCGCTTCGCGGTGCGGCTGCCGCGCCGGCAGGCTCCGCCGCCCCGCCAGGCGGCCTGGGCGTGACGCGCCGGGCGTGGGCCAGCCTGGCGCTGGCCCTGTACCTCGCGGCCTCCGCGTCCGCGCAGGACGTGAGCGTGGTCGCGGCGCAGCCCCGCCAGCTCGCCGAGCAGCTCGAGCGCGCCTTCCTGTCCAAGGACGAGGCGGCCTACCTCGATCTGTGGACCTTCGAGAGCGCGGCTGCCCGCGAGGAGGAGGCGGCCCTCATCCGCGAGCTCTTCCATTCCGAGGAGTCCTCGATCGAGGTGTTCGCGCCCGCGAGCGCGTCGGGAGACAAGGCGGAGATCCACGCGCGGGTCTTCGCCGTCAACGAGCCGCGCGGCCGCCTCAGCCAGTGGACGTTCGAGGCCCGGCGCGGTGCGGCCGGCTGGAGCCTGGCCAGGCGCGAGTCGCTGCCCGGCGTCGAGGGGCTGGTCCACCTCACGCTCGATCCGCAACCCTACCGCGCGGACGGCCTCACCGTTCGCCTGGAGGACTTCGAGCTGCGGATGCTGCGCGGAACCGTCTTCACGTCGCCGGCCACCCTGGGTCCCACCATGCTGCTGTTCGTGGGCGACGGCGAGGTGGTCGTGAGCCCCAAGCCGCCCTCGGAGAGGGAGCAGCTCCGCCAGTTCTGCGGCGCGCCCGAGCTCAGGGAGCGCGTGCGCACGGCCTTCGTCCGGCTCCACCCGGCCGACCTGCACCGCGTGCTGTCGCCGGTGCGGTTCACCCCCCACCCCGAGGGAGCGAAGGACCTCAAGGCCGCGCGCGAGTTCTACGACGAGCAGTCCCCGCGCTCGTTCCTGCTGGACACCAGCTTCCCGCGCTCGCCCTGGTGGATCTACCCCGGCCTGGGGGACGCGGCCGTCAACTTCCGCACCGCGCGCCGGGGCACGCTGACCTACGCCATCAGCGCCTCGGAGAACGAGGGCATCAGCCTCTTCGACCGCGAGCGGCGCCGCCAGATCTGCCTGTACCCGCTGGCGGGCCGCGACACCGACTACAACGAGGACGCGGACCGGACGGTGGACGTGCTCGCCCACGACCTGCAGGTGCGCTTCGATCCCGCGCGCAGCCGGCTCGAGGGCCAGAACACGATGAGGCTGCGCCTGCTGGCCGCCTCCTCGACGCTGCGGCTGCGGCTGGACGACAGCCTGGGCGTGACGTCCATCGCCTCGCCGCTGACCGGCCCGCTCGCCTTCTTCCGCGTGCGCGGCCAGGGCAGCGTGATGGTGTCGCTGGGCCCGCTCTCCGGCCGCATCGGCGAGGTCTCGCTCACGGTGCGCTTCGTGGGGTACCACCGCCCGGCGGCCGTCGAGCAGGAGCTGCTGCAGGTGGTCCCGCGCGGCGACGCGGACGTGTTCGACCGCGACGTCCTGATCGACGAGGTGCTCACCTACTCGAACCGGACCGCGTGGTACCCGCAGGCGGGGAACGACGACTACGCGACCGCGCGGCTGCGCTTCGACGTGCCCGACGACTGGAGCGCGCTCACCGGGGGCGTGCGCCTGCAGGGCCGCCGCGAGAACGGGCGGCACCTCCAGGAGTACCGGCAGGACCTGCCGGCCAAGTACATCACGGTGGTGGTCGGCCGCTTCCAGGAGGTCGGGCACAGGATCGACGGCGGCCGGACGCTGGAGGCCTTCGCGCTCACGCGCACCCGCTCCGAGGCGGTGCGCACCCTGGAGCAGGCGGGCGACATCCTCCACTTCTTCGAGCAGGAGTTCGGCCCCTATCCCTACGAGACGCTGCGCCTGGCGGTGGTCGAGGGGATCACGCCGGGGGGCCACAGCCCGCCGGGCCTGGTCATCCTGTCGCGCCGTCCGCCGCTGGCGCGCGGCGAGCTGCGCGACGATCCCGCGACCTTCTGGGACATGCCCGGCTTCTTCTTCGCGCACGAGCTGGCCCATCAGTGGTGGGGCCACGCGGTCACGGGCCAGAACTACCGCGAGCGCTGGATCTCCGAGGGGTTCGCGCAGTATGCGGCGGCCCTGTGGACGCGGCAGAGCCGGGGCGACGAGGCCTTCGACAACGTGCTGCGCCGGCTGGCGCGCTGGGCCCTGCGCGAGAACGCCGAGGGGCCCATCCACCTGGGGCACCGGCTGGGGCACGTCGTGGGCGACCCGCAGATCTACCGCGCGATCGTCTACAACAAGGGCGCGTACGTGCTGCACATGCTGCGCGGGATCGTCGGGGACGAGGCGTTCCGCGCGGCGGCCCAGCGGCTGCAGGAGCGCCACCGGTTCGGCAAGGTGGGGACGCTGCAGGTGCAGCAGGCGCTGGAGGAGGTCTCGGGCCGCCCCCTGGGCCCGTACTTCCGCGAGTGGGTCTACGGCACGCAGCTGCCGCACATCGAGGTGAAGCGCGAGGTGGACCACAAGGAGGGCTCGCGCGTGATCGTCGACGTGCGCGCGCGCGACCTGCCGGGACCGGTGCCCCTGCTGCTCTCGGTCGTGCACGCGGGCGGACGCGCCTCGCGCACGGTCGTCCTGGAGCCGGAGGGCGGGAAGTTCGAGTTCGTGACGAAGGGCTCGGTCGCCCGCGTCGAGGTCAACGAGGACCGGGGCCTCCTGGCGACGGTCGGCCCCGTCCGCTGATCGTCGCCCGCTCCCTCGCATGCGCCGCCCCCGCCTGGCCCCGCTCCTTCTCCTGTCGGGCTCGACCCTCTTCTCCGCGGCGCTGCTGCTGGCGGCCGAGTGGGCGGTGCGCGCGCAGCGGCTGGAGCGCATCCGCCTCTCGCCCGCGCGCAGCGCGATCGTGCACTCGCCGCTCTACGGCTGGCAGCTGCGCCCCAACTGGACGCAGCGGGACGAGGGCGGGCGGCAGATCTCGACCGACGGCGACCGCCGCCGCGTCCCGGCGCGCGCGGAGGCGGCCGCCGGCGCGCCCCGGGTCGCGATGCTGGGCGACTCCGTCGCCTTCGGCGCGGGCGTCGACGACGCGGAGACCTTCGCCAGCCTGCTGTCGTCTCGCGAGGGCTGGACGGTCGGCAACTTCGCGGTGCCGGGATGGGGCATCGACCAGAGCCTGCTGCGCTACGAGCACGAGGCGCGCGGCTGGCGGCCGTCGGTCACCGTCCTCAACGTCTGCCTCGCGAACGACCTCGCGGACATCATGCTGGCCCACTACCTCTACGACCCGGCCTGGCCCAAGCCCTACTTCACGATCGAGGACGGCCGGCTGGTCGGTCACGACGACCACCTCGTGCGCTCGCGCCCGCGGCGCGCCTGGCGGTGGCTGTGGGAGAACTCGCACCTCCTGAACCTGCTCGCGTCACGGCCGACGCGGGAGCCGGAAGACAGCGGCCACTGGATGGGGCGCCGGCGCGTGGCCATCAAGGACGAGGCCACGGCGCAGCGGCTGGCGGTCCTGGAGGTGCAGCGGCTCGCGGACGCGACCCGCGCGGACGGGACGACGGTGCTGGTCGTGCTGCACCCCGACCGCGCGGCGTTCGAGGAGCGGTCGCCGCTGGCCGTCCGGCTGCAGGACGGCTTGTCGGCGGCGGGCGTGCCCGCGCTCGACCTGGGGGCGCGCTACCGCGAGGCGGGCTGGGCCTTCGCGGACCTCACGCTCGACGGCCTGGGACACCTCTCGCCTCGCGGGCACGCCGTCGTGGCCGACGAGATCCGTGACGCGCTCGCGCGCCCGAGCGCGAGCCCCCGGCTCGGCCCCTAGGGGCGATAGCCGTTGGTGCGGCCTTCCTGCTCGGCCGACGCCAGGTCCGCCGTCGCGCGCACGAGATCGGCCTTGGCCCGCTCCAGGTTCTGGACGAGGGCCTCGCGGCCGGGACCGTACATGGGCACGGTGTTGTCGGCCAGGCGGGCCTGGAAGCTGTTGATCGACGCGTTGATGCGCACGACCTCCTGCTCGATGCGGCCCTTGCGGGCGCGCCACTCGGCCTGCTTCGCCTCCTGCTCGGCCGCGGAGGGCGCCGCGTCCGCCGCGGGAGCTCCGTCGGCGCCGCCGCCCTCCTTGGCCGCGCCCTCGGTGGACGACGCCGCCGTGGTGTCGCTTCCGGACACGCTCGCCGTCGCACCGGGATTGGACATGGTCCCGCCCAGCTTCCCGCGGAGGTCCTCCTCGGTGTAGCTCTTCGTGGGCTTCCGGGACTTGTCCTTCTCCTTCTTCTCCTTCTCCTTCTCGGCCACCTCGCCCAGGCTTTGCGCATGGGACACGGCGGGGGCGAGAAGCAGCGTGGCTGCGACGAGCGCGGGAGCGATACGGTTCATGGCGCCTCCTTCGGCCATGCGACCCGTCCTGGCGGCCGGGAGCACGGATCCGGCCGATTATAGCGCCTAGCCGAGGGCTCCCAGTATGTTGATGAGCTCCCGGGCCTTCTTGTTCCCGGGCTCGAGGGCCAGCGCCTTCTCGACGGCGGCCCGGGCCTTCTTGTAGTTGTTCTGCAGGAAGTGGTTCAGGGCGGCGCTGGTGAGCGCCTCCGCCTCCGCCTTGCGCGCCTCGATCCGGGTGAGGTGAAGCAGCCGCTCGATCCCGGCGTGCGACGGCTCGATGGCGGCCGCCTGCTCCAGGATGGGGAGCGCCTTCTGGGGGGCGCGGTCGCGCAGCAGTCGGCGGGCGTTCTCCAGCAGGCGCGCCGCTTCCGCGTCCGCGGGAGTCCCCTCGGGGAGCGGCGTGAGCGGCAACGGTTCCTGCGGAGCGGGTGACGCCTTGGCCGGAGGGGGCGCCGGAGGGGCCGCTGAGGAGGGGGGCTTCGCGGCGGGCGCCGGTTCCGGTGTCGGAGTGGCCGGGGCGGCGGCCACCGGCGGTGGCGGGGCCGCGCGCGAAGGCGCGCTCGCGGACGGAGGAGCCGCCGGCGGCGGCGTGGCCCGTGCGGAGGCGCGCGCCGCGGGCGCGACCGCCGGCCGCGTCTCGGGCGACGACGCCGGCGAGGACCTGGGCGGGGCGGCGGGACGGGCCGGCGCGGGACGAGCGGGCGCCCCTTCGGCCGCGGCCGGGCGCGGCGGCTGGGACTTGGGCGCCGCCGGGCGCGCGGGAGGCGCCTTCGGTTCGGCGGCCGCCTTCGGCGCGGGCTCAGGCGGAGACGCGTCCGGTCCGCTCCGGGGTTTGCCCCCTCCCTGCCGCGACAGGATCTCCGCGGTGCGGTCCCGGATCTCGCGGGCCAGCGCGTAGGCGCTGTCGAGCGCCAGCGCTCCTTCCGCGGCGGCCAGCGCCTCCACCAGGTTCCCCTGCGCGATGTGCTCCTGCGCCTGGCGCGTCAGGTCCATCACGCGCTGGCGGCCGGACTGGAAGTCCAGCCGCTCCTTGAGCTCCAGGTAGCGCGGGCTCTGCGGCGCCAGCTTCTGGATACGGCTCGCGATCTTCTGCGCCAGCTCCACGTCGCCGCTGGCGGCGTACGAGCGGGCCTGCTCCGCGAGCTCCTCCACCTGGCGCTCGTGGATGGAGGCCTCGATCTCCGCGGCCACGCGCGCGACGCCCACGTCCTCGGGGTTGACCTCGAGCACGCGCTTGCACAGGGAGAGAGCGCGCTGGAGCTGGCCGGAATCGCGCGCGGCGTCGATCTCGCCGCGGATCTCCGTCAGCTCGCGGTCCACGCGGCGCTTGAGCGCTTCGGCGTCCACCTCGGAGATCACCCCCTTCGCGTCCGCGTCGTCCGGGAACAGCTCGAGCGCGCGCGTCGCCTGCTCGCGGGCGCGCGCGAGGTCGCCGGCGCCCATCGCCTGCCGCGCCTGCTGGACCAGGTCCTTGAGGCTCGCGCGGCGCTTCTCCATCTCCACGTCGATCTGCAGCGCCAGCGTGTCCGCGTTGTCGTCCACCTGCGGCACCGGGGTGCGCGTGTCCAGCTTGCCCACCGTGTCGCGCACGAGCGACACCAGGTCGCCGTGCATCTCCTCCAGCGACTGGAAGCGCTCCTCCACCTGGCGCGCCATCGCCTTCAGGATGATGCGCTCCAGCCCGGGCGAGTACTGCGTGGTGGGCAGCACCTTCTCGTCGGGCCGGTCGTGCATGATCTGGTACATCACGCCCGTGATGCTCTCCGCCTCGAACGGGCGCTTGTAGGCGAACAGCTCGTAGGCGATCGCGCCCACCGAGAACACGTCGGCGCGGTGGTCGACCTTGGCCCCGTCGATCTGCTCGGGCGACATGTAGTGCACCGTGCCCAGCACCAGCCCGCTCTTGGTGAGGTTCGAGCTCTGCAGGTGCGCGATGCCGAAGTCCATGATCTTGACTTCGCCGTCCGGCGTCACGCGGATGTTGGCGGGCTTGATGTCGCGGTGGACGATGCCGTGCCGGTGCGCGTAGCCCAGCCCCTCGCACACCTGGCGCAGCACGTCGAGCTTCCACTCGAGCGACAGCGGCTCCTTGTTCTGGATGATCTTCTCGAGGTCGGTCCCGTCGATGTACTCCATCGCGATGTACGGGCGGCCCTTGTCCTCGCCCAGGTCGTACACGGTCACGATGTTGCGGTGGCGAAGCCCTCCCGCGGCCTGGGCCTCCCGCAGGAAGCGCAGGCGCAGCTCCGGGGCGTCGGCCAGCCCCGGGATCATGGTCTTGAGGGCCACCTTGCGCTGGATCACGGGGTCCAGGGCCTCGTAGACGGTGCCCATGCCGCCGTGACCCAGGACCTTGTGGACCTGGTACTTCCCTATGGTTTCCACTGGGACCTGGCCGGAGATTCTATGCCCTTTTGGGCGGGGGCGGGAGGCGGGCCGCTCCCGCCCCCCATGGTATCGTCCGGCGCGGGGCGCGCCGCGGAGGCCACTCTGGTCGTCGGGCTGGGAATCGACCTCATCGAGCTGGAGCGGGTGGCCGACGCGCAGGCGCGCTGGGGCGCCCGCTTCGTCCAGAAGCTGATGGACCCGCCCGAGGCGGCCCGCCTGCCGGCCGCCGAGCCCGAGCGCAGCCGCAGCCTGGCCCTGGCCGTCGCCGCCAAGGAGGCGGCCAGCAAGGCCATCGGCACCGGCTGGACGCGCGGCGTGCGCTGGCGCGACGTGGAGGTGTTCCTGGAGGCCACCCCGCGCGTGGTGCTGCACGCGGCCGCTGCGGACTTCGCCCGCGCGCTGGGGTCCGGTGGCGCCACCCGCACGTGGCTCGAGATCAGGGACGGACTGGCACTGGGCGAGGTCTGGCTCCTCTCGTGAGCGATCCCGCGGCCCTGCCCGACCAGGCGCGCACGAACCTGCGGGTCACGGCCGTGATGGTCTTCGTGGTCTTCACCGGCTTCGCCTTCGTGATCCCGTTCCTCCCCCTGTACGTCAAGGAGCTGGGGGTCGCCGACGACGAGCACGCCGCGCTGTGGGGCGGCGTGCTGATCGCGGTCGCGCCGCTGCTGGCGGGCCTGCTGGCGCCCGTGTGGGGCCGGCTGGCCGATCGGCACGGGCAGAAGGTGATGGCGGTGCGCGCGCTCGTGGCCTACGTCGTGCTGCTCGTGCTGTCGGCGCTGGCCCAGGACGTCTGGCAGCTGTTCGCGCTGCGGACCGGCGTCGGCCTCTTCGGCGGCATCGGGCCGCTCGGGCTGGCGATGGCCACCTCTTCGCTGCCGCGCGAGCACACCGGCCTGGCGGTCGGACGCATCCAGGCCGCGCAGATCCTCGCCGCGGCCGTGGGGCCGCTGGCGGGCGGCCTGCTCGCCGACGCCATCGGCATGCGCTCGACGTTCCTGGTGACCGCGATCCTGTGCGCGATCGCGCTGGCGCTCGTCCTGCGCCTCTACGCCGAGCCCGGACGCCAGACGTCGGTCGCCACCACCCCCTCCGTGCCCTTCGCGACCATCCTGCGGCTCCAGGGGGTGCTGCCGTTGCTGGTGGTCCTGTTCCTGGTGAACTTCATCGGGCGGTCGTTCACGCCCATCCTCCCGCTGCAGCTCTCGCGGCTCGGCGTCGACGCGGCGACCCTCGCGTCGGCCACCGGCCTGCTCATCTCCGTGTACTCCATGGCCGCGGCCTCCTCGGCCACGCTGCTGGGGCGCGCCAGCCGGACCAGCTCCCCTCGCGCGCTCCTCGTCGGCAGCCTGGCCGCCGGGGCCGTCACGGTGCTGCCGCTCGCCCAGGCCGGCAGCTTCGGCGTGTTCGGCGTGTGGGCGACGCTGCTGGGGCTCGCCTCCGGGGGCGCGCTCACCCTCTGCTACACCATCGGCGGCCTGATGGTGCCGGCCGTCCATCGCACCACGGCGTTCGGGTTCTTCTCCGCGGCCGCCCTCTTCGGCGGCTCCGTGTCCCCGGTGCTGGCGGGATGGTTCGTGAAGCACTGGAACCTGCGCGGCATCTACTACGCCGACGCCGCGCTCTTCGTGCTCCTCGTGCTGGGCCTGCTGGCGCGGCGCCCGGACGCGCGGACGCCGATCGAGGACGGCGCGACATGACACGGCCTGTCCTTGGCCGCGACCGATCCCCCATGTCAGCATCCGCGAGCGTGAGGGCGCCCTGCTGGTCCTGCTGATGACGCTCCTGACCGCCGCCTCCGACGCCGCGGCCACCGGCGGCCTGCTGCTGGTCGTGAACAAGGGGGACCACACGCTCGGCATCCTGGACACGGCTGCCGGACGAACCGTCGCCGCGGTCGAGCAGAGCGGGGTCACCGGCCACGAGGTGGGCGTCTCGCCCGACGGGCGCACCGCGTTCGTGCCCATCTACGGCGACTCGGGCGTGGGCCGGCCGGGGACGGACGGACGGTCGATCGACGTGATCGACGTCCCGTCGAGGACGCGCGTCGCGACCATCGACCTGGGGCGCGGCGAGCGCCCGCACGCCGCGGTGTTCGGACCGGACGGGCGGCTCTACGTCACCGCCGAGCTGTCGAGCACGCTGCTGGTGATCGATCCCGCGTCGCGCCTGGTCGTGGAGCGTGTCCCGACGGGCGCCGCGGAATCGCACATGGTCGTGCTCACCCGCGACGGCGCGTACGCCTGGACGGCGAACGTGGGGCCGGGCACGGTCAGCGTGATCGACCTGCGCGCCAAGGCGGTGCTCACGGTGGTGCCGGTCTCGAAGCGCATCCAGCGCATCGCGCTATCGAACGACGACCGGCTCGCGTTCACGTCGGACCAGGCCGAGCCGAGCCTGGTGGCGATCGACACCCGGACCCGCGCGATCGCCAGGAGGGTGCCGCTGCCCGCGATCGGTTTCGCGACCGCGCCCACTCCGGACGGCCGGACGCTGCTCGTGACCCTGCCGACCGCCAACCGCATGGTCCGCATCGACCTCGACACCTGGGCCGTCCGGGACACGGTCGAGCTGCCGGCCACGCCGCAAGAGGTCGTCGTACGCCCGGACGGGCGTGCGGCCTACGTCTCGTGCGACGCGACCGGCCAGGTCGCGGTGGTGGATCTGGCAACGTTCCGCGTCGAGCGGCTCATCGCCGCCGGCCCGATGGCCGACGGCCTCGCGTTCGTGCCCTAGCGCTGCGTCGCCGGCGCGGCCAGGAGCTCGCCGTAGAACTCCCGCAGGACGTCGAACGCGCGTTTGCGCACGCCGCGCTCCGAGATCAGCCCCTTGCGGTTCCACCCCTCCTGGATGACGGGCAGCGGCCGCCGCGGCGAGCGGAAATCCATCAGGATCCAGGGCGCGGTACCGCGCAGGAACGGGATGCGCTTCAGCATCGCGATCTGCTTCCGGTACAGCAGCTCCTGGTGGTCCTCGGTGAAGCGCTGCTCCGCCGGCCCGCGGTAGCCGGCCAACGCGTCGGCGCCGAACTCGGACATGATCAGCGGCTTGTTCCAGGGGGAGCGGAAGCTCACGCGGTCGCACTTCTCGGGCGTCCCGTCGTACCAGCCGACGTACTCGTTGTTGCCCATCACGTCGAGCTGCTCGCCGATCGGGTCGTCGATCACGTGCGTGTCGCCCTCCCCGCGCGCCTGGAGAGCCGCGGTCAGCAGTCGCGTCGGGTCCAGCGCGCGCGCGTCGCCGATGAGCGTGCGCAGGAAGGCGTTCCGCGGCTCGCTGATGGGCGTCTCGTTCGCGACCGACCACAGGACCACGGACGACCGGTTGCGGTCGCGGCCGATCATCTCCGCGAGCTGCTGGCGGGCGCTCGCGAGCGGCCGCGGGTCGGACCAGTCGATCGTCCAGTAGACCGGGATCTCGGCCCAGACCAGGACGCCCAGGCGGTCGGCCTCGCGCACGATGGTCTCGTTGTGCGGGTAGTGGGCGAGGCGCACGAAGTTGCCGCCCAGCTCCTTCACCCATCCCAGCTGGGTGCGCGCGTCCTCCAGGCTCCAGGCGCGGCCGCCGCGCAGCGGCGCCTCCTCGTGCGCGCACACGCCGCGCAGGAAGACGGGCGTCCCGTTCAACAGGATGTCGGTCCCGCGCACCTCGATCGTGCGGAAGCCGATGCGGTCGGCCACGCGGTCGGTCTCGGCGGCGATCTCGATGTCGTACAGCTTCGGCGCGTCGGGCGACCACGGCTGCAGGGCGGCGTCGAAGCGGAACTCCACGCGGCCGTCGGCGCCCGTGCGCACCCGCTGCTCGACGCGCGCCTCCGGGATGCGGATCACCACCTCCTGGGCCGGCCGGGGACCGTCCAGGCGAACCCAGCCCGCGACCGTGCGCTTCGAGCCGCGAGCGAGCTGCACGTGGTAGTCGCGCACGAACGTCTCCGGCAGGTCGAGCAGGCGCACCGGGCGCGTGAGGCCGCCGTAGTTCCACCAGTCGGTCATCACGGTCGGCACCGCCTCGCGGCGGCGCGTGTTGTCGACCAGCACCACGACGGTGTTCGCGCCGGACCGCAGCCGCGAGGTCACGTCGAACGAGAACGGCGTGAAGCCGCCCTCGTGCGTGCCGACCACCACCCCGTTGACCGCCACCTTCGCGGCGTAGTTGGCCGCCTCGAAGTGCAGCACGTAGCGCCGGCCCGGCTCCGGGGCCATCTCGAAGCGGCGGCGGTACCACAGGGGCCCCTCGTAGTAGAGGAGCTCGGGCCGCTGCGTGTTCCAGTCGCCCGGCACCTTGAGCACGGGCGAGGTGTCGAAGTCGTACTCGACGAGGTCGCTCGGGCTCTTCGGGCGCGCGTCGGCGAAGAAGCCGTCCGGACGCGGCTGCGCGCGGTAGTCGACGTGCCCGTTGCCGTAGGGATCCACGATCGTGCGCCAGTCGCCGGAGAGCGCGATCTGCCTCCGCTCCGCGACGTTCGCGATGGGGGGCGTGCCCGAGGCGTCGGCCCCCGCCGGGGGGACGGCGGCGAGGGAGAGGGAGAGGGCGCAGAGGGAGCGGATGGATGGGTGGTGGCGCAGCGTCGACCTCCGGGATGGCCGCGATGATAACGCGCGGGCGGCGTCAGCCGCGCCGCAGCCGCGAGGTGTCGACGCGCCCGGTACCGCGCTCGCCCGGGCCCACCAGCCGGAAGTCCGCGACCAGCGGCAGGTGGTCCGAGGCCACCAGCGCCGTGCGCGTGCGGTGGAGCGTCAGCGCGGCCAGCTCCAGCGCGTCGTCGTGGTAGATGTGGTCGAGGTGCAGCAGCGGCAGCAGGCCGGGGTAGGTGCGCCGGCGCCGCAGGTGCTTGTGGATGTCGACGCTCTTGAGGTGCGAGCGCAGCAGCCGCGTGGTCAGCCCCGGCGCCCACTCGTTGAAGTCGCCCAGCACCAGCCGCGGCCCCTCGAGCTCCTGGTTGAGGATTTCCAGGCTGGCCAGCATCCGTCCCTGCCGCCGCCGCTCCAGGTACGCGGTGCCCAGATGCACGTTGAACACGTGCAGGCAGGTCTTGGGGCCCAGGTCGACGTCGATGTGCAGCACGCCCCGCTTCTCACGGCCGCGCACGGAGATGTCGTGGTTCTTGACGGTGCGCATGGGCAGCTTCGAGAGCACCACGTTGCCGTAGGCGCCGCCCCAAAGCTTGCGGTTCTCGCCGAACTGGTAGTCGGCCCCGATGGCGCGGGCCAGGAAGTGGGCCTGGTCGTCCTCGGGGGCGCCGCCGGGCAGGCTCACCACCTCCTGCAGGGCGACGATGTCGGCCGCGATCTCCTTCAGGACCTTGGCCACGCGGTCGGGCCGGACGCGGCCGTCGAGCCCCTTGCTGCGATGGATGTTGTAGGTGGCGACGCGCAGCGTCTGTCCCGGCTTCACTGCTGCCGCTCCAGCAGCCAGCCCACCAGCTCCCACGCCCGCTCGACCAGCGGCCGCCGGTACCACTTGCGGTAGGTGACGCGGTGGCTGCTCAGCAGGTCGCGCCCGAAGTCCGCCTGCAGCCGGCCCGCCAGGTCGGCGTCGAACGCCGCCACGTTGATCTCGTCGTTGATGCCGAACGAGCGGTTGTCGAAGTTGGTGGAGCCGACCACGCTCCACACGCCGTCGATCACCAGGATCTTGGCGTGGATCATGGTGGGATCGTACTCGTGGATGCGCGCGCCCGCCTTGAGCAGCGGGCCGTAGAGCCGGCGGCTGGCCCGGCGGGTCAGCAGGTGGTCCGAGTGCTGCCCGGGCGTCAGGATGGTGACCTCCACCCCGCGCTCCTTGATCGCGCGCACCATCTCGGTCCAGGCGCTGCGGTCGGGAAGGAAGTAGGGCGTCGTGATCTCGATCGTACGCTGCGCCGCCGCCAGCAGTGTCTGGTAGACCATCCGGTTGCGGGCCGAGCGGCCGGTGGTCGGCGTGCTGCAGACGACCATGGCCGAGGTGTGCCCGCTGTCCGACAGCTCCGGGAAGTACCCGGGCTCGGTCAGCAGCTCGCCCGAGGACTCGAGCCAGTTCTCGGCGAAGACGGACTGCAGGTCGCGCACGATGCGGCCCTCGATCCGGAACATGGTGTCCCGCCAGCGTGGCTTGTTCTTCCGGCCGTGCGTGTAGGCCCAGTGGTCCGCGAAGCCGGCGCCCCCGACGAACCCGACCCGTCCGTCCACCACGATCAGCTCGCGGTGGGTCCGGTTATTGATGCGCGGGAGCGTGTACCACTGGAGCGGGTGGTAGAAGTACACGCGGCCGCCGGCCGCGCGCAGCTCCGTCAGATAGCCCTGCCAGGTCGCGAACGCGCCGATCGCGTCCAGGACCAGGTTGCACTTGACCCCCGCCTTCGCCCGTTCGACGAGGGCGTCCAGGAAGCGGCGGGTCACCTTGCCCTTCCCGAAGATGTACGCCTCGAGGTTCACGCTGTGCCGCGCCTGCCGGATGGCCTCCAGCTCCGCCTCGTAGAACGTCTCGCCGTTCGTGAGCACCTCGACGCGGCAGCCCGCGTGCGAGTGCGAGCCGGCCAGCGACGCCAGCAGGCGCCGGAAGCCCTCGGAGTCCAGCGGGTCCGCGGGGACCTCGGTGACCTTGTAGGGAAGGGAGGGCTCGAACAGAGCCAGCCCCAGCATGAGCCCAAGGAAGAGGATCGCGACCCATTGCAGGGCGATGAACGCGATGGACTCCATGTGATTTCACATTACGGTGGTGCACGCGGGGCGTCAACGGGACGGCTGCAAGTCCGGTGCCGGCAGCGTGGAGGCGGCCACCACGCGGTTGCGCCCGGCCTGCTTGGCCGCGTAGAGCGCGCGGTCGGCCGCCGCCAGCAGGCCTTCGTGGTCCTTGCCGTCCGCCGGCCAGACGGCGACGCCCAGGCTCACGGTCACGTTGAGGCGCGCGCCCTCGAACACGACGCGCGAGGACGCGATCGCGTCCCGCACCCGCTCCGCCAGCTGCAGCGCCCCCTTCTCGTCCGCGCCGGGCAGGATGACCGCGAACTCCTCGCCGCCGTAGCGCGCGGCGTGGTCGCCCTGCCGCTGGTGGCGCTCGAGCACCTGCGCGGTGTTGCGTATGGCCGCGTCCCCCGCCGGATGGCCGTACGTGTCGTTGAGCTTCTTGAAGTGGTCGATGTCGAACAGCAGCAGCCCGAACCCTCCGCCCAGGCGGTCCGCGTTGGCCAGCGTCTTCTGGAGCAGCTTGTTGAACTCGCGCCGGTTGTAGAGGCCCGTCAGCCCGTCGCGCACCGCCTGCTCCTTCTCGGCCTCCATCTGGCGCCAGGTGAAGAGCGCGGCCGCGCCCTGGTTGGCCAGGATGCCCAGGACGCGGAGGGCGGACGCGTCGAAGGCGCCGCGCCGCCCGGTCAGGACCAGCGCGCCCAGCGTCCGCCCGCGGGCCTTCAGGGGCAGGGCCAGGAGCGATTCCGCCCGGCCCCAGCCCTCGTCGAGCACCAGCACCGGCATGCGCTCGCCCCCGCCCGCCAGGTCGTCGAGCAGGTACGGCTCCTCCGCGCTGCGCAGGACCCAGCTGGTCCAGGTCCGCTCCGCCAGCGCCACCTCGCGCCCCTCGAACTCCTTGCCCCATCCGTAGCCCTCCTCGATGCGGTAGCGCGTGGGAGGGTTGTCGGCGAGGACGATGGTGGCCGACTCCAGCGCCGGCACCAGGTCGCGCGCGCTGCGCAGCAGCAGCGCGCGGATGGGGATGACGTCGATCGTCGCCGTGAGCCGGTGCGACACGTCGTAGACCGCCTTGAACTCGGCGCCCAGCTCCTCGCGCGAGAGCGACGCGCGCATCTGGAGGATGGCCTCGGCCGCCATCTCCGCCAGCTCCGCCAGCAGGCCCGGCTCGCGCCCCGTGAGCGCCTGCGTCTCCAGCTTGTCCGCGACCAGCAGGCCCGCCACCACGTCGCCCGTCATCACCGGCACCGCCAGCAGCGAGCCGATGCGCACCTCGCCCCGGTAGTACGGCAGCGCCCACAGCAGCCGCTTGAAGTCGGTCGCGTAGAAGGACTGGCGGCGGTCCAGCACGAACGCGAACGGGTCGGCCGAGAGCGGCGAGAGCGTCTCGGTGCGCACGGTCTCGACGCTGTCGGAGGCGCGCAGCACGGCCGAGCCGCGCTCGTGGTCGAGGTCGAAGTAGAGCACGGCGTGGGCGTCGAGCGCGGTGCGGCCCACGCGCGCGAGGCGCGTGAGCGCCGCGTCCAGCTCGGCGGCGCGGTCGAGCTGGCGGGCCCGCCGGCCCTCCTCCGAGGCCTGCCGCAGCGCCGCGCGCACGCCGGTCACCGGCCCCGCGCGGCCGTCGGTGTCGAGCTGCTCGAGGCCCGACGTGAGGCGCGCCAGCTCGGCCCGCAGCGACACCAGGCGCCGCTTCTCGCCCAGCAGCGCGTGGTGGATGGCGAGCGCCAGCGCGACGTAGCCGAAGCCTCCCGCCAGCGCGGCCTTCCAGGCGGTGAAGCCGGAGGCCGCGGCGTCGGCCGCGGCCAGCAGCGTCGCCAGCGCCGCCACGCCCAGCGCGTGCAGCTGTCCCTCCGCCACCGCCACCGCCGCCACCAGCAGCGCCATCAGCGGCCAGATGGGCCAGCCGAGCGGAGCCAGCACCTGGCCCAGCGCGTCGACCGCGAGACAGAGGAACGCGTAGAACGCGAGCGTCGCCGCCTGCCCGCGGCCCTTGAGGCTCGCCAGCAGGGCGGAGCCGGCGACGCCGAGCCCGATCGCGAGCGTCACCGACAGCCGCGCGCCCGGCGAGGCGCGCGCGGACGACAGCGGGCGCACCAGCGCGACCACGCCCAGCAGCGCCGCCCACACCACCGCGACCATCCCGGCGCGCCAGCGCATGCGCACGTCGACCCAGGGCCCGCTCATGGCTTCATTCGGTCGGCCCCCTGCCGGCGGGCGGGACGGTGCGCTTCCATCCGCTCCAGGCGGCGCGCGAGGTCCTCCAGGCTGGCCAGGTCGTGCACCGGCAGGAAGTCGTCCACGAAGGGCAGGGCGGTGCGCATGCCGCGCGCGAGCGGCTCGTACTCGCGCTCGCCCAGCAGCGGGTTGAGCCAGACGAGGCGATGGCAGCTCCGCTGCAGCCGCGCCATCTCCGTTCGCAGCCGCTCGGGCTCGCCGCGATCCCAGCCGTCGGAGATGACCAGGACCACCGAGCCGCTGCGGGCCGCGCGCCGGCCCCAGTCGAAGTTGAACGCGCGCAGCGCGTCGCCGATGCGCGTGCCGCCCGACCAGTCCGGCACCGCGCGCGAGACCTCCGCCAGCGCCTGGTCCACGTCGCGGCCGCGCAGCTGCCTGGTGACCCGCGTCAGCCGCGTGCCGAACACGAACGCCTCCACCCGCTGCTCGAGCCCCTCGGCCAGCGAGTAGAGGAAGAGCAGCAGCAGACGCGTGTAGCGCTCCATCGACCCGCTGATGTCGGCCAGCACGACGAGCGGACGCGGCTTGGTGCGCGGCCGCCGGCGGGACCAGCGCAGGATCTCGCCACCGTGGCGGAGGCTCCGGCGGACGGTGCGCCGCAGGTCGAGCCGCGGGCCGTCGCCGACCGCGAAGCGGCGCGTGCGGCGCTGCGCCAGCCGCCAGGCGAAGCGGTCCAGCAGCCCGCGCACCTCGTCCAGCTCCTGGCCCGTCATCAGCGCGAAGTCCTTGTGCCGGAGCACCTCGCTCGCGCTGTACGTGAGGCGCGCGAGGAGCGTGGGCTCGTCGTCGGTCGCGCGCGGCGGGGGCTCGTCGACTGCTTCGGGATCGCGCAGCGGCGCCGGGTCGAAGCGCGGACGCCGGAAGCGGCGCTTCTCCCCCATCGCGCGCAGGTCCAGCGTCGTGAACCCCTCCGAGGGCTTGCGCCAGAACGTCTGGAACGCGTCGTCGAACGTGGGGATGTCCTCGCGCCGGCGGACCACGAGCGCGCGCATCACGTGGTAGACGTCGCGCTTCCTCCCGACGTCGATCGCGCGCAGCGCCACGGCCAGGTCGATCATGCGGCCGGGGCTGCCGTCGAGACCGAGCCCGCTCAGCACGCGGCCGAAGAGGACCAGGTTCGAGAGCAGGTTTCCGCTGGGCGTCGTGTCTGGTAACTCCCTCACCGCGCCCATCTTCGCAGGACCGCCCGCCACGGCGCCACCGTGAGACGACCGGAAGAGTGAGGGGTTCTCCCGGCCCTCGACGCGTCTGCCCTCGAGGCACTCCGCCTTCATACTCGAGGTCAGCGCCCCATGAGCCTGCGCTTCCGTGGTTTCCTGACCCTGGTGGCCGCTTCCTGGTCCGGCCAGTCCCTGTCCGCGCAGCCGGTCGGCACCGCCTTCACCTACCAGGGCCGTCTCGCCGACGCCGGCACTCCGGCGAGCGGCAGCTACGACCTGCAGCTCGTCCTCATGGACGCGGGGGCGGGAGGCTCCCAGGTGGGCCCACTCCTCACTCGGGACGACGTACAGGTGACGAGCGGCCTGTTCACGGTGTCGCTGGACTTCGGCCCGGTCTTCGGCACCGCGAGGCGATGGCTGGAGGTGCGGGTCCGACCAGGAGCCAGCACGGGCGCCTACACCGCGCTCTCACCCCTGCAGGAGCTGACGTCGGCTCCGCAGGCGATCTTCAGCGCGGGGACGGCCTGGACGGGCATCGTCGGCAAGCCGGCCGGGTTCGCCGACGACGTCGACAACGACAGCGGCGGCGACATCACCGGCGTGACGGCGGGTGCCGGCCTCTCGGGCGGCGGCTCCTCGGGCGCCGTGACGCTGACGGTCGACACCGCGGCGACGCAGGCGCGCATCACCGGGACCTGTCCCGCCGGACAGTCCATCCGCACCGTGAACCAGGACGGCGCCGTCGTGTGCGAGCCCGACGACGACACGCCGGGGTGGGCGCTGGGCGGCAACGCAGGCACCAACCCGGGCACCCAGTTCATCGGCACCACCGACAACCAGGCGCTCGTGATCCGCGTCAACGGCCAGACCGGCTTCCGCGTGGAGCCCGCGGATTTCTGGGAGCACAACGTCATCGGCGGCTCGTTCCTGAACGTGGTCGACCCCGGGGTCTTCGGCGCCACGATCGCGGGAGGAGGCCAGACCTTGTCCACCGGCCGCAACCGGGTCACCGCGATCTACGGGACGGTCGGTGGCGGCGTCGCGAACACCGCCGCCAACGCATCCACGGTGGCCGGCGGCGTCGCGAACACGGCCAGCGGAAGCGTCGCGATGGTCCCGGGAGGCGAAAGCAACACGGCGGGAGGATGGTACAGCCTGGCGGCGGGGCAGCGGGCCAAGGTGCGCGACTCCGCGCAGTCCGGCGACTTCGACGGTGACGAGGGAGCGTTCGTGTGGGCGGACTCGACCAATGCCGACTTCCAGTCCACAGGGCCCAACCAGTTCCTCGTCCGCGCGGTGGGCGGCGTGGGGATCAACACCACCAGCCCCTCGCCGGGTGGCCTCACGGTGGGGGCGCCGGGCAAGCTCACCTTCGGTGCCAGCACGCGCCAGATGCTCGACCTGTGGGGCACGGCCTACGGGATCGGCGTGCAGGGCTACGTCCAGTACTACCGCACCGACAACGCCGACGCCCTGAACGGATTCGCCTGGTACAAGGGCGGCACGCACGACGACAACGCGTACAGCTCGGGCGGCGGCGCCACGCTGATGACGCTCAACCAGGCGGGGCTGACCGTGAACGGCACGTTCGTCAGCACGAGCGACCGGGCGGCGAAGCAGGACCTGCGGCCCGTCGACCCCCGGGCCATCCTCGAGGGCGTCGCCTCGCTGCCGATCAGCGAGTGGAGCTACGTCCTCGATCCCGAGGTGCGCCACGTCGGGCCGATGGCACAGGACTTCCGCGCTGCGTTCGGGCTGGGGCAGGACGAACGGCACATCGCGACCGTGGACGCCGAGGGTGTGGCCCTGGCGGCCATCCAGGCGCTGTGGACGGTCGTCGAAGAGCAGCGGACCGAGCTGGCGTGGCTGAAGGCCCGCCTCGCGGACATCGAAGCGCGCGGGTCGGGCGAGCGCGTCATCGTCCGGCCTTGATCGCGGCGCCCGCGCGGCGGGCGGGAGCCGTGCGGCGCACCTGCTCGATGAACTCGCGCACGTAGGGCAGCGCCGCCTGCTGCGGCCGCGCGGCCGCGTACCAGGTGCGGCGCAGCGGACGCGGGGCCAGCCGGACGGCCACCAGGCGGCCCGCCTCCACCTCGGGCCGCACGGCCCACGAGGCCAGGATGGCGACCCCGTGGCGGGCGCGCGCCAGCTCCAGGATCGCCTCCGTCAGCTCCAGCTGCATCACGCGCGCGGGCGTGACGCCCGCCGGGGTCAGGAAGCGCCGGAAGACGGAGGACTGGGCGGGCGGGACCGAGTAGTGGAGGAGCGTGTGCGGCGCGAAGTCGCGCGCGCGCAGCGACCGCGACGTCGCGAGCGGATGGCCGGGAGCCATCACCGCCACCATCTCGTCGTCGAAGAGCGGCACGCGCACGAGGTCGCGGCCGCCGGTGTTGGTGACGATGGCCAGGTCGAGGCGGCCGCCCTCCAGCGCCTCCAGCGGCCGGCGCGTGGCCTCCACCACGATCTGCACGTCCACGCGCGGGAAGCGGCGCGCGAAGCCGTCGAGCGCGCGGGGCAGCCAGTGGTACGCGGTGTAGCACTCGGTGCTCAGGCGGATGACGCCGCTGCTGCCGGGATCGAGGCCGCGCACCTCGTCCTCGGCGCGTGAGAGCTCGCCCAGCACCGACTCCGCGACGCGCAGGAGGCGCTCGGCCGCGGCGGTGGGGACCATCCGCCGGCCCGAGCGGGCGAACAGCGGCGTGCCGAGCCGCTGCTCCAGGTCGGCCAGCTGCCGCGACAGCGCGGGCTGGGACAGGTGCAGCCGCGACGCCGCGCGCGTCACGCCGCCCTCTCCCACGATCGCCCGCACCAGCTTGAGGTGCCGCACCTCGAGCGTCACGCGGTCCCCTGGCGGCGCCGCCGACCTCGGCACATCCATGCGCTGATGCTATCCGAAGCGGTTCGATGAATGCATTGGATTTATGTGACAGACCGCCCTACCTTCGACATCCATGAAGCTCCGGGACCTCGTGGAGTCCATCGGTTTGGAGGCGCGCCTCGCCGCGCGACGGGCGCGGCGCCGGCCGGCGCGCTCGCTGGCGACCGTCCTGGTCCACGCGCTGGGCATCGGGTCGGCGGTCGCGCTGTTCGCGCTCTGGAGCGCGCTGTTCCTGCGCCCGCTGCCGTTCCCCCACGCCGACCGGCTGGTCTCCCTGCTGGTCACGCACGGGCCCGGGACCGGCACGGCGGCCGAGTACTCGGCGTCGCCGATCGACTACGTGGCCTGGCGCGAGCGTGCGCGGTCGTTCGAGGAGGTGGGCGCCACCGTCCCGCGCGAGATCGGCCTGTCGGGCGACGGCGAGCCCGTGAGCGTCTCGGGCGAGTCCGTGTCGGCGTCGCTGCTGCGCCTGCTCGGAGCCGACCCTCTCCTCGGCCGCGCGTTCGACGAGGACGAGGACCGCCGCCAGGCGGCCGTCGTGCTCCTGGGCCACGGCCTGTGGACGCGCCGGTTCGCCGCCGATCCCGCGATCGTGGGGCGCGCGATCCGTCTGGACGGCGTGCCCCACGAGGTGATCGGCGTCCTGCGTCCCGGCTTCTCCACGCTCTTCCAGCGCTCCGACCTCTACGTGCCGCTCGGCATCCATGCCGGCAACCTGCCGCGCAAGGGCGCGCGCTACGTCGCCACCACCGCGCGCCTGCGGCCGGACGTGTCGATGGAGGCGGCGCTCGGCGAGATGGACTCGATCCGGGCCGCGCTCACGGCCGAGTCGCCCGACACCCACACCGGCTGGGGCCTCCGGATCAAGCCGATGCGCGAGCAGTACTTCGGTCCGCGCCGGGCGGCGCTCGCGCTGCTGCTGGCGGGCGTGGGCATCCTGCTCGTCATCGGCTGCGCGAACCTCGCGCACCTCTCGCTCGCGGACGCGCTGGCCCGCCGGGGCGAGATGTCGCTGCGCGTCGCGCTGGGCGCGGGCGGGGGACGGCTGCTGCGCGGCCTGGCGGTCGAGAGCCTGCTCCTCTCCGCCGCGGGCGGCGGGCTGGGCCTGGCGGTGGCGCTCGTCCTGACGCCGCGCGTGATCGCGATGGACGCGAACCTGGCGCGTCTCGTCGGCGCGCCGACGTTCGATCCGCGCGTCGCGGTGTTCGCGATCGTCGTGTCGCTGGGCGCGGGCCTGCTGGCGGGCGTGCTGCCCGCGATCGGCCGGGTGCGGGAGGCGGCGCCCGCGGTGGAGTCGCGGCGCGTCATCGGCGACCGGCGCGACCGCGTCCTGCGCCTCGCGCTGCTGGCAGGCGAGGTGGCGCTGAGCCTGGTCCTGCTCGCGGCCGGCGGCCTGCTGGTGAAGGCGCTCGGCGACCTGCACCGCACCGATCCGGGGTTCGAGCCCGGCGGCCTCCTCGCCGCGCAGGTCGTGCTGCCCCCCAGCCGCTACGCCGAGGCGCCGACCCGCACCGCACTCGTCGACCGCGTGCTGGAGTCGCTGGAGGGCGCGCCCGGCGTGGTCGCGGCCTCGACCGGCATGACCCGCTTCGCGGGCGCGTCGAGCATGCAGACGATGGTGCAGGTCGAAGGACACACGTCCGAGCGTGGGGATCCGGACAGCGCCCACTTCCGGCGCATCAGCCCGGGCTACCTGCGGGCGACGGGCGCGCGGCTGGTGGCCGGGCGCGAGTTCGAGGCGGCGGACCGCGAGCGCGCACCGCTGGTCGCGCTCGTGAGCGAGTCCTTCGCGCGCCGCTACTGGCCCGGCCAGGACGCGGTCGGCCGCCACCTGAAGCGGGGGACGTCGGCGAAGGAGTGGACGACCGTCGTGGGCGTGGTCGCCGACACGCGCGACGCGGGGCTCGGCTTCGACGCGAGCGCGATGCTGTACGTGCCGCACGCGCAGAACAGCGCGGCGGGGATGGCGTTCGCGCCCGTGACGTTCCTGGTGCGCACCGCCGGCGACCCGATGCTGGCGGCCCCGCTGCTGCGCCAGGCGCTCCGCAGCGCCGATCCCGACCTGCCGATGGAGGCGCCGGTGCGCGTGACGGAAGCGCTCGCGGCGTCGCTGGGCCCGCAGCGCTTCCAGGCCCTGCTGCTCGCCGCGTTCGCGCTCGCGGGACTGCTGCTGGCGGCCGCCGGCCTCTACGGCGTCACCGTGCACGCGGTGGCGCAGAAGACGCGCGAGATCGGGGTGCGCCTGGCGCTCGGCGCGCGCGGGGCCGACGTGCTGCGCGCGGTGGCCGGGCCCGCGCTGGGCGCGGTCGTGGTCGGGCTGGTCCTCGGCGCGGTCGCCGCGCGCGCCGGCGCGTCGCTGATGGCGCGGGTGCTCGGGGGGACCCGCGGCTGGGATCCGGGCCTGCTCGCGGCGGCCGCAGCGGTCCTCGCCTTGGTCGCCGCCGCGGCGACGCTGGTGCCAGCCTGGAGGGGCGTGCGCCTCGATCCGGCCGAGGCTCTGCGGGAGGACTAGCGATCAGAATCGGAAGCGCACCCCCAGCGAGGGCAGGAAGGGGACGGATCCCGAAGGGTGCTCCGCCAGCCGGGGGCGATCACCGGCGGGATCGTGAACCAGCTCGGGCCGGAAGAACTCGGGGTTGCGGCGGGCCAGCACGTTCATGACGTCGACGAAGACCTCCCAGCGGCCGCGGCGGCCCCGAGGCCAGAAGCTGGCCCGGAGGTCGACACGCGCGAAGAGTGGCAGGCGATCCGTTCCCAGGTTCGAGACGCCGCCGTAGTCGGGCTGGTAGACGAGCAGGCCTGCGCCGCCGTCGCGCTCGGGCACCAGCTCCGCGCGGTCGCCGTCGCCGTCCTGGTCCAGCGCGTCGGGCACCGCGGCCACGCGCAGGCCGACCGGCGGTGTGCGGGGAAAGCCGGTGGCCAGCCGCGCCGTGAGCGCGAGGTCGAGCTTCGCGCCCATGCGGCCGCGTGCGACCAGGCTGGCCGCGTGGCGCCGGTCGTACTCGAACGGGGCCGTGCGGCCGTACGCCGTGCGCGAGGCGACGCCGTAGGTGTACGCGATCCAGCCCGTGACGCGCGCGTCAGGGGCTGCATCACGCGCGAGGTAGACGTCCCACCCATAGGACCGACCCCGGCCGAGCTCGTCGGGAGTCGTGGTGATGGTCGGCTCGGCGGGCAGGCTGTCCCGCAGCTCGGGCGGGAAATCGTACCGGGCCAGCCTCCGGAGGCGCTCCGCATCGCTCTCCAGCCGTCCGAGCACGAGGCCGTCGAACCGCCTGTAGAAGGCCTCGATCCGCGCCACCAGGCCGCCGCGGAAGCGGCGCTCGAGCCCGAGCAGGACGTGGCCGGCGCGCTCGTGGCGCAGCCCCAGCGCGCGGGCGCTCCCAAGATCGAGGAAGTAGTCGCCCTGATAGAGCTTCTCGTAGCCCGGGCTCTGGCTGTAGGCGCCCGCCGCCGCCCGCAGGCGGGTGTTCGCGCCGATCTCGCAGGTGGCGCCCACCCGCGGCTGCCAGGAGCCGGTTCCCGTGAGGCGGCTGTGGTCGAAGCGGAGCCCCGCCTCGAGGGCGAGGTGGCGCAGCGGCCGCACCGTGTCCTGCAGCCAGACCCCGTTGCGCGAAGAGCTCGATCGCGAGTCGAAGGCGTCGGGCAGCCCGGCGCCGCCCAGGACGCTCGTGCCGTTGGCGGCGAGGGGATTGCGGTCCCCGCGAATCTCGAAGGCGACGTCGGCCCGCAGGGCGTGGAGCTCATACCCCACCTCGAGCGTGTGCCGGCCCGCCCCCGGCTGGAAGGCCAGGTCCTGCCGCAGCGACAGGTCGCGCACACCGAACGTGCGATCGAAGTCGGGGCGCTCGAGGCCGATGCCCGCGTCGTCGGGCGCGTTCGACCGGCGCATTCCGGTATGGATTCCCCCCGAGAGCGCGACCGCTTCCCGGCCGCGCGACCAGGCCGCCGTGGTCGCGAGGTGAGCGCGTGATCCGAGCGTCGAGAGCACGCGCAGGCTCACGAGGTCGTTCCAGGACGCGCTCTTGAAGTCCGTGCCCTCGCCCTGGTAGTAGCCCTCGACGGAGGCGTCCGCGTCCTCGCGGCTGCGCAGGCCCTGGATGCGCACGCGGTGAGCCCGGCCCATGTCCATGTCCATGATGAATTGCCCATCCAGGAAGCCGGGGAGGTCGTCGTCGACGAAGAACCGCTCCGCGACCAGGTCGAAGTAGGTGCGGCGCACGGTCGCGAGCCACGAGGCCTCGGAAACGCCGGGCAGCCGTCCCTCGGACAGGACGTTCGCGTCCGTCAGCGAGACGGTGGCCGATCCCGCGAGTGCCCGGTCGCGGCGTCCCGCGCGGTTCTCGACGACCAGGAGGGACGAGAGGCGGTCGCCGTGCTTCACGCCGAAGCCGCCCGCGGTCAGTGTGAAACGCTCGACCGTCTCGGGGTTGAACGCGGACGTGAGCCCGAAGAGCCGGTAGGGGTTGTGGAGCTCCACGCCGTCCACGACGGTGAGGTTCTGATCGGGGCCGCCGCCGCGGACCGACAGTCGGCTGCCGACGTCCTGCGTCGCCGTGACACCCGGCAGGGACCGGAGGACACGAAAGACGTTGTCAGCCGCGCCCGCAGCGTCCAGCACACGATCGGGCCCGACCGCTTCGGTCGAGGGTGCTTCGGCCGCGACGGCCGGCGCCGTGACGCTCACGTCCTCCCGCCACGAGCGCTCGGGCACCAGCGCGATCTCCAGGGAGCCGCCCCGCGCCAGGTCTTCGGGCGCGACGCGTTCCGGCAGGTATCCGGGCGCCGAGACCTCGAGGGGCGCCTGGCCGGGGAGGGGATCGATCCGGAACCGGCCGGCCGCGTCCGTCACGACCTCGATGGCCTCGACGCGCACCCTCGCTCCCGCGACGGGTTGTCCGCTCGCGGCGTCCACCACGGTACCGTTCGATCCGGTCGAGGTCCCCAGGACGAACAACAGGAACGATCCGAGCCTCTGAATCATGGCGGGAACGTGGCGCGCACGACCCGGCAGGGCTGCCCCGCTTCGGAACCAGGGCTTGCCATTTCCGAAATCGGCGAGACGCGCATCGGGGAGCCCGCGCATCGTCGTAGTAGACTCGCGCGCTCATGGCCGCTGCCACGGTTGTGCTCTGGTGGATGACGACCAGCCACATCGTGGCCTGCCTGGTGCTCCTCTGGCGCGACGGCCGCGGCGAACGCTACGCGCCGTACATGGCCGCTTTCCTGGCGACGGTCGTCTGCTACCTCCATACGCACGGGGCGCTCGCGGCCCCCCCGCCGTATCCCGGCTGGATACACGTCCTGATCGCGGTCCGTGGCGCCCTGCCCTTTGCGTTCTGGGCCGTCACCCGATCGGTGTTCGAAGACGGCTTCCGCCTCCAGCCCGTGCACGCCCTCCCCGCGGCCGGGCAGGTGGTCCTCCATCACGCCGCGATCCTGGCCGCCAAGGGGCACTTCGGCCCCGGCCTGGGTCCCGTGGGCGTGAACGCGGTCGTCCTCCTGGCGGTGGCGAGCGGCTGCGCCTTCGCGCTGCTGGCCATTCGCGGGGTGCTGCGCGAGGCTCCGGACGACCTCGTCGAGGCCAGGCAACGCATGCGCGTCAACTACGTGCGTCTGGCGGGCGGCTACATCGTGCTGGCGGTGCTGGCCAACTGGATACCCGTCGCGGTCGGGCCGGTGCCCTTCTGGCCGTTCCTGGACGCGATGGCCATCTACGTCTTGATGCTCGCGTTCTCGCTGACCCAGATGCGGCTCGACCTGGGCCGCGCCTCGGTGCGCCCGCCCGTCGAAGCGCCGGACGGCCTCGAGCAACGGCTCTCGGACCTGATGGAGGGAGAGCGGTTCTACAGGACCGCGGGACTCACCATCGGCCGTCTGGCCGAGCGACTCGGCCAGCCCGAGCACAAGGTCCGCGCGCTGATCAACGGACGGCTCGGGTTCCGGAACTTCAGCGTGTTCTTGAACTCATATCGGCTGCGCGAGGCGGCGCGGGCGCTCTCGGATCCGGCGCAGGACCACCTGACCGTGGCCGACATCGCCTTCGCGCTCGGCTACCAGTCGCTCGGCCCCTTCAACCGGGCCTTCAAGGAGGCCAAGGGCCAGACTCCGAGCGAGTTCCGCAAGGCGTCGCAACGATGAGGGCGAGTCGCAAGCCGGAGTCTAGACGCCGGTGCGCACGCGGTCCAGGACCGCGCGCGCGTTCGAGCCCTTCATGCGCGCGATGTCGTCCTGGTACTTGAGCAGCACGCCCAGCGTGTCGTCCACCACGGACGGGTCGAGCGCCTCGGCGTCGAGCGCGACGAGCGCGGCCGCCCAGTCGAGCGTCTCCGCGACGCCGGGCACCTTGTAGAGCTCGGCCCGGCGCAGCTCCTGGACGAACGCGGCCACCTGCCGCGCCAGGCCCTCGGCGGCCTCGGGCACCTTGGCCCGCAGGATGGCCAGCTCGTCGGGGAACGACGGGTAGTCGATCCAGTGGTAGAGGCAGCGCCGCTTGAGCGCGTCGTGCACCTCGCGGGTGCGGTTCGAGGTCAGCACGACGACGGGCGGCTGCTCCGCGCGCAAGGTCCCGATCTCCGGGATCGTCACCTGGAAGTCCGAGAGGATCTCGAGCAGGTAGGCCTCGAACTCCTCGTCGCTGCGGTCCACCTCGTCGATGAGCAGCACGGGGGGCACGGGGCCTCGCGCCTCGACCGCCTGCAGCAGCGGCCGGCGCAGGAGGAACTGCGGGCCGAACAGGTCGGCCGCCGCGGGGTGCTCGCCGCGCGACTCGGCCAGGCGGATGTGCATCATCTGGCGCGCGTAGTCCCACTCGTAGACGGCCTGGTTGACGTCGAGCCCCTCGTAGCACTGCAGGCGGATGAGCGAGGCGCCCAGCACGTCGGCGACGACCTTCGCGACTTCGGTCTTGCCGACCCCCGCCTCGCCCTCGAGGAAGAGCGGCCGCTTCAGCTTGAGCGCGACGAACAGCGACGTGGCCAGGCCGCGATCGGCGACGTAGCTCCGCTCGCGGAGCGCCTGGTGCAGCGCGTCGATCGTGGGAGGCGCGGTCAAGCGCGCGACGCCGCGGCCGCCAGCGCGCGCCGGGCCAGCACCGAGGCCAGGTGCACGCGGTACTCGCCCGACGCGTACAGGTCCGAGATCGGCTTGGCCACGCCGTCGCCCACCCTGGCCGCCGCGGCGGCGAACGCCGCGTCGCCGGGCGCCTGGCCCGTGAGGGCCGCTTCCGCAGCCGACGCGCGCACGGGGTTCACCGAGACGCCGCCCACGACCAGGCTCACCTTCGTGCACTTGCCGCCCCCGACCGTGACGAGAGCCGCCACGCCGACGACGGCGTAGCTCGATGCCGGATGGCGGTGCTTCTCGTACGCGCCGCCCGTGCCCTTGCCGTAGGTCGGCACGCTCACCGCGGTCACGATCTCGCCCGGGCCCAGCCCGGTCGCGAACAGGCCCGTGTAGAACCCTTCGATCGGCAGCTGGCGCGCGGCGGCTCCGCCCGTCTCGACGGTCGCGCCCAGCGCGACGAGCGCGTTCGGATAGTCCGCGGCCGGGTCGGCGTGCGCGATCGAGCCGCCGATCGTCCCCCGGTTGCGCACCTGGAAGTCGCCGATGTGCGCGGCCGTCTCCGCCAGCAGCGGGCACGAGGAGCGCACGACGTCGCTCGCGGCCACCGCCGCGTGCGTGGTGAGCGCGCCGATGCGCAGCGCGTCGCCCGTCTTCGTGATCCCGGCCAGCTCCTTGATGCCGGCCAGGTCCACCAGGGCGGTCGGGCTGGCCAGGCGCAGCTTCATGGCCGGCAGCAGGCTGTGACCGCCCGCCAGGAGCCTGGCCTCCGGGTCCTTCTTCAAGAGGTCCGCCGCCTCCGTGAGCGTGCGGGGCTTGTGGTAGTCGAAGCTCGTCGGATACATGGCGTCAGCTCCTCTTCGCCTGCCGCATGGCGCGCCAGATCCGCTCCGGCAGGAGCGGCATGTCCACCTTGGTGACCCCCAGCGGACGGAGCGCGTCCATGACCGCGTTGTACACGGCGGGCGTCGACGCGATGGTGCCCGTCTCGCCGATGCCCTTCACCCCGAGGGGGTTCACGGTGGTGGGCGTCTCGGTCATGCCCAGCTCGAACTTCGGGAACGCATCCGCCTTGGGGATCGCGTAGTCCATCATCGAGCCGGTCAGGAGCTGTCCCTGGTCGTCGTAGACGGCTGCCTCCCACAGGGCCTGGCCCACGCCCTGCACGATGCCGCCGTGGATCTGCCCCTCGACGATCATCGGGTTGATGACGCGGCCGCAGTCGTCGACGGCGATGTAGCGCTTGAGCGCGATCTCTCCCGTCTCGCCGTCCACCTCGACCACCGCGATGTGCGCCCCGAAGGGGTAGACGAAGTTGGGCGGGTCGAAGAACGCGGTCGCCTCCAGGCCGGGC
This sequence comes from Vicinamibacteria bacterium, assembly GCA_025923995.1. Classification (GTDB taxonomy): domain Bacteria; phylum Acidobacteriota; class Vicinamibacteria; order Fen-336; family Fen-336; genus JAICEW01. The sequence continues at coordinate 1,775 of JAICEW010000005.1, read as the reverse complement.
TCGAGGCCCTTGGGGTAGTTCCAGGCCACGTTCGCCATCAGCGCGACGTCCTGGATGGTCTTCGCCTTCGAGGGCGATCCCTTCACGAAGAACTTCCCGTCCGCGTACTCCATGTCCTCGGCCGCGGCCTCCAGCAGGTGGGCCGCGACGATCTTGGCCTTCTCCCTGATCTTCACGATCGCGCCCATGAGCGCGCCCGAGCCCACCGGAGTCGAGCGGCTGCCGTAGCTGCCCCAGCCCATCGGCGTCTGCGACGTGTCGCCGTGGAAGATGGTCACGTCGTCCACGTCCACGCCCAGCTCGCTGGCCACGATCTGCGCGAACGTGGTCTCCTCGCCCTGGCCGTGCGGCGAGATGCCCACCATCACGTGGACCTTGCCCGAGGGGTGGAAGCGCACGATCGCGCTCTCCCACAGCCCGCCGCCGAAGCCCACCGCGCCCGCGACCTGCGACGGCCCCAGGCCGCAGATCTCGGCGTAGGTGCACATCCCGATGCCGATGTGCTTGCCGTTCCCCTTCGCGCGCCTGTCCGCCTGGTCCTGGCGCAGCTTCGCGTAGTCCGCCATCTGCATGGCCTTGTCCAGCGCACCCGCGTAGTTGCCGGTGTCGTAGACGAGCCCGGTCGCGACCGTGTGCCCGTCCTTGAACGGCGGGATCAGGTTCTTGCGGCGGACGTCCGCGGGGTCCATCCCCACCTGCGCGGCGACCAGGTCGACGAGCCGCTCCACGATGAACGTCGCCTCGGGCCGGCCGGCGCCGCGGTACGCGTCCACCGGCGTCGTGTGCGTGAACATCCCGTAGACGTCCTCGTGGATGTTCTTGATGTCGTACGCGCCCGAGAGCATCAGCCCGTGTAGGATGGTCGGGATGCCGGTGGACGCGGTCGACAGGTACGCGCCCAGGTTGGCCCACACGGTCGCGCGCAGGCCGAGGATGGTGCCGTCCTTCTTCGCGGCCATCTCGACGTCCTGCACGTGGTCGCGTCCGTGGATGGTGGCCTGGTAGTTCTCGTTGCGCGTCTCGATCCACTTGACGGGCCGGTTCAGCATCTTCGACGCGAACACGACCATCGTGTCCTCGGGGTAGTGCGGGATCTTGCTGCCGAAGCCGCCGCCCACTTCCGGGGCCACCACGCGGATCTTGTGCTCAGGGGTCCCCGTGTCCAGCGAGAGCAGGAAGCGCACGATGTGCGGGTTCTGGGTGCCCACCCACAGGGTCACCTCGCCCATGCCGCTGTTCCACTGCGCGAGCGCGGCCCGCGCTTCCATCGCGTTGGGGATGAGGCGCTGGTTGAGGATGCGCTCCTTGACCACGACGTCCGCGCCCTTGAACGCGGCGTCCACGTCGCCGCCGCTCACCTTCCAGTGGAAGCAGACGTTGCCCGGCACGTCGGAGTGGACCTGCGGCGCGCCGGCCTGCGCGGCCTTCCAGGCGTCGGCCACGGCGGGCACAGCCTCGTAGTCCACCTCGACCGCGTCCGCCCCGTCCCGCGCGGCGTAGCGGTCCTCCGCGACCACGATCGCGACCGCGTTGCCCATGTAGCGCACGGTGTCGATGGCGATCGGCGGATAGGCCGGCGTCTTGGTGTCCGAGTTGGGCACCACCCACGCGCAGGGGATGCTGCCGAACCCCGCGTCCTTCATCTGCGCGCCCGTGAACACGGCGACCACGCCGGGCACCTTCTGCGCGCGCGTCGTGTCGATCGACTTGATGCGCGCGTGCGCGTACGGCGAGCGCACGACCGCCAGGTGGGCCATGCCGGGCAGGACCAGGTC
>JAICEW010000004.1 GCA_025923995.1 Vicinamibacteria bacterium | reverse complement strand
GTCGCGTGGAACCGCTGCCGCATCGGGGCGGGCGCGGTGGTGGACGGGTGCGTCCTCGCGGACGACGCCACCGTCGCGCCGCGCGCGCGGCTGTTCCACGCGTTCAAGGTCAAGGGCGCGGACTCACGCCGTCCGCTGTTCGAGTCGGGCGCGCCGCGGCCGTCGGACGCGTCGGATCCGGTCCCGGATCCCGTCCTGACGTGAGCCGCGAGCGCCTGACCCGGAACCAGCGCCAAGGGCCGTGAAGCTCTTTCCCGTCCTGCTCGACTCGCGTCCGGGCTACCTCGGACACTCCGCGCCCGGCTCGCTGCTGCTCATGCCGCTGGGCCGCTCCACGCTGCTCGACCACATCCACACGGAGCTGCGCCAGGTGCGGCGCGAGAAGCTGACGGTGGTGGCGGCCTTCGAGCCCACCCCGGCCTACGAGAAGGCGGTCCACGAAGCGTGCGGGGGCGTGGATTCGGTCGTGTACGCGGCCGAGCTGGGCGGCCACCTCTCGACCTACGAGCCGTCCGACTGGCTGCTCATGATCGACCCGCGCTGCTACCCGGTCTCCGGCCTCTGGCTGGAGCCGCTGCTCGACGGGCTCGCCGCCTCGCCGCAGTGGGTGCGCCACCTGCTGGCGCTCGAGAACAACGCCGCCGGCACCCGCGAGTGCGTCGAGTTCGACGCGGACGGACGGGTCCGCCGCATCCAGCGCTACTACGACTCGGTCACCTGGACCTTCGCGGAAGGCGTCTGCTGCTCGCTGGTGCCGGCCTCGTGCGCGATGATGGTCGACGTCCCCTTCACGTCGCTGCCGCAGCTGCGCACGGCGCTCGCCTCCCGCGGCGTGCCGAGCAACGACCTGTCGCTGCCCGGCGCCGCCTTCGACCTCACGGACGAGCGGGACCTGCTGCGGCTCAACGAGCGCGTCATCCTCGACCTCGACCTGCCCGACCTGGCGCCCGGAGCCGCGCTGCACCTGGGTCCGCGCGCGGACCTGCACCCGACCGCGCAGATCCTCGGCCCCGTCGTGCTGCAGGACGACGTCAAGGTGGAGGCGGGCGCGACCATCGTGGGCCCGGCGCTGCTGGCGGCGGGTGCCCGCGTCGGCCGCGACGCGGTGGTGGCGCAGTGCCTGGTGGGGCCGAACGCGTCGCTGCCCAGCGCGTCCACGTCCCGCCATCGCCTGCTGCTGGAGGGTCGGGAGACGGGGGCCGCGCCGGCGCCCGTCTACGACCCGCTGCTCGGGCTCGACCACGACTCGGTCGAGCTGCGCGAGGACGAGGACCGTCGCCCCTCCTCGTCCTACGTGACGTGGAAGGCGGTCGCCGAGGGGTCGCTGGCCATCTTCGGGCTCCTGCTGCTGTCGCCGCTGCTCATCCTGCTCGCCATCCTGGTGAAGCTCGACTCGCGCGGCCCCATCCTCTACGGCGACAAGCGCGAGGGCCGCAACGGGCGGGTCTTCCGCTGCTTCAAGTTCCGCACCATGCTGCAGAACGCGGCGGACATGCAGCGCGAGCTGATGGCCACCAACCAGATGGACGGGCCGCAGTTCAAGATGGACCGCGACCCACGGGTGACGCGGCTGGGACGGATCCTGCGCGCGATCAGCTTCGACGAGCTGCCGCAGCTGCTGAACGTGGCGGCGGGGCAGATGAGCCTGGTCGGCCCGCGGCCCTCGCCGTTCCGCGAGAACCAGATGTGCATCCCCTGGCGCGAGGCGCGCCTGTCCGTGCGCCCCGGCATCACCGGCCTGTGGCAGGTGTGCCGCCACGAGCGCGCGACCGGCGACTTCCACCAGTGGATCTACTACGACCTGCTCTACGTCCGCCACATGTCGCCGTGGGTGGACCTCAAGATCGTGTTCGCGACGATCATCACGCTGGGCGGCAAGGGGCACGTGCCCCTGTCGTGGGTGATCCCGCCCAGCAAGTTCCAGGAGAACGCATGACCTCGTCCTCGGCCCTCCCCGTCGCCCCCTCCGCCCCGGCGATCGCACCGTCGTTCCTGGACCGGCTGCGCGAGCTGGCCTTCTCCGGCCTCCCGCGCATGTGGAGCGTCCCCCAGAAGCGGTACGTCTTCCGGCTCCGCCGCACGGCGGACGGGATCGTCAGCGAAGGGCTGAGCCGGCGCTACACCGCCATCACCCTCATCGGCCTGGCCGAGGAGGAGCCGGAGGTCGCGCCGCAGATGCTGGGCGGCCAGTCGGCGAAGGAGGTCGCGCAGGGCCTGATCGACGAGCTGCCGTCGGTCACGAACCTGGGCGACGTCGCGCTCACGCTCTGGGCCGCGCGTGCCGTCGGCGTCGCGGACCGTCGCGCGGCCTGGGATCGGCTGTCGGCCATGACGCCCGACGTCGGCGCCCGCTACACGGTCGAGGTGGCCTGGGCGCTGGCCGCGCTCTGCCTCGACGAGGAGGCGCCGGCCCGCGACCTGCGCGACCGGCTGGCCCGGCGCCTGCTGGACGCGCAGGGCGGACGCTCGTCCCTGTTCCCGCACGTGATCGGCGGCCGCGGGCTGCGCGCCCACGTGTCCTGCTTCGCCGACCTCGTGTACCCCGTGCACGCGCTGTCGTACTTCTCCCGCGCCACCGGCGACCGCAAGGCGCTCGACGCGGCCACCGCCTGCGCCCGCCGCTTCTGCGAGCTGATGGGCAAGGCCGGGCAGTGGTGGTGGCACTACGACTGGCGGACGGGTGACGTGATCGAGGGCTACCCGGTCTACGCGGTGCACCAGGACGCGATGGCTCCCATGGCCCTCCACGCGGTCGAGGACGCGGGCGGTCCGGGCTTCGGCGCGCAGGTGGAGCTGGGCATGCTGTGGCTGCGCAGCGCGCCGGAGCTGCGCGGAGGGACGCTCGTGGACGACGCGGCCGGGCTCATCTGGCGCAAGGTGGCGCGGCGCGAGCCGGGCAAGCTCGCGCGCTCCCTGCAGGCCCTCGCCAGCGCAGCGCACCCCAAGCTCCGCTTCCCCGGCGTGGACGCGCTGCTGCCGCCGGGCCCGATCGACTACGAGGACCGGCCGTACCACCTGGGCTGGCTCTTCTACGCCTGGCCCAGGAAGCGCCGCGCGGGCGGCGCCGCCGCGCGATGAGCCAGGCGACGGCGGGGACGCGCGAGATCCTGGGCGTGCCCGTCGCCCCGCTCACGATGGACCAGGTGCTCGACCGCGTCTCGGAGACGATCGCGAAGCGCCAGCGCCTGCAGATCGGGGTGGTGAACGCGGCCAAGGTCGTCAACATGCGCCGCGACCCGGCGCTGCGCGAGGACGTGCTCTCCTCCGACCTGATCCTGGCGGACGGCATCGCCGTGGTGTGGGCCGGACGGGTGCTGGGCCGGCGGCTGCCCGAGCGCGTGGCCGGCATCGACCTCATGCACGGCATGCTCCGGCGGGGCAGCGCCGCCTCATGGCGCTTCTATTGCCTGGGCGCGACGCGCGAGGTGCTCGAGAAGGTCGTGGCCCGCATCGGGCAGGACTACCCGGGCGCGGTGGTCGCGGGCTTCCACGACGGCTACTTCAAGGACGCCGACGAGGAGCGGGTGGCTTCCGACATCGCGGCCGCCCGGGCGGACGTCCTGCTGGTCGCGATGACCTCGCCCAAGAAGGAGAAGTTCCTCGCCAGGTGGAGCGAGACGCTGGGCATCCCGATCTGCCACGGCGTGGGCGGGTCGTTCGACGTGATGGCGGGCAAGGTCGACCGGGCGCCGGAGACCTGGCAGCGCCTCGGCCTCGAGTGGCTGTATCGCGTGAAGCAGGAGCCGGGCCGGCTCTGGCGCCGCTACCTCGTCACGAACACGCTGTTCTGCGGGATGCTCGCGCGCGAGTTCGTGCGCGGCCTGCCGCGTCGGCTGGGCGGCCGGCCCCAGGCCCCCCCTCCGGGGGTCGGGCATTGATCCGGCTGGGGGCGCTGTACCTCTTCGGCTTCGGCCTGGCCGTCTTCGCCTGGCGCGACTGGTTCAAGGCGCTGTGCGGCCTCATCCTGATGATGGCCGTCATCCAGCACCCCGACATGCCGAAGAGCCTGTTCGGCATCCAGGGGCTGAACCTGTGGAACGTGGTGCTGGTGTCGGTGATGCTGGCCTGGCTCGATGCGCGCCGGCGCGAGCGCCTGCGCTGGGACATGCCGGGCCACGTGACCGTCCTCTTCCTCATGTACATGGCCGTGGTGGTGGTGAGCTTCCTGCGCCTCATCCCGCAGCGCGACGTGCTGTCCGACGACTTCACGCTGGGCGGCATCGTCAGCGAGTACTTCGTGAACGCGCTCAAGTGGGTGCTGCCCGGAATCCTGCTGTTCGACGGGTGCCGCAGCCGCGAGCGCTTCAACTGGGCGGTGGCCTGCACGCTGGGCGTCTACGTGGCCCTCGGCATCCAGGTCATCAAGTGGATGCCGCTCGAATACGCCCTCTCGGGAGACGCGCTGGAGGCGCGCAGCAGCAAGATCCTCTCGAACGAGGTCGGGTACCACCGCGTGAACCTCTCGATGATGCTGGCGGGAGCGTCCTGGGCGATCTTCTCCTGCCGCTCGCTCGTGCGCGGCGCCTGGCGCTGGCTGGCGGTCTGCGCGCTGGCGGTCGTCTGCCTGTTCGCGCAGTCCCTCACCGCGGGCCGCACCGGCTACGCGACCTGGGCTCTCGTCGGCCTCGTGCTGTGCCTGCTGCGCTGGCGGCGCTACCTGCTGCTGGCTCCGGTGGCGGTCATCGTCCTCATGACGACCGTGCCCGGGGCGGCGCAGCGCTTCACGAAGGGCTTCGGGTCGACGGAGGACGAGCTGCTGGAGGAGAGCTCCGTCGACGAGTACGAGGTCACGTCCGGCCGCAACCTGATCTGGCCCTACGTGATCGCCAAGATCGGCGAGCGGCCCGTCTTCGGGTACGGCCGGCTCGGCATGAAGACGACCGGCCTGCAGGACTTCCTCTGGACCGAGCTGCGCGAGGGCTTCCCCCATCCGCACAACGCCTACCTGGAGATGCTGCTCGACAACGGCTTCGTGGGGCTGGTGCTGGTGCTGCCCTTCTACCTGGTCGTCGTGGCGAAGGGGTTCTCCGTCTTCCGCGACGCGCGCAGCCCCGTCTTCCCGGCCGCGGGCGGCGTGATGATCTCGCTCGTCCTGGCGCTGCTGGTCGCGGCCCTCGGCAGCCAGACCTTCTACCCGCGCGAAGGCTCGGTGGGCATGTGGTGCGCGATCGGCCTGCTCCTGCGCGTCGAGCGGGAGCGCGCGCGGGCGCTCGCGAGCGGCGCGCCCGTCCTGGCTCCGCGAGCGCGGCCCGCCGTCCCCGGCCGCGTGCCGGCGTCGCCGGTCCGTCACGAGCCCGCACCCGCCGCCGCGAGCCTCGACGACCGGCTCTGGGCCCGCGCCTCGTGAGCGCCCCCGTCCGGCTCGTCTACCTGCTGGCCGCGAGCCACTCGGGCTCGACGCTGCTGGCCTTCCTGCTGGGCAGCCATCCCGACCTCTGCACGGTCGGCGAGATCAAGGCCACCGCGCTCGACGCGTCCCGCTACCGGTGCTCCTGCGGGTCCGAGATCCTCCAGTGCCCCTTCTGGCGCCGCGTCGCGGACGAGATGGGCGCGCGCGGCCGACCCTTCGACGTGACCAGGGCGGGCACCGACATCCGGACCGGCGCCACCCCCTACGTGCACCGGCTGCTCAAGCCGCTGCACCGGGGGCCGGTGATGGAGATGGCCCGCGACGCCGCGCTCTGGCTCTCGCCGGCCTGGCGTCGCTCGCTGCCGCAGATTCAGCGCATGAACGCCGAGCTGGCCCGCTGCCTGCTCGACGTGACAGGGAAGCAGGCGATCGTGGACTCGTCGAAGATGGGCCTGCGCCTCAAGTACCTGCTGCGCAACCCCGCCTTCGACGTGCGCGTGATCCGCATCATCCGCGACGGCCGCGCGGTCGCGCTGGCGTACATGGACCCGGCCGGCTTCGCGGACGCGACCGACCCGCGGCTGCGCCAGGGCGGCATGGGCGGCGACCGGGCGAACGAGCGGCAGACCATGCCCGAGGCCGCGCACCAGTGGCGGCGCAGCAACGAGGAGGCGGAGAGCGTCGTGCGCGCGCTGCCCCGCTCGCGCTGGACCGAGGTGCGCTACGAGGACGTCTGCCGCGACACCGAGGGCACGCTGCGCCGGCTGTACGCGTTCGCCGGCGTCGACCCGGACCGCGGCGGCGCGCAGCTGCGCTCGTTCGACCACCACGTGATCGGCAACGGCATGCGGCTCGACACCACCACCGAGGTGCGGCTGGACGAGCGCTGGCGGACGGCGCTCCAGCCCGCGGAGCTCTCGGCCTTCGACGCCGAGGCGGGCGCGCTCAACCGTCAGCTCGGTTACGTCTGAGGCGCGCGTGAGCGAACCGCGCCCGTTTCCGTACCCGTATCGCGCCGCGCTCGCGATCTGCAGCGACCTGGACGAGACGCCGGACCGCCACGTCTACGAGCAGATCGCGCGCTACCTCAACACGACCGCGGACACCGCGATGGGCCGGGGCCTGGGCCTCGAGGTGGGCAACACCATCTACTTCGACATGCCGCCCGACCAGTTCGCGTACTGGAACACCGACGACGCCGGGCGCGAGCTGGTGCGTGCGCTCATCCGGTCGGGGCACATCGACTGCTTCCACTCCTTCGGCGACCTGGCCACCACGCGCGCGCACGCCGCGCGCGCGCTCGACGAGCTGGACCGGCACGGCTGCCGCATCGAGGTCTGGATCGACCACGCACGCGCCGCCACCAACCTGGGGGCGGACATCATGTGCGGCCAGGGCGACGTGCCGGGCGCGGACGCCTACCACTCGGACCTCACGGTGGCGTTCGGCGTGGGCTACGTGTGGCGCGGCCGCGTGACGAGCGTGGTGGGGCAGGACGTGCGCCGCCGCCTGGCCGGCATCGCGCGGCGTCCGCACCTGGGCGCGTCCGTGCGCACGCTGGCCAAGGAGGCGGCCAAGGGATTCCTGGCGCGCACCGGGAGCGTCAAGTACGCCATGCACCGGGACAACGCGGTGCTTCACGACGTCCGGCTGCGCGACGGCTCGCCCGTCCGGGAGTTCCTCCGCTGCAACCCGCACTGGGCGGCCGTGGACGAGGGCGAAACGGCCGAGGGCCTGGCGGAGGTGGTGGTCGACCCCATGCTGGACACGCTCGTCCGCCGCGGCGGCGCCTGCGTCCTCTACACGCACCTGGGGAAGATCGAGGATCGCTCGCGGCCGTTCGGCGCCGCCACCTGCGCGGCGCTGGCACGCCTGGCCGAGCGCCAGCAGCGCGGCGAGCTGCTGGTCACGACCACGCGGCGGCTGCTGGGGCAGCGCCGGGCCGCCCGGGAAGCCCAGGTCCGCCTGGCCCCGGCGGACGGCGGGCTCCAGCAGGTCGCCGTCGCCTACTCGGGGCCGACGGCCGACCTCGACGGCTTCACCGTCTACGTCGCCGATCCGGACCGTGCCGCGCTCGCCGTCAACGGCGTGGCCGCGCCGCGGGTCGTGCGCAACCCGCCGGACCACACCGGGCGCGCCAGCATCGGGCTGCCCTGGCCGCGGCTGGGCTATCCGGCATGAAGGCGCCCCGGCTGCTGCGATCGCTGGCGAGGCTGGCCGGGGCCGACACGGGCCTCCGGCGCGCGGCGCCCTCGGCCGTGCGCTCGGCGGTCCTCCAGTACGGACGGCCGCGCTTCGTGAAGTCGTATCGCGCGCACGTCGCCCTCGAGTTCGATCGCGGCCGCGCCATCCATCGGGCGGCCGTCGCCAGCCAAGCGTTCCGCGCGCCGGAGCCACTCGCCCTGCTCGCGGAGCACGACCTCATCGTCTGGGAGCACCTCGAGGGGCTGGTCGAGCTGCGCGAGCACCTGGTGGACGACGTCGCGAAGCGGCCCGACCGGCGAGGCGAGCGCGCCGCGCACTTCGAGCGGGCCGGTCGCGCGCTCGCCATCGTCCACGAGGCCCTGGACGCCGACCCCAGAGCGGCCGAGCACTGGCCCTTCCGCTCCGTCGGCTCCGGCGACGCGCGGGTCGATGCCGCGACGTCCGAGCACCTGGCCCGCTCGCCGCTGCGCCCGCTCCACTGGGACTTCGTGTGCGGCAACCTGTTCCTCTCGGGCGAAGGCACGCTGGTCGTGCTCGACGCGACGCCGAACTGGTACCTCGCCCCGCCCGACGACGACACGCGCGTCCGCTGCCCGGTCTACGTGGACGCGGGCACGCTGGTCTTCAGCCTCTGGTGCCACCCGGGCTTCTCGCCGGGCGTCGCGGCCGAGGTGGACGGGTACCTCGACGCGTTCCTGGCCGGTTACCGCGCGCACGCAGGCGTCGTGGTCGACCGGGCGACGACCCTCGCCTGCGGGGCGCGCGTCGCGCACGCGTACCAGGACTTCGTCGATGCGCGTCGCACGGACAGCCGCGAGCACCGGGCCGAGAAGCGGTACCGGCTCGACGCCGCCAGCCGGCTGTGGGAGAAGGCTCGTGAGAGCCTCTGACGGAACGGACCGGGGCGCCCCCCCGGAGGCTGCCGCGCCGCCCACGCCCGCCGATCCCGCGCCCGCCACCGAGCCCGCGCACGACATCCACGGGCGAGGCCGACTCGCTCGCAACATCTTCACCAACTGGGGCGCGCAGGCGGTGCAGATGGTCGCCGGGTTCGTCCTGCCCCGGATGATCGACCATCGCCTGGGCCAGGCGACGCTCGGCGTGTGGGACCTGGCCTGGTCGCTCGTCGTCTACTTCGGGCTCGTGCAGGTCGGCGTCACCACCTCCATCAACCGGTACGTGGCCTACCACCGCGCGAAGGACGACTTCGAGGGCATCAACCGCGTGCTGAGCTCCATCGCCATCGTGATGAGGGTGATGGGAGCGGCCGCGTTCGGCCTCGCCCTCCTCTTCACGTACCTGGTGGGCCCCCTGTTCCGCGAGCGGCTGGGCGCGCACCTGACCGAGGCGCGCTGGCTGGTCCTGCTGCTGGGCCTGGGCCTCGCCGTCCAGATCAGCGCCACCGTCTACAGCAGCATCCTGACCGGCCTGCACCGCTGGGACTGGCACAACGGCATCCACGCGGCCACGAACGTCCTCACCCTGGCGGTGATGGTGGGCGCGCTGCTGGTGGGGCAGGGGGTGATCGGCGTCGCGGTCGCGCACGTGGCGGGGGAGACGCTGGGGCGGAGCGCGCGCATGGTCGTGGCCTACCGACTCTGCCCGTGGCTGGAGATCAAGCGCAGGCACTTCCGCTGGGCGACCGCCAGGGAGATGCTGGGCTTTGGCGGCAAGGCCTTCCTGACCTACATCAGCCAGCTGCTCATGAACTCCTCCGTGAGCCTGCTGATCGCGGGCCACCTGGGGCCGGCCGCGCTCGCGCTCTACCAGCGCCCGGTCTCGCTGGTCCGCAACTTCCAGGTGTTCGTGAACAAGTACGCGATGGTGTTCTCGCCGACCATCAGCTCGTTCCAGGGCGCCGGCCGCCGGTCTGAGGTGCGCTCGCTCGCGCTCAAGGCCACGCGCTACGGCATCTACCTGTCGCTGCCCGTGCTGCTGCTGCTCGTCGTGTTCGGCGGCGAGGTGATGCGGGCCTGGATGGGCGGCCGCTACGCCGACCGCATGCTGATCGCGGTGGTGGTGGCGGGGCTGTCCAGCCAGATCTCCTACATCCCGCTCTACGGCGCGCTGGTGGGGCTCAACCTGCACGGAGCCTACGGCATCGCGAACCTCATCGCGGCGAGCACGGCGTTCGTCGGGAGCTATGTCGCGCTCGGAGTGCTGCACACCGGCGTCCTGGGAGTCGCCGTGGCGGTGGCCGTGCCGCTCACGATCGTGAGCGGGATCTACCTGCCGGTGTACGCGTGCCGTCGCCTGGAGATTCCGGCGGGGACGTTCTGGCGGGAGGTGTGGCGGGGCCCCGTCCTCTGCGCGCTCCCGTACCTCGCGTGCCTGGTGGGCGCCCGGCTGCTGCTCCGCGACCCGCTGCACGCGCTGGTCGCGGGCGTGGGCTCGGGCGGCCTGCTGCTCGCGATCGCCTACTGGCGGACCGCGCTGCCGGACCGCTGGAAGGCGCGGATTCGTGGGCTTGGTCTGGGGAGGGTGGCGTCATGACTTCGAAGGCCGGACCCCTGCGGATCTGCTTCGTGGCCCACTCCGCGTACGGCGAGATGGCCGGCGGGCGCCGCGGGGACAAGGGAGGCATCCAGCGGCAGCAGTCGCTGATGGCGCGCTGGCTCGTCGCGCGCGGGCACGACGTCCGCATGATCACGTGGGACGAGGGGCAGGGCGCGGACGAGGTGGTGATCGACGGCGTGCGCGTGATCCGCGCCTGCCGCGAGGACGAGGGCCTGCCCGGCCTGCGCTTCCTCCACCCGCGCTGGACGAGCCTGCTGCGCGCCTTGCGCCGCGCGGACGCGGAGGTCTACTACCACAACGCCGCGGAGTACGTGACCGGCCAGGTGGCGCTGTGGACGCGGCGCGCCGGGCGCAAGTTCGTGTTCTCGACCGCACACGACACCGACTGCGATGCGCAGTTCAACCGCACGCGCTCGCTCCGGGAGCGGCTGCTCTACCGGCACGGCCTGCTGAACGCCGACCGCCTGATCGCCCAGACGCGCATCCAGCGGCAGATGCTCCGCGACCACTTCGGCGTGGACTCGGTGGTGATCCCCATGCCCTGCCCGCCGGCGTCGACGGGAGCGCGGGCGCGGCATCCGGGCGCGGACCCCGCCCGCGTGCTGTGGGTGGGCCGCATCGCGAGCGGCAAGCGGCTGGAGATGCTCCTCGACGTCGCCGAGGCGGCGCCCGACCTGCACTTCGACGTGGCCGGGGGACCGACGCGCCCCACGCCCTACTCCGACCAGGTGCTCGCGCGCGCCGCGCGCATCCCGAACGTCACGCTCCACGGGCGGGTGGAGCGCGAGCGCATGCCCGCCCTCTACGAGGCGGCCGCCTTCCTGTGCTGCACCTCGACGATCGAGGGCTTCCCCAACACGTTCCTGGAGGCCTGGAGCGTGGGGCTGCCGGTCGTCTCCACCTTCGATCCCGACCACCTGATCGCGGAGAGGGGGCTGGGGGCGGTGGCGCAGGACGCGCCGGGGCTGCTGCGCGAGATGCGCGCGCTGCTCGCGTCTCCCGCGGCCTGGCAGAAGGCCTCGGAGGAGTCGCTGCGCTACTTCAACGAGAACCACCTGCCCGAGGTCACCATGGGCCGCTTCGAGCGGGTGTTCCTGGAAGCCTCCGGACGGGGGGAGGTATGATCCCGCGATGAGCGCGCTGCTCGGCTTCACCGGCGACCTGTTCCTCGGCGCGGACGCGTCGGATCGTCCGCTCGACGCGCTGGCCGCGCAGCTCCCGGCCGACGTCTCGCTGTTCCTGAACTTCGAGGGCACGCTCCACGAGGACGCCGGGAGCCTGGTCCAGCAGCGCCAGAAGATCTCGCTCACCTCGCCGCCGCGCGTGCTGGACGCGCTCGACCGCCTGCGCATCCACGCCTTCTGCCTCAACAACAACCACATCGGCGACTACGGGGAGCCGGTGGCCGAGCTGACGCGCGAGCGTTTGTCCCGCCTCGCGCCCACGTTCGGCGCCGGCCGTACGGGCGAAGCGGGGTTCCATCGCGTGGCGCTCCCGTTCGGCGGCCTCACGGTGGGCTACGCGGCCTACTGCACGCCCGACACGTCGCCGCTCTACGCGACCGCGACGCGCATCGGCCCCGTCGACCTCGACGCGGACCGGGCGGCGGAGGACCTGCGCGACCTGCGCGCCCGCTCCGACTTCGCGGTCGCCGTGGTGCACTGGGGCGACGAGTACTTCCATCACGCCTCCGACGAGCAGGTGCGCCGCGGCCGGCTGCTGGTCGAGGTCGGGTTCGACCTGGTGATCGGCAGCCATCCGCACGCCGCGCAGGGGCACGAGGTCTACCGGGGCCGGCACGTCTTCTACAGCCTCGGCAACTTCTGCTTCCCCGACTACGACGCGGTGGTGGCCGGGTACCACCACCAGCTGCGCTGGCTGCCCCGCTGCCGGTGGGGCCTGCTCCCGCTCTTCAGCGCGCGCGGCGGCGCCCTCCACCTCGAGCGCGTCCACTCGCTCGTGGCCGACGGGCGCCGCGTGGCCGTGGCCGACAGCCCGTCGCGCGAGCGCCGGCTGGCCCGCCTGGGTGCCTCTCTCACCGGCCGCACGCGGGGCGCGCGGCGGCGGGTGGAGGCGGCGCGCATCCGGTACGAGGAGTTCGCGGTCCGGGAGCAAAAGGGGGCCATACTGGCGCGCAAGGCGGCCGAGCTGCTCGGCCTGCGCGCCCGCGCGCCTCGGCCAGCCGCGTACCGGCAGTGACCCTCGGCCCGCTCCGGCGCGCCGGGTTCGAGTCCTTCTACCGCATCAGCGGCCGCTCGGGCTTCCTGGGCGAGGTCGATCGCATGGACGCCGCCTATCGCGGCCCGCGCGCGGCGCTGGACGCGGCGGCGGAAGAGCGCCTGCGTGCGCTCCTCTCCCACGCCCTCGAGACGGTGCCCTTCTACCGGCAGGTCCGGCCGGTCGCTTCCGCCGACCTGGCCGACCCGGCCGCGGCGGTCCGCGCGTTCCCGGTGATGACGAAGGCGGTCATCCGCGAGCAGGGCCTCGCGCTGCGGTCGGAGCGCGCGGAGGAGCGGACGCACTGGAACACGAGCGGCGGCTCGACTGGCGAGCCGGTGCGGCTGCTCCAGGACCGCACGATGACCCGGGCCGTCACCGAGACCAAGATGCTCTACATGCGCTGGCTCGGCTTCGAGCCGGGCGAGCGTCACCTGCTCATCTGGGGAGCGCCCCAGCAGACGTTCCGCGAGGGCATCTCGCTCCGCGAGCGGGTGTACCGCTTCCTGCACCACCAGCAGTACCTCAACTGCTACGAGGTCTCGGACGGCGTGCTGGAGGGCTGGATCGACGAGATCCGCCGCCGTCCACCCTCGGTGATCGAGGCGTACGCCGACGCGATGTTCGACCTCAGCCGCTACGCGCTGCGCCATCGACGCCCCCTGCCGCGCCCGCGCGGGATCATCACGAGCGCGGGAGTGCTCACGGACGAGCGCCGGCAGGCGATCCAGGAAGCGTTCGGGGGCTGCCCGGTGCTCAACCGCTACGGCAGCCGCGAGGTCGGAGACGTCGGGTGCTCGTGCCCGGCGGACACGCCCATCCACGTGAGCGAGCTCATGTACTTCGTGGAGGTGGTGGACGCGAACGGCCGCCCGTGCGCGCCTGGCGCGGAAGGCGACGTGCTGGTGACGCTGCTCGCCAACCGGAGCATGCCGCTCATCCGCTACCGCATCGAGGACCGGGCCGCCTGGGCCGACGGGGAGTGCTCGTGTGGACGCGTCTCCCGGCGGCTGCTGACCGTGTTCGGCCGCCAGAGCGATTTCCTCGTCGCCGGCGACGGGACGCGGATCAACGGCACGGCGCTCACCACGCTGCTCTACTGGGTGCCCAACCTGCGCCGCTTCCAGTTCCGCCAGGTGCAGCGCGACCGCGTGCGCTTCCTCGTCGAGCCCGAGGACCCGGCGGGGGCGGAGACGCTGCGCGCCGCGATGGCCGCGCCGCTGGCCAAGGCCCGGCAGCTCCTGCGCGGGACGGAAATCGAGCTCGAAGTGGGCCCGATCGCGCCCAGCCGGTCCGGCAAGTACCGCTACATCGTGAACGAGCTGACCGATCCGGGCGCGCCCTAGCCCGCGCAGTTGCACCCACCTGGACGGTGGGGTAGTGTCCTCGCCGACCCGGGCTCGTTCCCTCCGGACCGGGGCCGGAGACTTGAATGGGGACTGAAGTCCCGCGGGCTTCCGCGGGCCGTCCGGGTTCCGCCGGGCGCTACATCTTCTGGGCGCTCGTCCTCCTGCTCCTCCTGGCCTACCTGCCCGTGCTGGGTGGGCGCGACCTCCAGCGCGCCTGGACCCGCGAGGACGGGCCCGTCGAGTCGGCTGGAGCGCTCGCCTTCTTCGCCGCGTCGTGCGCCTTCGGCGCGGTCTATCGGGCCAGCCGGCGCGGCGGCCGGACCTTCTGGACCGCTCGCCTGTTCAAGGGCCATCCCGGGTACCTCGCCTTGTGCGCGGCCCTCTTCGTGGTCGGCATGGAGGAGATCTCCTGGGGCCAGAGGGTGCTCGGCCTCAAGACGCCGGACGCGATCGCGCGCGTGAACAGGCAGCGCGAGCTCAACCTGCACAACCTCGAGTGGTTCCACGGCCACGA
Organism: Vicinamibacteria bacterium; assembly: GCA_025923995.1. Taxonomy (GTDB): domain Bacteria; phylum Acidobacteriota; class Vicinamibacteria; order Fen-336; family Fen-336; genus JAICEW01. The sequence goes on along the minus strand of JAICEW010000004.1, from coordinate 42,347 downwards.
CCGGAACCACCAGCGCAAGAGCGCGCTCGAGCTCACCCACAACATGGACCGGCTGTTCGCGGCGTTCAACATCGCGGTGGGGGTGCTGCTGCCGCTGGGCTGGCGGCTGCCGCCCTGGCGGCCCTGGCTCGAGCGCGTGGGCGCGCCGGCCCTGACGCTGGCGGTCGGCCTGCTGTTCCTCGCGAACTACGCGGCCAGCAAGTTCCTCGAGCGGCTGGCGCCGCGCCACGCCGTCGTGGAGATCAAGGAGTGCAACGCCGCCCTGGTCTGGCTGGGGCTGGGCGTACTGGCCTGGCTGGCGTGCCGGCGTGGCCCGGCTGTCGCCGCGCCGGCGGCGGAAGCGCGCTGACCGCCCTCAGCGCGCCAGCCAGTCCGCGAGGGCCTGGGCGACGCGCTCGCCCGCACGGCCGTCCCACAGGGGGATCTCGCGGGCCGAGGGCCAGCGCCCGCCCCGCACGTCATCGAACGCGGCCCGGATGAGCGCGACGTCGTTGCCGACGAGGCGGCTCGTGCCCAGCTCCACCGTCACGGGCCGCTCGGTGTTCTCGCGCAGGGTGAGGCAGGGCACGCCCAGCACCGAGCACTCCTCCTGGAGCCCCCCGGAGTCGGTCAGCACGACCGCGGCGTCGGCGACGAGGGAGATGGTCTCGAGGTAGGGCTGCGGCCCCAGGCACCTCAGGCGCTCCTGGCCCGGCTCCAGGCCGGGCTGGAGCGCGAGCTTGCGCGCGGCGTTCTGCGTGCGGGGGTGCACGGGGAACACGAGCGGCAGCTCTCGGGACAGCTCCTGCAGCAGGGACACCAGGCGGCCCAGCACCGCGGGGTCGTCGACGTTGGAGGGCCGGTGCAGGGTCACGAACCCGTATCCCTTCGGCGCGAGCCCGAGCCGCTGCGCGGCGCCGCGCTCCCGTGCCCGCGGGAGCTGGCCCATGAGCGAGTCGATCATGACGTTGCCGACCAGGCGCACCTTGGAGTCGCTCACGCCCTCGCGCTTCAGGTTGGCGACCCCGCTGGGCTCGGACACGAGCAGCAGCTCGGCCACCGCGTCGGTCAGCAGGCGGTTGATCTCCTCGGGCATGGTGCGGTCGAAGCTGCGCAGCCCCGCCTCCACGTGCACGACCGGCACGCCCAGCTTCACCGCCGCCAGCGCGCAGGCCACCGTGCTGTTGACGTCTCCGAACACCACCGTCGCGGAGGGGCGGTTGGCCACGAGGTGCGCCTCGTAGCGCTCCAGGATGCGCGCGGTCTGCGCGCCGTGGCTGCCGGAGCCGACCTCCAGGTGGAAGTCGGGCGCGGGGATGCCGAGCTCCTGGAAGAAGACGTCGTTCATGTCGGCGTCGTAGTGCTGGCCGGTGTGGACGATGCGGAAGTCCTGCGCACCCAGCGTCGCCACGGCGCGCTGCACGGGTGCCAGCTTCATGAAGTTCGGACGCGCGCCCGCCACCAGGTCGAGGACCGCTTTCATGCGGCGGACGTTAACACGACATTGACAGTCCCGCGCGTGGCACGTAGAGTCTGCGGTTTCCGGTTGCACCGACCGGCGCTCCCTGGAGGAGCGTCGTCCCTCAGTCAAAGGAGCGCGACCCCCGGGAGAGGCATGCAGCGGGCTTCGTGGTACGTCCAGCGGTTGCGCGGCATGTCCGTGGGGGAGGTCGCCTGGCGCGTCGGCGGCCTGATGCGGACGTTGGGCGACCGCGCCCGCGTCACGGTCGGATGGGTGCCACGGCCGTCCGAGCTCGCGCAGGCGGCGAAGGCCGCGCCCGGCTTTCGCGTGCCGGACGCGCCGCCCGGCGCCTGGAAGGAGGCCTCCGGGGACGAGGGGCGCTGGCGCGACGCCCTGGTCGCGAGGGCCGATGCGGCCGCCGCGCACCGGCTGAGCTTCTTCGACCTGCGCGACCGGTTCCTGGGCGACCCCATCGACTGGAACCGCGACCACTCGGCGGACAAGGCGACTCCGGTGGGCTTCGCCGGCGGCATCGACTACCGCGACTTCTCCGTGACCGGCGACTGCAAGCTGGTGTGGGAGCCCAGCCGCCACCAGCACCTGGTGGTGCTGGCGCGGGCCTGGCGCGCCACTGGCGACGTCCACTATGCGAGGGCGCTGGCCGAGCAGCTGGAGTCGTGGCTCGACGCCTGTCCCTTCGGGCGGGGCATGAACTGGCGCAGCCCGCTGGAGCTGGCCATCCGCCTCATCAACTGGGTGTGGGCGCTCGACCTGGTGGCGGACTCGGGCGCGTTGACGGACGCGCTGCGCGAGCGGGTCTGGCACTCGGCCTGGCTGCACCTGTGGGACGTCGCCCGCAAGTTCTCGAAGGGCTCCTCCGCCAACAACCACCTCATCGGCGAGGCGGCCGGGGTCTTCATCGGCTCCAGCTACTTCTCCGCCTTCGCCGACTCGCCGCGCTGGCGGGCGGAGAGCGCGGCCGTGCTCGAGCGGGAGATCCTGGCCCAGACCTACGCGGACGGCGCCAACCGCGAACACGCCTTCGCCTACCACGTGTTCGTGCTCGAGTTCTTCCTGCTGGCCGGGCTGGTCGGCCGCTGGACGCGCCGCGAGTTCTCCGCCGCCTACTGGGGTCGGCTCGAGAAGATGCTGGAGTTCGCGGGAGCGCTGTGCGAGGGCGGCGACCAGCCGCCCGCGTTCGGCGACGCGGACGACGGCTACGTGCTGGACCTCGGCGACGCCCGTGACGCCAAGGGGCTGCTGTCGACGGGAGCCGTGCTGCGGGGCCGGGCGGACTTCAAGCGCTGGTCGGGAGGCCTGCGCGAGTCCACGGCCTGGCTGCTGGGACCGCAGGCATCCACCCTGTTCCGCGAGGTGCCCGACACCACGCGGATCACGCTGCCGTCTTCCGCGTTTCCTGACGCCGGCTACTACCTCCTGCAGTGCGGCCGCTACGGCAGCCGCGACCGCATCAGCGTGCTCTTCGACTGCGGCGAGCTGGGGTTCGGCTCCATCGCGGCCCACGGCCACGCGGACGCGCTCAGCCTCACCGTGCGCGCGTTCGGGACCGACGTGCTGGTGGACCCCGGCACGTACGACTACTTCACGCACCACGAGTGGCGGCGCTACTTCCGCAGCACGCAGGCGCACAACACGGTCGAGGTCGACGAGGTCGACCAGTCGCAGCAGCTGGGCCTGTTCCTCTGGGGCACACGCGCCAACGCGCGCTGCCTGGAGTTCCGTTCGGACGAGACCGGCGTGGAGGTGACGGGCCAGCACGACGGCTACAGAGCCCTCTCCGACCCGGTCGTGCACAGGCGCCAGGTCCGCCTGGAGACCGCGCCTCGCACGATCACGGTGCTGGACGAGATCCACACCGAGGGCTTCCACCGCATCGCGGTGCGCTTCCACCTGGCCGAGCACTGCCGCGTGGCCGCGCGGGACGGGAACCGCTTCGAGATCCACGTGGCCGACCGGGGCGTGGTCGTGCTCGAGATGGACTCCCGGCTGACCGTCGAGACGCTGACCGGCAGCGAGTCGCCCATGGGCGGCTGGGTCAGCCGCGGCTACCACGTCAAGGCGCCGTCCACGACGCTCGTCGGGCGGGCGGAGTGCATCGCCAGCACGGCATTCGTCTGCCGGCTGGAGGTGCTGCCGGCGGGCGTCGGGGCGCCACCGCGGTGACCGACCGGCCGGCGGAGGCCTCGCCCCCGGCCGGCGGTGAGCGGGTCGCCTACGACCGGGCGCGCGCCGCGCCCGCGTCGGCCCCGCGCCGACTCCGACGATGGGTGATGCACCGTGCCCTGCGTGCGCTCACGGCGGCGCAGGCCGGGATGGTCCGCCTGGCGACCGCGATCGGGCCGTCCCCGCGGCCGTTGCCCGCGGAGGGCGCGGACATCCTCCTAACCGGCACGTTCTACGCCGACAACTGGGTCGCCGCCCACGTGGCGCCGCTGGCCGCGTCCCGGCGCTGCCGTCGGCTGCGCGTGGTGACGACGTACCGCATGCCGGACCTCCCGAAGGTCGAATGGGTGCGGCCGCCCCTGTGGCTGTCCCGCCTGGCCGGAGGAACGGTGGCCCGCCTCGCGGCGTTCGCGTTCGGGGCCGTGCGCTCGCGGCCGCACGTCGTGGGGGGGTTTCACCTGCTGCTGAACGGCCTGGTGGCGCTGCCGCTGGCCCGCCTGGTGGGAGCGCGCTCGATCTACTTCTGCGGCGGCGGCCCCACCGAGGTGCTCGACGGCGGGGTGTGGGGCCAGAACCGCTTGTTCACCCTGATGGAGACGCCCGACCCGGTCGTCGAGCGGAGGCTGCTGCGGGCGGTGGGCGGGTTCGACTGGGTCATCACCATGGGCGATCGCGCGGTGGAGTTCTTCCGCGCCCGGGGCGCCGACGCGGGCTTCCACGTGGTCTCGGGCGGGATGGACGCGGCCCGCTTCGCGCCCGCGACGGAGCCGCCGCGCGCCGACTTGATCCTGGTCGCCCGCCTGTCCGGCGTGAAGCGGGTCGACCTCTTCCTGGAAGCGGTGGAGCGCGTGGCGCGTGTGCGGCCGCAGGTCTCCGCGATCGTGGTGGGTGACGGGCCCCTGCTGCCGGCGCTCAAGGCCCAGGCGGCGTCGCTGGGCCTGCGGGACCGTGTCGAGTTCGTGGGGCACCGGGCCGACGTCGAGCGCTGGCTGCGCCAGGCCCGCATCTTCGTCCTCACCTCCGACTCGGAGGGTCTCTCGCTCGCGCTGATGGAGGGGATGCTCTGCGGGCTGCCGGCCGTGGTGTCGGACGTGGGGGACCTGCCGGAGCTGGTGAAGCCGGGCGACAACGGGTTCCTGGTGGCCGAGCGGACGCCGGAGGCCTTCGCCCGGCCGCTGCTCGACCTGCTGGAGGATGAGGAGCAGCTTCGCGCCTACTCCCGGCGGGCGCGGGCGTCTGCCCTCCGGTACGAGACGGGCCACACGACGGCCCGCTGGGACGCGATCCTCTCGTCCGCCTCGAGCCCGGCGGAGGTATGATCGACGATCCCCTCCGTGCAGAGGCGTGACGTGAAGAAGCTGCCGCTGATCCTGTCGTTGATCGCTCTCGCCTCCCCTGCCTGCGGGGGAGCGGAAGAGGCCGAGACCCCCGCCCCCGGGACGGGCGCAGCCACGGGCACGGGCACGGGCGCCGCCTGGACGCCCCCGCTCGGCGTCCCGCCGCCTCCGTTCGGCATCGTCGAGCAGGCCGGAACGGCGACCCACTACGTGGACAACACGAACCCGGCCGCGACCGACTCGGGCAACCCGCGCGGTACGAGGGGCAGCCCGCGGGCGACCGTGCCCTCGTCGCTCGACGCGGGCTCGGTGGTCGAGGTGAGGGGAGGGCCGTACACCGTCAGCCGCACCATGTGGGAGGCTCGCGGATCGGCCGCGGCTCCCGTCTTCATCAAGGGTGTCGGCTCGCCGGTCTTTACCGGCCGCGAGGGGCAGATCATCGTCGGCGGCAGCTACCTGGTGGTCGAGGGGCTGGTGCTCGACCAGGTGCGCCTGCGCATGGAGCCGGGGTCGATCAAGCTCGCGATCCGTTCGAACGAGATACGGAACTACCCGGACGGCCCCTCGGCCATGATCGGGGCCACGGGCGTCACGGACACCGTCGTCATCGGCAACCACGTCCACCACTGCGGCGACCTCCGCAGCCGCGAGGAGATGGACATCATCGGGGTCGTGGTGGACGACGGGTCCGAGAACGTCTGGGTGGTCGACAACCACATCCACGACATCGCCGGCGACTCGGTGCGCGTGGGCGACAACCCGCCCGCGCCCGAGCCCTGGACGCGGTTCGTCTACATCGGCCGGAACGACTTCCACCACAACCAGGAGAACGCGCTCGACGTCAAGCAGTCGCGCGACATCGTGGTCTCGCAGAACAAGATGCACGGCCTGCGCCGCCCGGCCAGCGGCTCGGACGACGGCACGGCCCTGGTCATCCACTACGACCCCGAGCGGGTCTGGATCCTGGCCAACCAGGTCTACGACTCGTCGAACGGCATCCGCAGCACCGGCGCCCAGGACGGCCTCTACGTCATCGGCAACGTCGTATGGGACATCAAGCACGAGCCGGGCGACGAATACGACCCGCGGAGCATGGGGGGCGTCCAGGCCATCCGGGCGAGCGCGACCCCCGATTTCTACGCGATCAACAACACCGTCTACCGCTGCGACGCCGGGATCTCCTATCCGACCGGGACGCACGGCGAGATCGTGAACAACATCGTGGCCGCGCTCAACGAGCCGTCCCACCACGTGGCCGTCGGCAACCGTGCGTCGGCGAACGTGGTGCGCAACAACGTGTTCGACGCGAGCGCGCGGGTCAAGTTCGGGTCCACCAGCGTGCGCGACTGCGGCGACGCGCGGGCCAGCTTCCCCAACCAGGTGGACCGCTGCATCAACGCCGACCCCCGGTTCGTCGACGCCGCGCGGCTGGACCTGCACCTCGGCCCGGGCTCGCCCGCGTTGGACGCGGGCATCGACCATCCCGCCTTCGACCGCTACCGGCAGCTCTACGGCGTGGACATCCGCAAGGACCTCGATGGACGCGCCCGTCCCCAGGGACGGTCCATCGATGTGGGCGCGTACGAAATGACCCAGTGATGTAACTGTTACAGGGCCCGCCGATGTTACAATCCCGGCCTTTGGCCGGGCCCGGCGGGCGTCGGGTCAGAGGCGCCAACCTGCCGTAACCCGGGCTCCACGCCGCGTTCCCCAGGAGCCTCCGGGGGCCTCTGGAGGAAACCGATGAAGCACGCCATCGCACGCGGCTTCGCCGCCGTCTGCCTGCTGTCCTGCGCGGGAACCGCAGCGGCGTGGGATCCTCCGATCGGCGTGCCCTACCCTCCCTTCGGCATCGACCAGGTGGCCGGGGCGTTCACGCACTACGTGGACAACACGCACCCCCAGGCCACCAACACGAACAACCCCAACGGCTCGCCCAGCCAGCCGCGCCTGACGGTGCCCACCAGCACGCTCCCCGCGGGCTCGGTGGTGGAGGTGCGCGGGGGGCCCTACACGGTCGGGTCCATCACCTGGAGAGGCAACGGCACCCCGACCGCGCCGGTTTTCATCCGCGGCATCGGGTCGCCCGTCTTCCAGGGCAACCAGGGCCATATCGAGGTGGGGGGCACGAACCTGATCGTGGAAGGGCTGGTCCTCCGGTCGGCGAACCTGGGGATCGAGCCGGGCAGCTCGCGCGTGGCCATCCGCTACAACGACATCGGCGTCTGGCCCAGCGACGGTCCCACCTCGATGGTCTCGGCACACACCGTCTCCGACGTCGTGATCCTGGCCAACCACATCCACGACGCGGGCGACATCAACAGCCCCGAGGAGCTGGACATCATCGGCGTGGTGGTGGACGACGGCTCGCAGCGGGTGTGGGTGGTGGACAACTGGATCCACCACCTGGCGGGAGACTCGGCGCGGGTGGGCGACAACCCGCCGGCGCCGGAGCCGTGGACCCGCTACACCTACATCGCGCGCAACGTGTTCCACGACAACCAGGAGAACGGCCTGGACGTCAAGCAGAGCCGCGACGTGGTGGTGTCGCAGAACGACATGTACAACTTCGACATCCCGGCCAGCGGCACCGACGACGGCACGGCCCTGGTCGTCCACTACGACCCCCAGCGCGTGTGGATCCTCCACAACCGAGTGCACGACGCGTCCAACGGCATCCGCTGCACCGGAGCGCAGGACGGCTACTACGTGATCGGGAACCTCGTATGGAACATCCGGCACGAGCCGGGCGACCCCTACGACCCCAACAGCATGTTCGGCGTGCAGGCCATCCGCGCCAACGCCACTCCGGACTTCTACGCCATCAGCAACACGATCTTCGGCTCGGACGCGGGCATCTCGGCGCCCAACGGCAGCCACGTGGAGCTCATCAACAACGTCGTGGCCGGGCTGACCCAGCCCTCACACCACGTCGCCGTCGGCTCCTCGTCGTCCGCGAACGTGCTGCGGAACAACGTCTTCGACGCGACGGCGCGCATCCGGTTCGGCAGCTCGACGGTGCGCAACTGCCAGCAGACCCAGGCCGCGTTCCCGGGCCAGGTCTCGCAGTGCATCAACGCCAACCCGCAGCTGGTGAACCCCGCGGGAGCGGACTTCCACATCGCGGGGACCTCCCCGGCCGTCAACACCGGGCTGAACGCGCACCCGGCGTTCGCCCGCTACCTCCGCCTGTACGGAGTCGACATCTCTCGGGACCACGACGGCGTGGGCCGCCCGGTGGGCCCCGCGTTCGACATCGGCGCCTACGAGATCGCCGCGACCGTGTCCGTTCTCGACGCGTCGCTGGCCGAGGGCCACTACACGCCCTTCACGCACGCGGTCCCGCTCGCGCTGAGCGGGAGCAGCCCCGTGCCGATCCAGGTCAACTACTCGGTGACCGCGGGCACCGCCACGGCGGGGGTCGATTTCGTGGCCGGCCCGGGCTCGGTCGTCATTCCGCCGTTCACGACCTCCTACTCGCTCCCGGTCAACATCCTGCCGGACCTGATGGACGAGAACAACGAGACCTACAACGTGACGCTCACCGGCTCGACGAACGCGGTGCTGGGCGACCCGCAGGCGGTGGTCACCATCGTGGACGACGACGCTGCGCCCGAGCTGGTGGTGTCCGACTGCGGCGTGGTCGAGGGCGACTCCGGGTCGAGCCCCTGCCGCTTTGGCGTGTCCCTGACCGCGCCCAGCAGCTTCCCGGTCAGCGCGAGCTACACGACCGTCTCCGGCAGCGCGGCCGCCGGCCAGGACTTCAACCCCGCCTCCGGCACGCTCACGTTCCCGCCGGGCACTTCCGCGCAGCAGACGGTGGACGTGATGGTCGGTGGGGACAGCGCCACCGAGTTCGACGAGGCGTTCACCCTGAACCTCTCCAGCCCGCAGAACGCGACCGCGCCCGACGAGGGCGAGGGGCTGATCCTGGACGACGACGCGCCTCCGTTGAGCACCGACGAGCTGTTGCACGGCTGGACGGTGGAGGCGGACCTCGCGTCCACCGGCGCCCCGGACGTGGACCACTACCGGATCGCGCAGCCCGCGCGCTCGTCGTGGGAGGTGGTGGCGGACGAGGTGTCGGGCGACATCGCCCCCGGGCTGGTCCTGGAGCGGCTGGGGTCGGACAACCTGACGGTGCTCCAGACCGGGCAGCCGGTGGGCACCGGCTCGGCGCGCAGCCTGCGCTGGGAGCAGGCCAGCGCCGTCGACGCGATGCACCAGACGCTGCGGGTGCGCAGCACCGGGTGCACCACGGCCTGCGACGCGGACGACCGCTATCGCCTCCGGCTGTACGAGACCACGATGACCATGTCGCGGTTCAACAACGTCCAGAACAACATCTCGGTCCTGATCGTGCAGAATCCGAACCCGTTCCAGGTGAACGGCACCCTGTGGTTCTGGAACCAGGCGGGCGCGCTCGTCTACGCGCGGACGTTCGTCGTGCCCGTCCGCGGCGTCTACCAGCTCCACCCGCTCCTCAACGCGCCGCTGCTCGGGCAGGGAGGCACGGTGACGCTCACGTCCAACGCGCCCTACGGGACGCTCGCCGCCAAGGGTGTCACCATCGACTCCCAGGGAGGCTTCGCGTTCGACACGCCGTTCGAGCACAAGCTGAAGTGATCCGGGACGGGTCGGCCGCGTGCCCCTGATCGGCCACGCGCTGGTGGGATGGGCGACCGCGCTCGAGGCCCGGCCCCCGCGGGCCGCGGGCGCCGCCCTGTGGGCGCCGGCGGTCATCGCGACCGCCTACCTGCCCGACGTGGTGGGGCAGCTGGGACTGCTGGCGGGCTGGACGGACGCGCCGCGCGCAGGGCACTCGGTCGTGTTCGCGGTCGCGGCCGGCCCGGTCGTGGCCTTGGCCCTCTCCGCGGCCGGTGGCGTCTCCCGCATCCGGGCCTGGCTCGTCGCGTTCGGCTCGCTGCTGCTCCACGACCTGCTCGACGTGCTGCAGAGCACCGACCGGCAGCCGTGGTGGCCGTTCTCCGCGCGGCCTCTGATCCTGGAGCGCCCGCTCGTCCCGGAGAGCCCGAGCGGCGAGGCCCTGCTCTTCGGCGGCCTGTTCCTCGCCTACCTGATCGTGCGCCGGCTCCGTCCGCGCGAGGCGGGCGCGACGCCGGGCGGCCGCTCCTGGGCGGTGCACGCGCTCACCATCGCGATCGTGCTGGCGGCGGTCGTCACCCACGGGCTGCGCGACCGGCGGGAGCGCCAGTTCGAGGAGGCACGCCAGCGGATCGAGCGGGGCGACCCGCGGGCCGGCCTGGCGCTGCTGGACCGGGCCGCGTCCTGGCCGTCCACCGCCCGACCGGGCCGCGCCGACTACCTGAAGGGCGAAGCGTACGCGCGGCTCGGGGACCGCGACGCGGCCGAGCGGAGCTACCTGCGGTCGCTCCAGGTCGATCCCGGGTACTTCTGGGCGCTCGCGGACCTGGCCGCGTTCTACGCCGGCGGTCCCGAGCCCCTGGACGTCCGGCGCCGTCGTGTCGAACCCCTGCTCGCGCGCATGCGCGAGCAGCACCCGAGCCACCCCGCGCTGGGCCGCATGGAGAAGCGGATCGAGCGCGGCCTGGCCCGACCGGACCCTTGACAAAGGGGACCGCTCAGGTCGTAATTGACGCTTCGCGTTCCCTTCCGCGGTCGTTTCCCGGGCCGTGCCGCCCCGGCGGCCGATCCACATGCGTGACGTGACCCCGAATCGAGGAGTCCGCTTGCCGCGTCATCCGTCGCCGTCCCCGACCGCCGCGATCCTCCTGTTCGCGGCCCTCATCCTCGCGCCGGCCCCCCCCGCAGAGGCCCAGGCGCCAGCGCCCGCCCGCGGCCCGGAGCAGGTGGAGGGCGACTACGTGATCGGGCCGGGAGACGTGCTCCAGATCTTCGTGTGGAAGGAGCCGGACCTCACGCGTGACGTCACCGTCCGCGTGGACGGCAAGATCACGGTGCCCCTCCTGGGCGACCTGGCCGCCGCCGGCCGCACGCCGCAGCAGCTGGGCGCGGACCTGGGCAAGGCGCTGGGCCGCTTCCTGTCGTCGCCGCAGGTGACGCTGGGCGTCTCGCAGGCCAACAGCTCGCGCTTCTACGTCATGGGCCAGGTCAACACGCCGGGCGTGTTCCCGCTGGCGGGGAGGGTGTCCGTGCTGCAGGGCCTGGCGCTGGCCGGAGGCCTGCGCGAGTTCGCCAAGGCGGACGGCATCCAGATCATCCGCGTCAGCCAGGGCACGCAGACCTTCGTCCCGGTCAACTACAAGAAGCTCGAGGACGGCCGGGACATCAGCCAGAACATCCTGCTGCGCCCCGGCGACACGATCCTCGTTCCATGAGCGGGGCCGTGCGGTTGCTGCTGGCCGCCTCGCTGTTGCTCGCCCTCCCGGCGTGGGTGCGGGCCCAGGCCCCCAGGCCTTCGCCCTCGCCGTCGCCCTCCCCTTCACCGAGCCCGCTGCCCATGGCCTCGCCGCCGCCGAGCCTGCCGGAGGCGCCGATCGTGTCGGGAGAGCTGCCGCCCGCCGGCGGACGCCCGCTGGCGGGGATGGAGCCGCCGCCGGTCGAGGGCGAGGTGGCGCGCCTGCCGCCGTGGCTGCTCACCGTGCGCTTGCGCGAGAGCTACCAGGAGAACCCGCGGTTCGTGGAGGGGGAGAACGAGGAGAACACGTTCGTGGACAGCGGCGGCGTGACGCTCTCGCGGACCTTCCGCGGGTCGCGCGGCCGGCTCACGCTGCACGGGAACGGCAACGGCGTGCGCTACCACGACGACTCGGACCTCAACCGCTTCGGCTGGGCGGCGGGCATGGACGCGGTCCAGCGCCTGACCACGCGCACGACCTTGAGCCTCAGCGAGGACGTGGTGTCCGCGTACACGCGCGAGAGCTCGGTGCTCACCGGCAGCGGGGTGCTGCTGCCGCTGGCCCGGACGCTCAGCACGCACGGGGCGGTGGAGGTCGCTCACCAGCCGTCGGCCCGCAACACGGTCGCGGTGAACGCGCGGTACGATAGTGTGGACTTCCCGGAGGAGGATCTGCCCAACGGGTCGGAGCTGGCGCTGGGGGCGCGCTTCTCGCGCCAGCTGAGCGCGACGGGCAGCCTGGACCTCATCTACGTGCACCAGCGCAGCATGCTCGAGGCGTACACGCAGCCGGCCCACTCGCTGCACCTGGGCTGGGCCGGAACCAGCGGGCCGCGCTTCTCGTTCTACCTGGCGGGAGGCGCCACCTACCTGCCGGAGACGGACCGGACGCCGAGCGAGTGGGCGCCCTTCGCCACGGTGGAGGGCACCTTCAACGGCCGGCACGGAAGCCTGTCGGGGCGCTACTCCCACTCGGTCAGCCAGGCGCTGGGGACCGGGCGCGTGCGCGAGGGCGACATGGTGTCCGTCGGCGTCGGCCGGGACCTCGTCACCTGGGCGACGGCCTTCGCCCACTACGGCTACAGCCGGAGCGAGGACGTCTTCGACCCCACCTTCGTGTTCGAGGCCCACGGGTGGGATGCCGGCGTGCGCTTCGGCCTCACGCGAGGCCTGAGCCTGACCGCCGCCTACGTGCAGCGCCGCGCGACCGAAGGGGACGCACCGGCGACGCTGAGCGACTCCGCCCATCTGACGCTGGCTTATTCGAAAGGGTTCTGAACGCCGTGACCGAGCCTGCCGCCGACCGTCCATCGATCCTCGAGTACCTGCAGATCCCGCTGCGCCGGCCGTGGCACGTGGCCATCCCGTTCGTGCTGGTCACGGTGCTGGCGGTGGTGGCCAGCCTCGCCATCACCAAGACCTACACCTCCTCCACCCTGATCCTGGTGGAGTCCGACAAGGTGCCGCAGTCGTTCATCAACGAGGGGACGCGCGACGCGGCGGCGAGCCGCCCTCGCCTGCAGACCATCCGCCAGGAGATCCTGAGCCGCACGCGGCTGGAGCGGATCCTCGACGAGCTCAATCCCTACCCGGAGCGCGCCGGCCGGGCGCCGCTGACCGCGATCGTCGAGGGCATGCGTGCCGCCATCGCCATCAACGTCAAGGGCAACGACTCGTTCACCCTCGAGTACACGCACCGCGACCCCAAGATGGCTCAGGCGGTGACCGCCCGCCTGGCCACGCTCTTCATCGAGGAGAGCAGCCAGGCGCGCAAGACGCAGGTCGAGGTGACCGGCGAGTTCATCGAGTCCCAGCTGACCGAGGCGCGCCAGAAGCTGGAGGAGAAGGAGAAGGCCCTCCGCCAGTACAAGGAGTCGCGCATGGGCCGGCTGCCCGAGCAGACCGGCGCCAACCTGGCCATCCTGCAGAGGCTCCAGCTCGAGCAGCAGTCGGTCAGCGACAGCCTGCGCGCGGCGCGGGAGCGGGCGCTCCTGGTCGAGAGGGGCATGTCGTCCAGCACGGGCGCGAGCCCCGGCAACGACCCGGTGGCGGACCTGACCGCCGCGCGCAACGAGCTGGCCGGGCTGCGCGCCCGCTACACGGACGAGCACCCGGACGTGCAGGCGGTGCAGGCCAAGGTCGCTCGGCTCGAGAAGCAGGTGTCGGCTCGCACCCAGTCCAACCAGGGCGACGCCCAGCTGGAGCAGGCGCGCGCGGAGGTGCGGCACCTGGAGGGCAAGCTGGCCGACGTGGACCGCCGCATCTCCATGTTCCAGGGCCGGGTGGAGGAGACGCCCCGCACGGAGCAGGAGCTCGCCACCCTCACGCGCGACTACCAGCAGCTCAACCAGAACTACCTGGACCTGCTGCGCAAGAAGATGGACGCGCAGATGGCCGAGCGGCTGCAGGACCAGTGGAAGACCGACAACTTCCGCATCCTGGACCCGGCTTTCCTGCCCGAGCGTCCCGTCTCGCCCAACCGCTGGCTCTTCCTCTGGCTGGGCATGCTGGGCGGGCTCGTCGCCGGCCTGGGCGCCTCGGTGGCTGCGGAGATGATGGACCCGACGATCAAGAGCCTGCGCGAGGTGGAAGCGCTGCTGCCGTTCCCGGTGCTGGCCGCGCTGCCGCACCTGGACGCCGCGGTCGCCGCGCGCCCGGGCAAGGTGGCGCACATGAAGACCCACCAGGCCAGCCGCGCGCGCAGCTCCGGATCGCGCGAGTAGGAGCGAAGGACACCCGATGGACGAGATGTTCGATCCCAAGGCACTCCTCAAGAGCATGGGGAGGCCTCCTCGCCAGGCCCCGGCGCGCCCGCCCGGATCGAGCATCGACATCGAGTTCAGCTCGGCGGCCCCCGATGCGGGGCCGGTGCTGGAGGCGCGCGTCGACGTGACACCGCGGCGGCCGAGCGGCGCGCTGGCGTCGATCACCGCGGGCGGGCCGGTCACCGAGGAGCTGCGCCGCCTGCGTGCGCGCGTGCGGACGCTCGACACCGAGCGTGGCCTGCGCTGCCTGGGCGTCACGAGCGCGATCGTCGGCGAGGGCAAGACCACGATCGCGGTCGGCCTGGCGACCGTGATGGCCCAGGAGCACGGGGCCCGCATCCTCCTGCTGGAGGCGGACCTGCGGCGGCCCGCCGTCGAGGACTCGCTGGGCCTGCCGCGCCTGCCGGGGCTGGCGGAGTGGCTGGACAGCGGTGGCAGCACGATCTCCATGCGGCGGGTCATGCCGGCGGGCTTCCACCTGCTGCCCGCGGGGCGCTCGTCGGACGGGCGCCACGCCGAGATGCTCGGCTCCGAGCGGATGAAGGGGCTGCTGGCGTCGGCACGCAGCACCTACGACTTCGTGGTGGTGGACTGCGCGCCGGTCATGCCCGTGGCCGACACCATCATCTTGCAGGAGCGGATCGACGGCTTCCTCTTCGTCGTCCGGGAGCGGCTCTCGCCGCGCGAGACGACGCTGCGCGCGCTGGAGCGCCTGCAGGCGGAGCGGGTGGTGGGCGTGGTGGTGAACGAGCACCGCGACTTCCTGCACGCCCACTACAAGTACGGCTACGACCGCTACCTCTGAGGCCTAGGCCGGCTCCAGCAGCTGCGGCTCCAGGTGCAGGTAGCGCGCGAAGCGCCGCTTGCCCTCGATGTCGCGGTAGACCCGCTCGACCTGCTCCGCCGTGAGTCCCAGGCCCGACGCCGCCTCCTCCGCGCTGTAGCCGTTGTCGCGCGCGAACAGGCACAGGTCCATGCGGTCGTAGGGGAGCGAGAAGTAGAACTCCTCCTGCGACTGCGGGAGCGAGTAGGTGTCCGTCGTGGGCGGACGCCGGCGGATCTCCGCGGGCACGCCCAGGAACTCGGCCATCTGGTAGACCTGCGTCTTGTACAGGTGCGCGATCGGCTTCAGGTCGGCCGAGCCGTCGCCCAGCTTGACGAAGAAGCCCTGGTCGTACTCGAGGCGGTTGGGGGTGCCCGCGACCACGTAGTTCAGCCGGTCGGCCTCGTGGTATTCCATCATCTTGCGGGTGCGCTGCTTGAAGTTGGTGGCGGCGACGATCGCCAGGTACGCGCCCACCGGCAGCCGCTCCTTCCGCGTCTGCCCCTCGGGCGTCTGCACCACGATGGAGTAGACGCGGTAGCTGTCGGTGTCCAGCACGCCCGGCAGGACGATCTTGTGCTTCCAGCCCGGCTGGTAGTCGGGCACCACCGAGCGGATGGCCTCGTCGCGGCGCCGGTAGCAGCCGACCGCGGCCAGGATCGGCGTCAGGTTCTCCAGGCGGTAGGAGATGCCCAGGTGCTCCACGATGCTGGTGGAGAGCCCCAGCGTCTCGGGCGAGGAGTCCTCCTCCGGCATGAGCAGTCCGGCGACGTTCTCCTTGCCCAGGGCGCGCACGCAGAGCGAGCCCACGACGCTGCTGTCGATGCCGCCGGAGAAGGCGACGACCGCGCCGCGGCGCTTCACGTCGTGCGCGGTGGCCCGGATCCAGTCGCAGATGCGGTCCGCCTCGCGGGCGGCGTCCAGCTTCAGCAGCGAGGCGGTGAGCGGCGGTCGCGCGCTCACGCGGTCGCCTTCTGCTGCACCTTGTGCTCGACGAAGCGCGCGATGCGGGCCAGCGAGTCGAGGTTGTCCGGGACGAGCTCCTCGTCCTGCACCTTGATGCCGAAGCGCTCCTCCAGGAACATCACGACCTCGAGCACGCCCGTGGAGTCGATGAGGCCCTTCTCCAGGAACGAGTCCTCGCTGCCCAGCTTGTCGCCGCCCTGCCCGAAGAGGAAATGGTCCACCACGTACGCGCGTACCTGGCTCTCGACTGTCTCGTTCATCACGCGATCTTCCTGAGGTCCTTCGTGAACTGGGCGACGGTCAGCTGCGTGGACAGGATCGAGACGAGCGCCATGGCGTCCTTCACGCCCACGACGCCGCCCTCCCGCGCCTTCTGCGCCAGCTTCTCCACCGCCCCGGGGTTGAACAGGCCGGCTTCCTTCACGGCTCCCGGCGAGAGCATCTCGTCGACCCACTCGAAGCGGGCGCGCCGCCTCTGCGTGTCGAAGAAGCTCGGCACCTCCATGGCCCGGTAGGGCTGCTTGGGCCGCTTCTGCAGGAAGCCCGGCAGCAGGTCGGAGGTGGCCCGCTTGAGGATGTACTTCTCGTTCAGCACCTTCATCTTGAGCCGCGGCGGCAGCCGGCCCGCGAACTCGGCCACCCGGTAGTCCAGGAACGGGCAGCGGCCCTCGACCGAGTGGGCCATCTGCATGCGGTCGCCCTGGCTGGAGAGGATGTAGCCAGGCAGCAGGCCCGAGGTCTCCAGGTACTGCGCCTGGCAGAAGCCGTCCCAGCCCGCGAAGCGCTCCGGCAGCGCGATCTCGTCGCGGGCCGCGTAGCCGCCGAGCGCTGCGCGTACCTCGTCCGAGTAGAACATCTTGGAGCGCGCGGTCAGCTCCCAGCGGGGAAGGTGCGAGAAGAAGGGATCGGCCAGGTCCTCCGCGCGGACGTGGAAGAACGCGCGCAGGTAGGCGGGCGGCTGGCTCTGCAGGTTCGTCATGTACGGGTACAGCCGCTTCAGCAGCGCCGGCCGCATGCCCGAGGCCAGGTCCTTCGCCCAGAAGCGCCGGACCTTGGCCTCCTTGAAGATGTCGTAGCCGCCCAGCACCTCGTCCGAGCCCTCGCCGGTCAGGATGACCTTGTACCCGTTCTCGCGCACCAGGCGCGAGAGCAGGAACAGCGGCGCCGGCGCGGTGCGCACGATCGGCTGCTCGGTGTGCCAGACGACGTCGGGGAACACGCGCCCGATGTCCTCGCCGGCGCAGTGCACCGAGCGGTGCTCCCGGATGCCCAGGTGCTCGACCACCTGGCGCTGGAAGCCGCTCTCGTCGTACTCGGGGTCCTCGAAGGTCACCGAGAAGGTGTCGAGCGGCTGGTCCGTGTACTTGCGGACCAGGGCGGCGATGACGGTCGAGTCGATGCCGCCGCTCACGTACGCGCCGACCGGCACGTCCGACCGCAGCATGCGCAGCCGGGTCGCGTCGATCAGCAGCGCCCGCAGCTCCTCCGCGTACTCCGCCTCGGGCCGCTCGCGCTCGTCCGGCTGGTAGTCGAGCTGCCAGTACGGCCAGGTCCGCACCTGCCCACCCGCGAGCAGCAGCGAGTGGCCGGGCGGCAGCTCGCGGATGGCATCGAACACGGTGCGCGGCGGCACCGTGCACCAGAAGGTGAGGACCTGGTCCAGCCCCTTGAGGTCCAGCTCGCGCGGGACGGCGGGATGGCTCAGCACCGCCTTCATCTCCGAGCCGAACACCAGGTGGCGGCCGCGCTGCGCGTAGTAGAGCGGCTTCTTGCCCAGGCGGTCGCGCGAGAGGAACAGGGCGCGCGCGCCCTCGTCCCACAGCGCGAACGCGAACTGGCCGTTGAAGCGGGTCACGCACTCCGGCCCGTACTCGCGGTAGGCCTGGAGGATCACCTCCGTGTCCGACTTCGTCTGGAAGCGCCTGCCCTTCGCGATCAGCTCCTCGCGGAGCTCGAGGTAGTTGTAGATCTCGCCGTTGAAGACGATCCACAGCCCGTCGTCCGTGCGCATGGGCTGGCTGCCGCCCGAGAGGTCGATGATGGCGAGGCGCGTGTGACCCAGCCCACAGGGTCCGAGCGTCTCGAAGGTCTGCGCGTCCGGGCCCCGGTGGCGCAGCGTCGCCACCATCGCCCGCAGGACGCTGGCGTCCGCGGGCTCACCCGCCAGGTTCACGAATCCGGCGATTCCGCACATGGGAACAGCAGCCCTTTACGGGTCAAAGCCCGGAGTCCGGCGGGGGGAACGATACGGATCGCGCCGAGATTGCGAAAGGGTAATGCAGGGCGGGGGCGGAGGCAAGCCGCGGGCGCGGCGCCCCGTCGGGCGCGGCTACTGGATGCGGAAGTCCATCAGCTCCACCGGCACCAGGATGTCGACGTTCGCGCGCAGCATCGCGTTCCGGTTGGGGACCATGTCGATCATGGTCTGCAACCCGCCGCCCTCCGTGGTGTAGAACGCCTGGATGGCGTGAAAGCCCTGCCCCAGGATCGACATGTCCGACATGCCCAGCAGGACGGTCTGCGCGGCGTTGAACTGCCCGATGAACAGGCCCAGGAAGTCCGGCCCGACCCAGACGCCCGGGGTCAGGTCGACGGCGTTGAACTGGTTCGCCATGAGCGGGGCGTTCACGAAGACGAGGACCATCGCGGTGTTCATGCTCGTCGGCGTGTCGGCGATGGAGACGGACTGGTCCCCGTCGTTCGCCGGGAAGACCGTCAGCCTCCAGACCATGCCGGTCATGAGCAGCGGCAGGGTGTAGGCGCTGTTGAAGCGGTTGCCGACCGTCCGGTTCAGGTTCGCCGCTCCAGCGAACACGTCCGGATGGAACCCAGAGTTGGTGCCGGTGTCGTAGGTGATCGTGCCGAAGATCCGTTGAGGGGTGCGGGAGAGGGGCTGGGGCTCGTGGGGAACCACCTTGCCCTGCACCCTCTTCGCCTCGTCGCGCGTGCGGGCGGGGCGGTCGGCGCCCGGCGTGTGCGTGCCCGACAGCAGCAGCCCGACCACGACGCACGCCGTCTTCCTCACCACACACCTCCTCGGGGGAGTCGGGCACGACGTCGAAGGGAGCCTAGGTTCGAGCGGCCCGGAAGGCAAGCCCGCCGTACAATCGGCCCTCCCCAGGAGGTGCCATGCGACACGTGCTCGTGCTGGCCGCGCTGCTGCCGGCCGCGGCGGCGGCCGAGACCCATCGCCTGAAGCCGACGGTCGGGCACGCCACGTTCGCCGTGCGCCCGCCCGTCCTGACCGTCAAGCCGGGCGACGTGCTGGAGAGCGAGTCGCTGTGGGGCGAGTGGTACGAGAAGCCCGGCGCGAAGTGGCCCGGCGAGGTCGGCCCCATCGCGATCGAGGGAGCCGAGCCGGGCGACACGCTGGTGGTCGAGGTGCTGAAGGTGCGTCCCAACCGCGACACCGCTGTGTCCACCCAGGGCGGGCGCTTCGGGGCCCTCGTCCCGGACTCGCGCACTGCGTTCCTCAACGACCCGTTCCCGACGGGGCGCTATGTCTGGCGGCTGGACCGCCAGCGCATGACGGGCACGGTGGACCTGCCCGGCAGCCGGATGAAGTCGGTCACCGTGCCGCTCGCGCCCATGCTGGGCCGCGTGGCCGTGGCGCCGTCCGGAGAGGAGGAGTTCGGCGGCCTGTGGCCCGGGCCCCTCGGCGGGAACCTGGACGCCTCGGACGTGCGCGAGGGCACGACCGTCTACCTGCCCGTGTACCATCCCGGCGCGCTGTTCTACTTCGGCGACGGCCACGCCCTCCAGGGCGATGGCGAGGTGTGTGGCTCGGGGCTCGAGACCTCGATGGACGTGGCCTTCCGCTTCGGGCTCCTGAAGAAGCGGGCGATCGCCTGGCCCCGCTTCGAGGACGCCGAGCACCTCATGGTCGCGGGCAGCACGCGGCCGCTGACCGACGCGCTGCGGATCGCCTTCGTGGAGCTCATCGACTGGCTCGTCGCCGACCACGGGTTCGACAAGGCGGACGCCTACCAGCTCGTGTCGCAGGTCGCGGTGGTGCGCGTCGCGAACGTGGTGGACCCCGTCTACACCGTCGTGGCCAAGTTCCCCAAGCGTTACCTGCCGGAGCGCGTGGCGTCGTCCGCTCGCCCCGGCGTGCGCCTCGCCGACGTGCCGTGGACGGAAGCGGAGAAGGTGCTGACGCCCGAGCGCGTCGTGGTGCTCCCGCTGGGCGCGGCGGCGAAGGAGCACGGCCCGCACCTCACGCTGCGCAACGACGAGATCCTGGCCGAGTACTACGCCGGCCGCGTGCTGGCGGCCCGCGACGTGGCGATGCTGCCGACGCTGACCTACGGCTTCTATCCCGCGTTCCTGGACTTCCCCGGATCGACGTCGCTGTCGTTCGAGACGCAGCGCGACGCGATCGCGCAGATCGTACGCAGCGTGGCGCGGCACGGCCCGCGCCGCTTCTACGTGCTCAACACGGGCGTCTCCACGGCGCGTCCGCTCCAGGCCACGGCCGAGCTGCTGGCGCAGGAGGGCATCGCGCTGCACTTCTCCGACGTGCTCCAGATCGGGAAGGCGGCGGAGGACGCGGTGCGCGAGCAGGAGTACGGCACGCACGCGGACGAGATCGAGACGTCGATGGTCCTCTACATGCGGCCGGGCACCGTGCGCATGGACAAGGCGGTGGCGGACGGCGGGGGTGCCTCGAGCGGCCCGCTCACCCGCGACCGCGGCAAGGGCGGGCACTTCGCGCCGTCCGGCGTCTTCGGCGATCCCACGCTCGCGACCTGGCACAAGGGCGAGAAGATCGTCGAGCAGGCCGTGGCCGACCTGCTGGCCGGCATCGACGCCCTGGCCCGCGCGCCCGTGCCCCCGGGGGACCCGCGCTCGCCCGTCGAGCCCGCCGTCAGGGAAGCGGCCCCGCGGACCCCCTGAGCAGCCTCTCGCGCAGGCCGCCGGGTGGCGGCGTGCCGGTCGCGGCCTGGACGCGCTCCATCACCTCCAGGCCCTCGCGCGCGGTCTGCTGGTAGTCGGACACGTACAGGCCCAGGTCCGCGATCTCGATCAGGCTCGCGTAGGCGGTCGCCGCGTCGCGGGCCGCCAGCGCCAGGCGGGCGCGCAGCAGCGCGTCGGGCGCCTTGGCCGCCTCGGCCATGAAGGGATCGAACAGCGCGATGGCCTCGCGCGCGCGGGCGGGATCGCCGCTCGTCAAACGCCAGCCGATCCGCAGCCGCAGCGCCGGCTCCTCCAGCGGATCGTGGCGAGCCGCGCCCGCCAGCACGGGCTCCAGCTCCGCGACGTCCGCCAGCCGGCCCGCGGCCGAGCGCCGCCAGCCTTCGAGGACGCCCGCGGCCAGCGGATCGTGCGCCAGGACGCCCAGCAGCCCGTCCGGATCCTCGCCGCGCAGGAGCGCGTCCCCGCGCGCGACCATCAGCGCGCGCGCCGCGTCCCTGTCGGGCGGCCGTTCGCGCACGAGGGCCAGCAGCTCCGACTCGCCGCGCGCCTGCGCACCCGCGGCCAGGTCGATCCGCGCGCTCGCGACGCGGCGGGACGGCCCCGCGGGCATCGCCCCCAGCACCCGGCGCGCGCGGCGCAGCCGCCCGTCCCGGATGTAGCGCTGGACCAGGCGCGGGCCCTCGGGTCCCGCGGCCAGGCGGCGGACGGGATCGTAGGGCGCGAAGACGCGGTCCGCGCCGGCGGCGCCGAGGGCGCTGGCCAGGATGCGCGGCGAGCGCGTCTGGAGCAGGTTCCGGCGGTCGGTGTTGACCGGCGCGCCCTCCGCCACGCGGGCGACCCCCTCCTCGTCCGCGACTCGCGCGGCCAGCACGTCCACGGTCGTCATCACGCCCTGGGCGGCCCAGGTGGCGGGAGCCGCCGCGATCGCGCGTCCCGCCGTCTCCTCCATGCGCAGGGGGCGAGTCGCCGACACGAACAGCAGCGAGCCTCCCGGGCGCGGGTCGTACACCTCGACGTGCGGGTACACCGAGCGCAGCGTGGCCAGGAGCGACCGCAGCAGCGGCTCGTCGACGAACGCCTGGCCCATCCAGAGCACGAACACGCCGTCGTCGCCCAGGCGATCGCGCGTCAGCTCGAAGAACTCGCGCGTGAACAGGTGCGCGGCCCCGGCGGTCCAGGGATGGGACGGCTGCGAGACGATCGCGTCGAAGCGCCTCTCGGTGAGCAGCAGCGCGCTGCGCGCGTCGTTGAGGTGGACCCGCACGCGCGGGTCCCTGAACGGGTCGCGCCCGCGGCGGCCCGACAGCGCGAGGTTCGCGCGCACGATCTCCGGCTCCAGCTCCACGACGTCGATGGACGCGATCGAGGGCGGCACGTTCTCGACCGTCTTACCGGCCCCCAGGCCGACGACCATCAGGGACCGCGCCTCGGGCCGCGCGGCGACGGCCAGCAGGGAGAGCCAGTGCGCGACCGCGTAGCGGCTGGGCCGCGATCCGGGGCCCTCGATCGCCGACTCGGGCAGGCCGTTCGAGGAGAGGCGGTATTCGCCCCCCTGGTCCAGCACGAGCACGGTCGCGCCGCGTCCGACGCCCCGGTAGACGACCGCCCCTTCCGTCCTCCCCGGGAGCATCGAGTGCCGCAACAGCCTCCACGGCGCCCGCGGCGGGATCAGCAGAGGAGCCAGCAGCGAGACCACGGCGAGGGCGGCGAGCGGCCGCAGGCGGGGCCGGCCCAGCAGCGCGCAGCCGACGGCCGTCAACAGGCTCGCGGCCGCGAGCGCGCGCACGGTCCCCTCGAACGCCAGCGCGGGCAGCACCCACAGGCCGCCCACCACGGCCCCCAGGACCGCGCCCACCGTGCTCCAGGCGTACGCGCGGGCCGTCGCCGCGCCCGCCTGGCCGGCGTGGGTCGCGAGCGCGCGCACCGCGAAGGGAAAGGTCGCGCCGATGCACAGGGCGCCCGGCAGCAGCGTGGCCGCCGACAGCGCCGCCCCGGCCAGCAGCGGGCCCGTGCCCGCGCCCGAAAGGCGCTCGGCGAGGCGGGGCAGGTGGTCCGCGAAGCGGAACGCGACGAGCGAGAACGCCGCGGTGCCCCACTGCGCGATCCCGAAGCCCCGGCGCGCCGCGGCGGGCGTACGGCCCAGGCGGGCGGCGACGCCCGCCCCGATCGCGATCCCGGCCAGGAAGGTCGCCAGCATCGTGGAGAACGCGTACACGCTGCCGCCCAGCACGAACGTCAGCAGGCGCGTCCAGAGCACCTCGTACGTGAACGACACCGCGCTCGACAGGAGCATCAGCGGCAGGAGGTAGCGATGGGCGAGCGGCTCCTCGTCCGGCGAGGCCTCGCGCACGACCGCGGTCGAGCGGAAGAGCGGGGTGGCCAGCAGGAACGCGAGCGCATTGAGCGCGACCCCCGCCCAGACCGTCCGGCCCAGGCCCAGGCGGGGCAGGAGCAGGAAGCCCGCGCCCAGCGTGCCGAGGGCGGCGCCCACCGTGTTCACCGTGTACAGCGTCCCCACGCGCGCCGCCAGGTCCGCGTCCCGTACCACCACGTAGCGCGCGAGGAGCGGCAGCGTGGCTCCCATCAGCGCGGTGGGGAGCAGCAGGATCGCGAAGGCCGCGGCCAGGTGGAAGAGGACCGTCAGCGCTCCGCCCGCCTCGGGCAGCGCGTCGACCCCGCCCAGCAGCGCCACCTGAATCCGGTTCGCGAGGCCCAGCAGCGCGGGCACGGCCAGGGCGGACGCCGCGATCCCCAGCTCGAGCAGGGCGTAGGCCAGCACGGGGCGCCGCACCGCGCGCAGCCAGGCTTCGCCCGCGGCCGCGCCCGCGGTCAGCCCGGCCATGTAGGCGGCGAGCACCGCCACCACCGCGAGCTCGGAGGCACCGAACGTCAGGGCGAACTGCTGTGTCCAGGCCGTCTGGTACACGAGCCCCGCCATCCCCGAAAGGAGGAAGCAGCCGAGGAGCAGGGCAAAGCGGAGCGGCGGTCTCACGCTCGGATCGTGGGCCGCGGAGCGCGCATGGTGGGCGGGGAGCTTAGCCCTCCCCACGCTAGAATGCCAGACGCGCGCGATGCCCTTCCCGTTGCTGGTCCTCCCGATCCTGCTCGCCTCACCCCCCGCCGGAACGGACGTGCTCGCGACCTACCGCGGCGGCACGGTCACCCGCGGCGAGTACGAGAGCTGGCTGCTCGCCAACGGGCAGAAGGACGACGAGGGCCAGCGCCGGGCCCGCCTGGAGACGATCGCGCTGGCCGAGACGCTGGAGGCGGCCGCCCTCGGCGCGCGACTCGACCGCAGCCTGCACACGGCCTTCCGGCTCGCGCAGATCGAGACGGGGCTGCTCGCGTCGGCGCTGCGCCGGCAGGCGGACCGCGAGATCGTGATCGGCGACGCCGAGGTCGAGGCGGAGCTGAAGGCGGAGGACAAGGAGCGGTACAAGCCGCGCACCGTGCGCTTGCGCAACATCTTCAAGCGCGTGCCGGCGGACGCGCCCGAGCCGGTCCGCGCGGCGGCCAGGGCGCGCATGGAAGCGCTGCGAGCGGAGCTCCTCGCCGGCGCGGACTTCGAGGAGCTGGCCTGGCGCGAGTCCGACTCCCAGACGCGCTTCCGGGGCGGCGCGATGGGCTACGTGCCCCCGGGGGTGCTCGCTCCGGAGGTGGAGCGGATCGCGTTCGCCCTCGGGAAGGGGGAGCTGACTCCCGTCCTCGCGTCGGCCGACGGCTTCACGCTCCTGCGCTGCGACGACATCGACGAGGGCCGCGTGATCCCGCTCGACGAGGCGCGGACCATGATCCGGCGGGGCCTGTGGACGCGCGCGTCGGACGCGCGGCAGGCCCGGCTCCGTGCCGAGCTGCTGCAGGAGGCCGCCCCGCGCTACGTCGAGCCCCAGGGCGGCGACGACGCGCCCGTCGCGGAGCTCCGCGGCGGCGGCCGCATCACCCTGGCGGAGCTGCGGTGGCTCGCGGCCCGGCCGATCGACGGGATGCCCGCGGAGGCGCGCCGCGCCGTGCTCGAGGAGCAGGTCGTCCGGCTGGCGGCGGCCGCCCGCGCCCGGGCCCGCGGGCTCCACGAGGACGCCGCGCTGCAGGCGCAGGTGCGCTGGGAGCGGGCGCGGCTGCTGGCCACCGCGGAGATCGCGCGCCGCGTCAACCTCTCGCTCGTGCCGCCGGGCGAAGCGGAGATGCGGGCGCACTACGAGAAGAACCGGGACAGGTACCTGAGCCCGACGCGGGTGGACGTCGCGCTGATCCGGTGGCCGCTCGGAGAGGGACCGCAGCGCCGCCAGTTCGAGGAGGCGGACGCGATGGTGGCCCGGCTGCGCGCGGGGGAGCTCCCGTTCGACGAGGCGGCCAGACGGATGTCGACGGATCCTTCGGCCGCGCGCGGCGGCCGCCTGGGCCTGCAGCCCCTGACCGACCTCGCCTACCTCGGCCCCAACGTCTACCGGACGATCGAAGGGCTCGCTCCCGGACAGCTGAGCGGGGTCGTCCAGCAGGACAAGCAGCTCTTCGTGGTGAAGCTCCTGGAGCGGCAGGCCTCCCGGCCGCTCACCTACGAGGAGTCCGCCACGGTCGTGGAGAAGGAGCTGGGAGACGCCCGGGTGGCCGCGCTGCAGCAGGAACGCGAGGCGGAGGCGAAGCGCGCGCTCGAGCTCACGACGCCGGCCCCGGCGGCTACCGGATCCTGAAGTCCACGGAAAAACAAAGGCGCGGCCCGAGGGCCGCGCCTTCCGGAGATCAGCCGTGCGTCGGGGCTACTGGATCTTGAAGTCCATCAGCTCGACCGGCACCAGGATGTCGCCGGTCGCGCGGATCATGGCGTTGCGGTTGGGCACGACCTCGATCATGGTCTGCGCCCCGGCCGCGTAGAACGCCTGGATGGCGTGGTAGCCCTGGTTGCCGTTGGCCATGTCGGACATGCCGAGCAGGCCCGCGGGGTTGGTGTTGTTGAAGGCCCCCACGAAGATCCCCAGGAAGTCCGGCGGCACGGTCGCGGCGATCGGCACCGCGTTGAACTGTCCCGCCATGAGGCTGGCGTTGACGAAGGCGACCACGGTCGCGGTGTTGGCCGGAGTGGGCGTCGTCGCGATCGAGACCGACTGGATGCCGTTGCTGGCCGGGAAGGCCGTCAGCATCGTGACCATGCCCGTCATGAGCAGTGGTCCGCCCAGGGCCGAGTTGAAGCGGTTACCGACAGTGCGGTTCGCGTTCCCACCGTTCGTTCCGTCCGGGTGGAACCCGGCGTTGGTGCCGGTGTCGTAGGTGACCGTGCCGAAGAATTGCGGCTCGGGGGGAACGACCCTCGCCTCGACGCGGTTCTGGCCCCGGCGGCTGCTCTCCGCGGCGCCGACGGCCGACAGCATAGGACTGACGACGACAAGGCACGCAGCGATCCACGCGGTCTTCTTCACGGGACACCCCTCCTCGCGCAAGGGCACTCAGCCAGCACTTCAGATGAAACCGGACGATAGCCGTTCCGCGTCGCCGCTGTCAAGGAGCTTCTCGGGTTTTTCTGCGCTTTGGGAGACGAGGCTATCCGCCCTCCGCCGCCGGCCGCTTCAGCATCGCCTCCAGCTCGCTCCGCGCCACCGCGTAGTGCCGGGACGCCAGGACCTCCTGGACCAGGGCCGCGTACTCCTCCTGCCGGTGCGTGACCAGCAGGTCGGTCCGGACCCGCTCCCTCACCCGCTCCAGCGGCTGCTCCTCGGGCTCCGACCGCTCCAGCACGCGCACCATCTCGATGTGGTCCTGCGTGCGGTACGGAGCCGAGTGCTTCCCGGCCCGGAGGCCGGCCGTGGGCGAGGACGGCCGGCGCTCGCGGAGCGCGATGCGCGTCGGCAGGTCCCAGACCGGCTCGAGGAGCGTGCCCCCCAGCTCGGCGGCGAGAGCGGCGAAGTCCAGCCGCCCGGCGTCCAGCTCGGGGCGCGCGCGCTCCAGGCGCGCCATCGCCCGGTTGGCGTCGCCCTCGAGGGGGACGCTCAAGCGCTGGACCTTCAGGCGCAGCGGCGTCGAGAACCGGCTCCGGTTCGCGTCGTAGTACTCCTGCAGCCGCTGCGGATCCCGGTCGATGCGCTCGACGAGCCGCTTGCGCAGCTGCAGCCCGGCCAGCTCCCGCTCCAGCAGCCGCTCCACCGCCGCCGCGACCTCGGGGCTGCGGTCGACGCCCTGCGCGACGGCCTTCCGGTAGGCCCGCTCGCGCTGCTCGAGCCCGACGACCAGCGCGTGGGCCGGCGAGTCGCCCCCGGCAGCGATGCCGAGCTGGCCGGCCAGCAGGCGCGCCTGCAGCTGGCCCAAGGTGAGCTGGTAGTCGTCCACGCGCAGGGCGACCGCCGAAGGGTCTCCCGCCTCGAACAGGGTCCGCAGCTCGTCGTCGGTCGGCACCATGCTGCCGGGCAGCGGGTCCGAGCCGATGAGCTTCGCGACCTCCGCCTTGCGCCGCTCGTCCGCCAGCACCACGCCGATAGCGTTGCGCACCTCGGAGAGCGTGAGCGTCTTCGCGGGCTGCTCCGCGCTGACGACGAACAGGTGGACGCCGGCCGCGGTCCGGATCGGCTGGCTCGGGACCCGGAGCGGCAGCGCGAACACGACCTTCTCCAGCTCGGGCGCGACCTTGCCCGGCGTGATCCAGCCCAGCAGCCCCTTGCGGTGCCGCGACTCCGACTCGGAGAACTCTCCGGCCAGCTGTCCGAAGTCCTCGCCGGCCAGGCTCCGCTCGCGGAGGCGGCGCACCTCGGCCACGACCGGCGCCGGGTCGGCCCCGGGGCTCACGCGCCGGAACAGGTGATGGACCTGCCGGGCGGGCGGGCTCTTGAACTGGCTCGAGTGCTCGCGGTAGTAGGCCTCGACCTCCTGCGCCGTGGGAGCGGCCAGGCGGGGCAGGCTCTTCTCCAGGAACACGGCCACCGTGGCCTGGCGGCGCGCCTCGTCGCGGACGCGCTCGAAGTCGCGCTCGCGTTCCAGGCCGGCCTGGCGGGCCTCGGCCACCAGCACGGACTGCATGGCCAGGTCGCGCGCGATGCGCTCGTACCAGGTGAGCAGGTCGCCGTCGGCTGGCTGGCGCCGCTCGGGCGGCAGCTCGAGCACCGCGCGGTCCACGTCGGCCGCGGTCACGCGGCCGCCATCGAACGTGGCCACGGCGGGCTCGGCCGGCGGTGGCGCCTTCTGGCGGCATCCGGCCGTGCCGGTCGACACGGCGGCCAGCAGGGCGCAGCACGCGACGCGGGATCTCATGAGGGATTCTCCACCAGCCGGCGCGCCTGCTCCGCTTCGGCGCTCGCAGGGGCCCGCGCCTGCAGCTCCGCCAGCCCCTTGCGGGCCTCGTCGCGCCGGCCGAGGGCCAGGCGGGCCGCGATCGCGGCCAGGCGCGCCTTGACGTAGTCCGGGTCGAGCGCGATCGCCCGGTCGAAGCGCGCCAGGGCGCTGGCGGCGTCGCCTTGTTCGAAGAGGAACGCGCCGTAGTTGTAGTGGGCCTTCGCGTAGTAGGGATGGTCGGCGATGAGGCGCTCCATCTCGGCCTTCGCCTGGTCGCGACGCCCCTCCTGCGCCAGCCGGGCCGCCAGGTCCAGGCGGGCCGGACCGTACCTGGGGTCGAGCCCCAGCGCCCGCTCGAGCAGGGACTTCTGCTCGGCCGTCCGTCCCTCCTGCCCCTCCAGGGCGGCGAGGAGGTAGTAGCTCTCCGCGGTCGGCTCCAGCTCCAGGCTGCGGCGGATCAGGCGGAGGCCCGCGGCGCGATCGCCCTCGCCCCGCTTGCGCACGCCGATCTGCAGGAGCAGCCTCTCCGCCGAGCGGTTGCTGCCCGGCCCCAGGGCGAGCAGCTTCTCGACCGCTTGGAGCGACTCGTCCAGCCGTCCGAGGTTCAGCTCCGCCGCCGCCAGCATCTCCAGGTAGAAGGGGTCGTTGGGCGCGCCCACCAGCAGCCTCAGCACGATGTCGCGCGCGCCCCAGTAGTTTCCCTGGTAGCTGAGCGAGCGCGCCAGGCCGATCAGGCTCACGTCCTGCGCCCGGTCCTGGGGCGCGATGCCGTCGCCGCGCAGCTCCTCGCGGATCTCCTGCCCTTCGCCCGCGCCCGCGGCCAGGTAGCCGAGCGCCTCCAGCCGGGCGCGGGTGTCGGCATCGACCGGCGACATGCGGCTGCCCCCGGGCGGGCTGTTCCTCCGCAGGAACTCCGCGAGCTGGGCGCGCATGCGCTCCGCCTCCTGCGGCCGCTCCGCGACGAGGTTCCGGAGCTCGCGCGGGTCGGACGCCAGGTCGTAGAGCTCCGGCTTGGGCCCGTGGATGTACTTGATCGGCCCCTCGTAGAGCGCGCGCAGCTCGCCCCAGTTCTGGCTCAGGCGCGGCGAGAGCGTCTCGGCGTAGTGCGTGCGCTCGACGCGCGCCGCGCCGCCGCCGAGGAGGGGCTCCAGGCTGCGTCCCTGCATGTCGGGAGGGATCGGGACGCCGAGCAGGTCGAGGATCGTGGGCGCGACGTCGACGAGGCGCACGCGGCCCGGCACGCGCAGCCCCGCCTTGACCCCGGGTCCGCGCATCACCAGCGGCACGTGCATCGTCGACTCGTAGAGCAGGTACGAGTGCGTCGCCTCCTGGTGCTCGCCCAGCCCCTCGCCGTGGTCGGAGGTGAGCACCACCAGGGTGCGGTCGTAGGCGCGCGCCTTCCCCAGGCGCGCGAGCAGCGTGCCGAGGCTCTCGTCGGCGTAGGCGATCTCGCCGTCGTAGGGCTGGTCGGCGAAGAGCTGGTCGTAGGGCACGGGCGGCGCGTTCGGCCGGTGCGGGTCGTAGTAGTGGACCCAGAGGAAGAACGGCTCGCGCGGCTCGGCCCCGAGCCAGGCGAACACGGCTTCGTTCACCCGCGCCGCGCTGCGCTCCTCGAACTCGAACGCGTCGCGCCGCGGCCCCTCGGTCAGGGGGCTGTCGTGGAGCGGCGTGAGGCGGTCGTCGTAGAGGTCGAAGCCCTGGTTCAGGCCGTAGCGGGCCACGAGCGGGAACCCGCCCACCGCCGCCGCGGTCCGGTAGCCGTGCGGCTTGAGGATCTCGGGCAGGGTCTGCTGCTCGGGTGCCAGCACGAACAGGCCGTTGTCGCGCACACCGTGGGCCATGGGGTACTTGCCGGTCAGGATCGTGGAGTGCGAGGGGGCGGTCAGCGGGATCGAGCTGTACGCGCTCTCGAAGAGCGCGCCCTCCGCGGCCAGGCGGTCCACGACGGGCGTGCGGGCGGCGGCGTACCCGTAGCAGCCGAGGTGGTCGGCCCGGGTCGTGTCGAAGGTGATCAAGACGACGTTCGGTCGCCTGGCCGCTCGCCGGCAGGCGGGCGCGGCGCACGCCGTGAGCAGGACGAGCGCGGTGACGACGGGCCGGACGAGGGGAGCGCGCAACCCTCGAATTCTGCGAGGCGGCGCCCGCGCGCGTCAAACCGCCGGCGGGGTGAGCAAAACGGCGCCGGTCCTCCTCTCATCTCTTGCAAAGGGCCCGTACCAGTCCGTGGGGAGGTGACATTGACCGGGCAGACCGAAGCCTACGAAGCCGTGTTCGTCGACCTCGTCCAGAAGAGCTGGAAGATGTTCGGGGAGATGGACCACGCGACCCGCGTGGACGACATCTTCCTGGGGGCGGTGATCTCCTCCGCCGTGCGCCTGGGCCGCTGCCTGATCGACCTGGAGTCGGACGGCACCAGCCACTTCGTGCGCTTCGAGGACATGTCGAACCGCTCGCGCATGACGTTCCGCCTGCAGCACCTGACACCGACGCTGATGGCGGCCAAGGCCCAAGGCCACCAGGCCAACGTCACCATCGGCGTGGGCCGGCTGGTGAGCGACCTGGGCAAGCTCTGGGGCGCGTTCAAGCAGGAGTTCAAGAGCGCGTTCGTGATGCAGGACGAGCCCGGCATCGTGACGCTCGACGCCGACATGTCGTCCGGCTACATCTACGCCCAGATCCCGCTCATCTGGAGGCTGGAGGAGTACCTGGGCGACAGCGGCTGGCAGCCCGACTACGACAAGATCGCGTCCCACATCTACTGCTGCGAGGTCTCGCTCTACAAGTACCTCGACGGCCGTCTCAAGCTGGCATAGGAGGACGCGATGTCACTGCTGGGGATGGTCAACAAGTTCAAGCACAAGGGCGAGATCCGCGAGAGCAAGGACGAGATCTTCATCGGCGAGATGATCTACCTGCTCTCGCTCACGGGCTGGCCCTGCATCGGGTTCACCCGCAAGATCATGGGCGTGGAGGTGACCGCCACCGGCGCCGACCTCCAGAACGTGCGCTTCCGCACGCTCAACGACCCGGTCCTGTATTCGCTGCACGTCCGGCTGGACCGCAAGAGCGGCAGCGGCGCGCTCTCGGCCGCGCTCGTGGGGTCGAAGGCGACCCTGTACATCACCGGCGAGGTCAAGAACCACCTGGCCGACCCGGACGACCTCGTGAACCAGTGGGCGACCGACATCAAGAACATCCTGAAGTTCCCGCTCATGGGCCAGGTCAAGGTGAACCACGAGCTCAACAGCATCTTCGCGGAGAAGGGCGCCGTCATCGACATCGACCAGTACGTGCTGGCGGGGGAGCAGGGCCGCAACAACCTCAACGCGCTGCTGATGGGGACGGTGAACGAGCTGCGCGAGGTGCTGAAGAAGTACAAGAAGTAGGACGGGGCCGGCCGGGCCAGGTACGTACGCCGGCGCGGGCGGCTTCGCGGGCTAAGCAGCCAGGACGGGGTCGGGAGCGGATGATTCCGGGGGCCGCTCCCGGCCTCGGCCGTACCTGTCTCGGGGCGCGCCGCCGGGGTATCATCCCCCGCCATGCCGGTACCCACGCCGTTCCACTCGCGCACCGCGGCCCTCAACCACAACCTGGGCTGGAAGGACTGGGCCGGCTACTTCGCGGTCACCAGCTACGAGACGACACCGGAGCGCGAGTACAACGCGATCCGCCAGGCCGCGGGCCTGCTCGACGTCTCGCCGCTCTTCAAGTACCGCGTGTCCGGCCGCGACGCGCGCCGGCTGGTGGACCGCGTCGTCACGCGCGACATGAACAAGGTCCAGGTCGGCCAGGTCGCGTACACGAACTGGTGCGACGCGGAAGGCAAGGTCATCGACGACGGCACCGTGCAGCGGCTGGGGGACGACGTGTACCGCTGGACCGCCGCCGAGCCCAACCTGCGCTGGATCACGATGAACGCGACCGGGCTCGACGTGCGCATCGAGGACGTGTCGGAGAAGACCGCCGCGCTCGCGCTGCAGGGACCGACCAGCCGCGCCATCCTCGCCGCCTGCGCCGAGGCGGACACGGACGTCGCGTCGCTGCGCTATTTCCGGCTGACGCGCGCGCGCATCGCCGGCGTCCCGGTCGAGATCTCGCGCACGGGCTACACGGGCGACCTCGGCTACGAGATCTGGGTCGACGCCGCGTCCGCCGAGCCGGTCTGGGACGCGCTCATGGCCGCCGGCGCGCCGTGGGACATCACCCCCATCGGCCTGCTCGCGCTCGACATGGCCCGCATCGAGGCGGGCCTCATCCTGCTCGACGTCGACTACGTCGGCGCGAAGAAGGCGCTCACCGGCTCGCAGCGCTACTCGCCGTACGAGATCGGCCTCGGGCGCCTCGTCCACCTGGACAAGGCGCCCTTCGTCGGCCAGGCCGCGCTGCGCCGCGAGGTCGCGCGCGGCCCAGCGCGCCAGCTGGTGGGGCTCGCGGTCGACTGGGACGACCTCGAGCGGCTGCACGACGAGGCGGGCCTGCCGCCCCAGCTGCCCGCGACCGCGTCGCGCCTGTCGGTGCCGGTGTGGGACGGCGAGCAGCAGGTCGGCAAGGCCACCAGCAGCACCTGGTCGCCGACGCTCAAGAAGCTGATCGCGCTCGCGACGGTTTCGACGAACGTGTCCGCGCCGGGCACCGACCTCGACATGGACTTCACGATCGACCACCAGCGCAAGCGGGTGGGCGTCACCGTCACCGCGCTTCCGTTCTTCGATCCGCCGCGGAAGCGGGAGTAGGGCAAGACACTCCGCGACGAGGGAGACCGGACTCGGAAGCGTTGAGTGGGCTGGACTCAACCGGTCCCGGGGCCGGTTGAGTGCGATGCACTCAACGTCCGCGCAGGTCCGTTGCGGGCTTGGCCTTCGCGTCAACCGCGGCTTTCACGGTCTCGCGCACGATCGCGTCGGTATCGTTGCGCGCCGCCGACACGGCAGCGCGACCCGCCTCCGGAACGCTGCGCAGGCGATCGAGCACCATCTGGCGCACGCGCGCGTCCTGGGGCGCGGCCCGCACGGCGTCGAGCCACGCGGGCACGGCCCGATCGAAGCGGCCGGCCGCCGCGCTGGCGTTGCCCAGGTTCAGGTGGCCCAGCGCGTACGAGGGCTGGAGCCGCACGGCCTCCTCGAGCAGCCGCACCGCGTCCGCGGGGCGGCCCGCGCGCATGAGCGCGCTCGCCTCGTTGTTGCGCGCCCGGGCCAGCTCGGTACGCGTCTCCCCGTCGTCCGGCCGGGCACGCAGGACCTCTTCGAACGCCTGCGCCGCGCCGGTCCAGTCGCCCGACGCGGCCAGCGCGCGGCCCAGCGCGAACCGCGCGTCGAGCATGTCCGGCTTGAGCCGCAGCGCCTCCCGCAGCGCCGGCACCGCGCCGCCCGCCTCGCCGGAGTTGAGGAGCGCCGCGCCCAGCAGGTAGTGCGGCGCCGCATGGTCGCCCCGCATCGCGATCGAGGCGCGCAGGTGGGGGACGGCCTCGGCGGCGCGTCCGGCCAGCACCAGCTCGCGACCATAGTTGCCGCGGATCGTCGAGTGATTCGGCGACTTGAGCGCGGCGTCCTCCCAGATCGCGAGCGGCGTGCGGTAGTCGGCCAGCCGGTCGCGCGCGGCGACCGCAAGCGCAACGGCGACCACGGCAAGGCTCGCGATCGCGACACGCGGGCGCCGGCGCGCGTCGACGACTCGCGCGAGGCCGTTCCAGGCCAGCACCACCAGCGCCGCGATCACGAACGCGCTCGGCAGGTACATCCTCCGCTCGGCCGCGATCTCGGTCGGCAGCGGCACCAGGCTCGACGACGGCGCGAGCAGCAGGAACACGCAGGCGCCGGCGAATCCGATCGGCAGCCGCCGCCACAGGGCCCACGAAGTGGCGACGAACAGGGCCGCGACCAGCAGGAACCACGGCAGGCCCAGCGCGACCGGCGTGACCTGCGGCCAGTCGTACGCGATGGCGAGCGGGCTGGGCCAGAGCACGAGCCGCAGGTAGCGCGCGATCACGCGCCCCTGCGTGAACAGGTACTGCCACGGCGTCAGCGGGTCGTTCGCGTGCAGGGCGACGGCGCCCTGCTTGCCGGAGACGAGCAGCGCGCCCATCACCAGCCAGGTCGCGGCCAGGCCGGCGTAGAGGCCGCGGCGAGCGCGCACGCCCGGCCGCTCCAGGAACACCCGATCGAAAGCGATCACCGCCAGCGGCGCCGACACCATGACCTCCTTCGTGCCCATCCCCAGCGCGCACGAGACGATGGCCACGGCCGCCCACGTGCGGCTCTCGAGCGCGCGCACCGCGGCGTACAGCGTCAGCAGGAAGAGCAGCGCCCCCAGCTGCTCGGTGCGCTGGATGGCGTACGCGACGCATTCGGTGTTGAGCGGATGGATGGACCACAGCAGCGCCGCCGCCGCGGCGAGACCGGACGCCGCGTCCGGCGCGAAACCGCCCGCGCGAGGAAGCGCCAGCGTCCGCCTCATCAGGCCGAACACCAGCAGCGCGCACCCGACGTGCAGGAGCAGGTTCGCGGCGTGGTGCGCGACCGGGTCGAGCTCCGAGACCGCGTAGCTGATCGCGAAGGACAGCGCGGAGACGGGCCGTCCGGCCAGCGCGTTCGAGTGCGGCGGGCCCGCGGTCAGCCACAGCGGCGGCCAGAGCTGGCGGATCTCGGGGTTGTTCACGATGTCCCCGGTGTCGTCGAAGAAGAACGGCACCCGCAGCGCCGGCCACACGACGACGGCCGCGCACACCGCGATCGCGCCCGCGAGCGCGAGCGGGCGGCGGGACGTCACGGCTGGGGCGTGGGGGACGGGGACGGCGAGGCGGACGCGCCGGGCGACGGCGACGCGTCGGGCTTGGGCCGCGCGCGGCGGTTGCGCTTGTAGTCGCTGACCTTCTTCGACACGAGCGACACCAGCGGCGTGACGTCCACGCTGCCCTGCGGCGGGGCGGCGCGAAACGCGGTGCCGCGCCCGTAGACGGCGCCCATCGGGATGTTGAAGTGCGCCCACCAGACCGACATCGTCTGGTTGAGGTCCGCCGGCGCCTTGCCCTCCACCTCGATGGTGGACTCGAAGCGCGGCATGTCGGTGAGCTCCTCGACCTCCGGCTTGCCACCCGTGGGAGCGCCGTAGGGCCCCAGGTCGAGCTTGCGCGGCTGGCCCTCGCCTTCCTTCTTCCTGGCGTTGGCGTCGGCGGGCGACGCTTGCGCCACCGCTGCCACCAGCAGCCAGACCGCGAGGGACATCCCTTCACTCTATCCCAGAGCGGCTCGACGCGCGCCATCGGCAGGCCGCCCGCGTGCTACTGTCCGCCGCGACATGGTCCTCCCCGAGCGAGCGGCCGGTCGCGCGCTGTGGGCCGCGCTGGCCGTGCTGTCCCTGGCCTGGCTCCTGGGCGAGCAGGGCGCCCGCATCGGGCGCTGGGCCGCCCCAGC
Organism: Vicinamibacteria bacterium; assembly: GCA_025923995.1. Taxonomy (GTDB): domain Bacteria; phylum Acidobacteriota; class Vicinamibacteria; order Fen-336; family Fen-336; genus JAICEW01. Next base: position 6,914 of record JAICEW010000004.1, on the reverse strand, counting down.
CTGGGAGTGGACCTACCTCGGGGCCGCGGGCGTCGCGGCGTTCGCGCTGGCGCCGGCGCGGTCGCGCCCGCTGGGCAGGCGTGTCGCCGCGCTGGCCGTCCTGCTCCTCGCGGCGCTCGCGGGGCCGCTCGACGCCTACCGGCGCGACGCTCGGCGGTCCGACTTCCCCGTGGCCGGGCTGGTGTACGCACACGGCGCGCGCACGCCGGAAGCCACGGTCGGGCTGCCCTCGCTGCGCCTCCCCCGGCGCAGCGTGATCCGCCGCCTGCTCGGCCGCGGCGAGGACGTGCGCCTGGAGGTGCGGGGCATCCTCTACGTGCCGACCACGGGTCTCCACCGGTTCGAGGCCAGGGCCGACGACTCCTGCGCGCTGTGGATCGACGGCCGCGCCGTGCTGCCCGCGACGGGCGAGGGCGAGGCGGCGGTTGCGCTCACGCGTGGCGCGCACGCCTTTGCGCTGAGCTACACGCAGGTGCGCGAGGCCGCGTCCCTGCGCGTGCTCTGGGACCGCCCGGAGACGCTCGAGCTGCTGTCGCTCGAGCACCACCTGGCCGACGAGCCGGGCCAGGTCACGCCCCGGCGCCTGCTCGCCAAGCGCGTGCGCATCCTGGGCGCGCTCGGCCTGTCCTTCGCGTGGTTCGCCGCCGCCGCGGGGCTGATCGTGATCGCGGGCGAGTCGAAGCGGGCCTGGCTGGGCCCCGCGATGTCACGAGTCCGTCGAGCGCTCTCCGCCGACCCGCACGTTCGCCCGGCCGCCGCCGTGTTCGTCGCGTCCGCGCTGCTGCTGGCGCTGGGCGAGGCGTACGCGCGGCCGCACGCGCCGGACGGGTTCTACCTCCAGAAGTACACGTCCGAGTACCTCATGCAGACCGTCAGCGTGGCCGACCTGCGCGACGAGCCGCTGCGCTCGCTGTGGTACCTGCACATCCAGCCGCCGCTGCTCGACACCGTGCGGGCGGTCCTGGCCCGCGTCTATCGCACCGCCGAGGGCGACGCGCTCATGCGTCGCGTCGACGCGGGGCTGTACGCGGTCTGGGGGCTGGTCGCGTCCGCGCTGGCCGGGGTCGTGTGCCTCTGGCTCTGCCGGCTGACGCGCGCGGCGTTCGCGGTGCCGGCCGCCCTGGTGTTCGTCCTGCATCCCGCGTCCGTCTTCTACGCGACGCTGCTCGACGGCACGCTGCTCTCCGCGTTCGGCGTGACCTGGTTCCTCTACGAGCTCTGGCGGGCACGCGGCGGCGGCGGGTCCGCGCCGCGCCTGGCCGCGGCCATCCTGCTGCTCTTCTTCACGCGCTCGGTGTTCCAGTGGCCGTTCCTGCTCGTCGCGGCCGCCTCGCTCGCGCTGCTTGGGTTTCCTCGCCGGCGGCTGGCGGCGCTGATCGCGGCCGTCGGCCTCGTGATGGGGGCGTACGTCACGAAGCAGCGCCTGCTGTTCGGCGTCACGTTCACGTCCTCCTTCGCGGCCGACAACTTCTGCAAGGGGCTCCACGAGTACTGCCCGGGCGTCACCGAGACCGCGCGGCCGCCGCTGCCCGACCCCTCCCGCGCCCGCGTGCTCTCCCGCACGGCCAAGCTCAACGGCGAGTACAACTACAACCAGGTCGCATTCCTGCGCCGCTCGTTCGCGCAGATGGCGGAGTACCGGCAGCTCCTGCGCACGCGCAACTGGCGCCAGAACGCGGAAGCGCTGCGCCGCAACGTCGCCTTCTGGCTGCGCCCGTCCAGCCGCTACACCGAGCACGTGCTGGTGGACCGGCTGCCCTGGCGGGGCGCGTTCGACTTCGTGTTCTCGGGCGCGCCGCTCGTCGCGCTGCTGGTCCTGGCCGCGGCGGGCTTCCTCGCCCGCTCGGACGCCGCTTCACGGCGCGTGGGCCTCGCCCTCGCGCTCCCGGTCGGCTACGTGTTCGCGGTCAGCGTGCTCTTCGAGGGCGGCGAGAACATGCGCTTCAAGTTCTTCCTGGAGCCGGCGCTCTACGTGTTCCTCGCCGCCCAGGGGGCGGCGGCGCTTCAGCGCGCGCGGCGCCGCGGCTTGCGCCGCGACTGAGAGGGGACGGCCGCGCGCCGGCGCGGCCCGGGCCGTCGCGGCAGGCGCCGGGTGACGAGCCCGCCGAAGAAGAGCGAGACCATCTCCCGTGCCAGCGTCTCCCGCGAGATGGAGCCCTCGGGCCTGTACCACTTGTAGGTCCACAGCACCATGCCCAGGAACGAGAAGGCGGCCACCGTGGGGTTCACCGCGCGGATGCGGCCCTCCCGCATCGCCTCGCCGAAGGACGCCTCCAGCATGCGCACGTAGCGCTTCTTGCGCGCGTCGATGTGGACCCGCGCCTCGCCGGTCAGCGTGTTGTGCTCGTGGAGGATGATCGTCACTTCCTTGCTGCGGGTCTCGGTCACCAGCATGAGGTTGCGCTCCATGCAGGCCGTGAGCCGCTCCAGCGGGTCCAGGATGGGCAGGACGGGCGTCAGCACCGAGTCCTCGAAGATGTCCATCCCGTAGTTCATGATCTCCAGCAGCAGGTGCTCCTTGCTGCGGATGTGGTGGTACAGCCCGGCCTTCGTGAGCTGGCAGGCGGCCGCGATGTCCTGGATGGAGGTCCCCTCGTAGCCCCGCTCGCAGATGAGGCGCGCGGCCGTCTCCAGGATGGCGCGGCGGCGGTCGCGGTGGTCGTCCGCCGGGCGCTCGGCGGGGAGGGACGGGTCGCTCATGTGGGCATAACATAACGGCGCCCGCCATGAAGGTCCACCTCGTCGACGGAACTTACGAGCTGTTCCGCTCCTTCTTCGGCGCGCCGCCCAGCCTCTCGCCCGACGGCCGCGAGGTGGGCGCCACCCGCGGCATCCTCTATTCGCTCTGGGCGCTGCTGCGCTCGGACGGGGTGACGCACGTCGCGGCCGCGTTCGACCACGTGATCGAGTCCTTCCGCAACGACCTCTACCCCGGGTACAAGACGTCCGAAGGCATCCCGCCGGAGCTTCATTCCCAGTTCCCGCTGGCCGAGCGCGCCGCGCACGCGCTGGGCATCGTGGTCTGGCCGATGGTGGAGTTCGAGGCGGACGACGCGCTGGCCACCGGCGCCGCCCGCTGGGCGGAGGAGGCCGAGCAGGTCGTGATCTGCTCGCCCGACAAGGACCTCACGCAGTGCGTCCGCGGCGAGCGCGTCGTCTGCTTCGACCGCCGGCAGCAGAAGACGCTCGACCACCTGGGCGTGGTCACCAAGTTCGGCGTCCCGCCCGCGTCCATCCCGGACTGGCTGGCACTGGTGGGCGACAGCGCGGACGGCTACCCCGGCGTGCCGAAGTGGGGCGCCAAGAGCGCGTCCGCGCTGCTCGCGCGCTACGACCGCATCGAGGACATCCCGGACGACGACCGGGCGTGGGACGTGACCGTCCGAGGCGCAGCCGCCCTGGGGGCCAGCCTGCGCGAGCACCGCGAGGACGTCGTGCTCTTCAAGCGCCTGGCCACGCTGCGCACCGACGCGCCGCTGCCCGAGACCCTCGAGGACCTGCGGTGGCAGGGCGCGCGGCGCGACGAGCTGCTCGAGCTGTGCCGCGAGCTGGGCGAGACCGACCTGCTCGACCGGGTCACCGCCTGGCGCGAGTGAAGGCGTGATCCGACTCCTCGCGCGCGCGGCGCGCTGGGGCACCGCCGCGCTCGTGGCCCTGATCGCGCTCGCGATCACGCGCTGGTCACCGATCCACGCGTCGCCGCCCTGGGACGTCCGCGCCCTTCCGCTGTTCGGGCCCGCCGTGATCCTGGCGGCGTTCGCGGCCGCGGCCGGCGGCCCGCGTCGCGCCGGGCGCTGGCGCCCGATCGCGGTCGCGCTCGCGGTGACGGTCGCGCTGCTGGGGCTCGTCGTCGCGCTGCGACCCGCGGCTGGCCTTCCGGCGCAAGCGTCGGGACCTGCGGGTTCCCTGGGAACGCTGGCGCCGGGGCCGATCGAGATCGATGGCCCTCGCCTGCGGGGGCTGACGCCGGTCCGCAAGTGGACCTTCCGCTGGGAGGGAAGCCTGCGCGTGCCCGCGAGCGGCACGTATCGCCTGTGGACGGAAGGCCGCGGGCGCGTCGAGGTCGACCTGGACGGCGCGCGCGTGCTGGAGGGGGAGGGCGAGGCGCTGCGCGCCGGCGCCGACGTCGCGATCGGCCGCGGCGCGCACGACCTGCGCGTCGCGCTCACGCGCACCGGGCCGGGCCCGCGCCTGCGCCTGGGCTGGACGCGCCCCGACGGACGGTCCGAGACGCTTCCTCTGCGCGCGCTGGGGCCCGCCACCGCGCGATCGTGGTGGCTGGCCACGGACGCGCTCGCGCTCGCGTCCGCGGGCCTGCTCGGCGCGCTGGTCGTGGTCGTGCCGTGGGACGCGCGCCGAAGGGTGCCGTTGCCGTCACCGATCACGGCCGGCGAGGTCGTGGCCTCGCTCGCGGGGCACACGGCGGTCTTCGTGCTCATGAGCTGGCCGCTGGCGACGGATCCCGCGCACCTGGGCGTCATGGACCGGCCCGACGGCCGGCTCACGGCGTGGATCATGGCGTGGGACGTGGAGGCGCTGCTCCACGCGCCCGGCCGGCTGTGGGACGCGCCCGCGTTCCACCCGCTGCCCGACTCGCTCGCGTTCTCCGAGAACCTGCTGCTGCCCGCGATCGTGGTCTCGCCGGCGCTCCGCTGGGGTGGGCCGGTCCTCGGCTACAACCTGGTCCTCCTGCTGGCGATGGCCTCGTCCGGCCTGGCGACGCAGCTGCTGGTGCGGCGCGTGACCGGGGACCGCGTCGCCGCCTTCGCCGGGGGCGTCCTCTTCGCCGCGGGCGCGCACCGCTGGATCCGCCTGGCGCACATCCACGCGCAGGTCACGACGTTCCTGCCGCTCACCCTGTGGGCGCTCGACCGCTTCTGGGAGCGGCGCACGCCCGGCCGCGCGCTGCTCGTCGGGCTGATGCTCGCGCTGCAGGCCTGGAGCTCCGTCTACCTGGCCGCGATCACCGCGCTCGGCCTCGCGGTGGCGGTGCTGGTCGCGGTCCTGGCCGGCCTGGGGCGGCGCGGGTTGCTGGCCCTGGCCGCCGGAGCCGCGCTCGCGCTCGTGCTGGCCGCGCCGGTCGCGCGTCCGTACCTGCGCATGAGCGCCTTCCAGGGCGTCGAGTGGACGGTGGCGGACGTCGGCAGGTACGCGACGACGCTGACGTCGTACGCCGCGTCGGGCACCCGCGTCTACGGCGGCCTGACCCAGCGCCACCTCGACCCTGGGGACGTCCAGGACGCGCTGTTCCCGGGGCTGGTCGCGCTGTCGCTGGGGCTGGCGGGGCTGGCCGTGGCACCGCGACGGTATCGCGCGGTCGCCCTCCTGGCCTCGCTGGCCGCGATCGTGATCTCGCTGGGTCCCCAGACCGGGCTCTACCGCTTCCTCCACGAGCACTTCGTCTTCGTCCGCGGCGTGCGGGCCCTCTCGCGCTTCTCGCTCCTTCCGGTCCTGGCGCTCTCGGTGCTGGCGGGCCTCGCGCTGGCCGGACGGCGGCGCCTGGTGTGGCCGGCGCTCGGCCTCTTCCTGGTCGAGTCCACCAACGCGCCCATCCGTTATCACTCCTACGCGGGCCCGCCGGAGGCCGATCGCTTCCTCGCGGGCGGCACCGGCGCCGTCGCGCGCCTGCCGCTGGGCGAGGGCGACACGGCCGCGCTGCTCGGCGGCGTCGCGCACTGGCGGCCACTCGTGAACGGAGACTCCGGCTTCGTGCCGCGACCCTACACCCGCGCGATGGAGCTGCTGGAGGGGCCGCTCACGCCGGAGGGGCTGCGCTTCCTGCGCGCGGTCGGCGTCACGCAGGTCGTGGCGGCGGACGCGCCCGGCCTGCGGGAAGCCGCGCGCTTCGGAGAGGAGCGCGTCTTCGACGTGCCGTCGGGCGACACGGCGGCCATCGTGGCGGCCGGCACCGCCCAGCCGACGCTGTGGACGGCCGACGGCCCGGTGGTCGATCTCGGCGAGACGCGCGCGATCGATCGGCTGGTGTTCGAGGTGGACGACCGGTCCTGGCCGTCCCTGCCCGTCGTAAGCCTGTCGACCGACGGGGAGACGTGGACGTCCGTGCCGGCCACCGCCAGCCTGGCGGATGCCACGCTCTCGCTCTATCGGGATCCGCGACAGGGACGCGGCCAGGTCCGCTTCGGCCCAGTCGTCACGCGGTTCGTTCGACTCGATCCACGCCTGCCCGCGCGCAGGGGAGCCCTCGAAGCCGGCTCCTGACGCTACCCCGGCGCGGACGCGGTCGGCTGCAGGCCCAGAGCCGCGGCGCGTGCGAACAGATCCTGAAGTCGCAACAGCTGCTCCGCCGGCAAGCGCCGCGCCGCCCGCGCCATGAGCCACACGGCTTCCTGGTCCTCGAAGGGTGCGGTGGCGGCCTGGGCGCGCACGCGCTTGAGGTATTCCCCCAGCCGCCTGCGCTCCGCCCGTGGCAGCTCCGCCGTGAGGGCCTCCGTGAGCCGGTCGAGCTCCGCGGCCGAGGATTGGCCGAGGGCCGCGCGGCCCCGCTCGACGGCGTCTCCCGCGAGCCGGAACACCTGCGGCGGCTCGAGCGCCCGATGCGCGCTGCTGGCCATGATCAGCTCGATCGTCTCGGTGCGCAGGTGCGGGAGCTGTTCGCTCGCCGCCGCCATCGCCGCGGCCGCCGCCGGCGGCAGGGTGGAGGGAGCGACCCGTTCCTTGATCTTGTCCACCTGGCCGAACAGGGCGATGCCCACCTCCGTCGTCGCCGGGAGCCACACCGACGTGTGGGACGCGAGCAGCGCCGCGATCAGGAGGAGCGCCGCGGCGAGGGTCACGCGCTTGCACCAGACCCAGAGCCGTGGGGCGATTTGGCCTGCGCGGCTCTGCTGGAACGCCGCGCGCAGGTTGGCCAGCCAGTTGCCCTGCCCCTCGTCGTCGTCCCCGGTCGGCTCGTC
>JAICEW010000003.1 GCA_025923995.1 Vicinamibacteria bacterium | reverse complement strand
GTCGCGTGACGTGCAGAAGGCCATCGCCGAGGTCTTCGGGGACCGCGTCTTCCAGACCATGATCAGCAAGAGCATCCGCCTGGAGGAGAGCCCCGCACACAAGGAGTCGATCTTCACCTTCGCGCCGCAGTCCACGGGCGCCTACGAGTACTACCGGCTCTGCGAGGAGGTGATCGAGCGTGTCTAACCTGCGACGAGTCGGGCTGCCGGATGCGATGCGGATGCGCCACGACACGCACTTCGTGGACCAGCTCGGCCGGCCGGGCGGCGCGCCCGTCGGCCGCCTCATCCCCATCGAGGACATCGATCCCAACCCGAACCAGCCGCGCCAGTCGGTCGGCGATCTCTCCGAGCTCGTCGCCTCGGTCCGCGAGAAGGGCGTGCTGGAGCCCATCCTCGTACGCCCGTCCGGCAGCCGCTTCGAGATCATCGCGGGCGAGCGGCGCTATCGCGCCGCGATGGAGGTCGGCCTCGGCGAGCTGCCCTGTGTCGTGCGTGACGCGAACGACGCCGAGACGATGGAGATCGCGCTGATCGAGAACCTGCAGCGCAAGGACCTGCACGCGTTCGAAGAGGCGGACGGCCTGAAAGTGCTCGCTGAGGCGTACGGCTACACGCACGAGAAGATGGCGCAGAAGCTCGGCCGGAGCCGCACGTCGGTGACCGAGACGCTCACGCTCACGAACATGCCGGCAGAGGTGCGCGAGCTGTGTCGGCTGGCCGACATTCAATCGAAGTCGTTGCTTCTGCAGGTGGTTCGCCAGTCGTCGACAGAGAAAATGGTCGAGCTGATCGAGCGCTTCCAGAAGGAAGGGCTTACGACGCGTCAGCAGGTGCGCACGGTCCTGAAGCCGGCGAAGAAGGGCGCGAAGGGACGGCCGCGCAACTTCGTGTTCAAGTACCAGCCGAAGGAGAAGACCTTCAGCCTCGCGCTTCAGTTCAAGCGCACCGACGTGCCGCGCGAAGAGGTCGTGCGCGCGCTGCAGTCGATCATCGAAGAGCTGTTGAGCGAAGACGCCTAGCGGCCTCGCGCGCTTCAGCGCTCGAGGACGAAGCGCGCCATCCAGGCCGACCAGCCGCGCATCGTGGCGTACGCCACGAAGGCACCCGCGTATGCGATCGCGAGCCACCGCGACCGCCTCCAGAGCCACGCACCCACCACGGCGATCGCGACGCAGAAGAGTGGCGCCACCACCTCGTGGTCCTTGTTGTACCGAACGAGGTTCGGCCCCGGCAGCCCGCCCGAGAGCAGGTTCAGCACGACGTAGGTCGCCGCCCACGTGATCGTGAAGCGGAGCAGCGCGCCCTCGAGCGTCCGCCCAAGCAGCGCCAGGCCAGCGATGACGGCCAGCGCGAAGGGTCCGTAGAACACCCACATCCGCCATCCCGCCTTGCGCAGCCCGCGCACGGGATCGACGCCGGGACCCGCGTACGGATCCTCGGGCGTGCGCTCCGCGTTCTCTTCGACGGGCGCCCGACTGGCCCGCTCGCGCTCCTGCTTCTCGATCAGGACCTGCTCCTCCGGCATCGGCACGCCGCGCATCATGTCGAGCGCGATCGGCACGTAGCGGCCGTAGAACACCGCGAGCGAGAGGACGACGCCGAGCAGGCTCGCGCCCGCGAGCCCGAGCATGCGCTTCCACGGGCGCTCGGTCGCGAGCTCCACGAGCAGGAACAGGGGAAGTATCACTGCGAAGTTGAGGATCGACTGCGTATACGTGAGCAGCGCGGCCGCGAGCAGCACCGCGAAGCCCACGATCACGCGGGGTCGCGCGAACTCGCGGAGCCGCGCGACGAGCACGAACAGCACCAGCGAGTCGATCGCGTGCCCGACGAGGGCGGGGAAGTACGCGAGGCTGAGGCGCACGAGGAAGATCGGCAGCAGCGGCAGGCACGCTGCGGCCGCGAGCGCGACCGCGACCGATCGACGGAGCCGGCGCGCGATGGCGAAGACGACCAGCGCCTCCAGGCTGTTCGCGACGGCGGCGACGAGCGACACCGCTACCTCGGGACGGACGCGGGCCCAGGCGGTGAGAGGCCACGTCAGGATGTAGAACGCGGGCGGATAGGGGAAGGCGTACCAGTGCCCGGACTCGAACTGCAGGCCCAGGCTGTAGCGGTACTGGTTCGCAGTGAAGTCGCGGAGGAACTCGACGAGCCCCCGGCGCGCGAGCTGCCAGGCGAAGAGCGCGTGCACCTTGACGTCGGGGTAGTAGAAGCCGGGGTGCAGGACGACCACGAGGCGGACCGCGAGCGCCAGCAGCACGAGCGTCGCGAGCGCGGCGGACCACGGACCGCGCTCGACCGAGATCACGCGGCGCGCGCGTGGCCAGGAGAGGACGCCGCAGGTGAGGGCGGCGACGACGACGTACGCCACGCATCCCTCGCGCAGGATACGTTCGGTGGCGATCGCGTCGAGCGCGAGGCCGCAGGCGCCCGCCAGCGCGCTCAGGAGTCCCACCGCCGCCCCGAAGCGCAGTCCGCCACCCGCGCCCCAGACCGCGAGCGCCCCCGCGAGCGCGAACGCGAGCAGCGCCAGGCGCGTCGCGGGCAGCGGAGCGAAGGGAGACGCCGGCACGATCTCGACCCAGTCGATCGCGAGCCCGAGAGGGCGCTCGCTCTCGGACGCGGAGTGGATCTGGATCTCGAGCGGGCCGCGGGAATCGAGCCGTGGGAGTGGGAACTCGAGGGTCCGGTAGGGAACCTTGGTGTCGGCGGCGATCTCGAACCGCGCGAACACGCGGCCGGATTCGATCAATGTAACCTGAGCTGGCTCAATGAAATGGCGGCGCACGCGCATGCGCAGCACGTGTCCGTCGCCGTCCAGTCGGAGCGGCAGGCGGAGGGTCGAGGCCAGCGTGGTCCAGTGGAAGCGGGTGCGACCGTCGCGCTCCCAGTCCTCACGGAAGCCGTGCGTGTAGTCGACGTCGTTCGGCCCCAGGTTGATGAGCAGCGGCCGCGCCACTCGCGCCGCGGCGAGGGGGAGAGCCAGCGCCGCCAGGGCCACCAGCAGCACCGCGCCCGCCCACGAGCGGAGCGGCCGGGCCGGCGGGTTCGGCGCGTCGGTCACGGCGTCAGCTGGTGGGCGTCACGAGCACGGCGGCGTAGTAGTCGCAGATCCCGCTCTGCAGGATCTCCTCGCGCTCGACCCGCGCGGCCTCAGAGTAGAGGCGGCGGTACTCCTCGGTCGGCCGGATGTGCTCGCCGTTCTCGACGTTGTGGATCAGGTGGCCGATCAGGTTGAGCTTCGAGACGGCGGGGATGTCCTCGATCACGAGCAGGCGCCCGCCGGGGACCAGCAGGCGCACCACCTCGCCCAGGACCGCGCGCGCGTCGTCGTCCGAGAGGTGGTGGAGCATCCCGAAGATGAGCACCTGGTCGAACGAGCGGCCGGGCAGGTCGAGCTTCCGCGCGTCGCCCACGACGAAGGTGCCCGGGCACTTGCGCTGGGCGTGCGCGATGTAGCGGGCGTTCAGATCGGCGCCGACGTAGGGGTCGCCCTCGAAGATGTGGGCGAAGGCGCCGGGTCCGCAGCCGAGGTCGAGCGTGCGCAGCCCGGCGCGCACCTTGAGGTCGCGGCGGATCAGGGCGCGGATGGCCTTGAAGTCGTTCTCGAGGATGCGCCGGCAGAGGATGAACAGCACCGGGTTGTCCGAGATGCGCTCGACCAGCTTCGCGAACAGTCCCATGCGCTGCCTTCGTGCCTCCGGTCGACCGACGCGCCCCGCGGCGTCGTCCCAAAACGCCGGACGATAGCCGCCCCGGGTCTGCCGCGTCAAGAACTCGCGACGCGGCGGCGTGCGCGCGGCATGTGCTATATCATCGAAACCTCACCCGAAGTGGAGGACCCAAGCTGACGAACCGGAGATTGCTGCGCCGTGCGTCGCGCCTGACCCGCGTCGCGGGCAAGGTCGCGTGGGCCTTCCTCGATCGGCGTCACCCGCTGCTGGCGCACGTGGTGCCGATCCGCCGCTGCAACCTGTCCTGCACCTACTGCAACGAGTACGACGCGGTGTCGAAGCCGGTGCCGCTGCCGCTGGTCCTGCGCCGGCTGGACCTGCTGGCCGCGCTCGGCACGTCCATGATCACGTTCAGCGGCGGGGAGCCGATGCTCCACCCGGAGCTGGACGCGATGATCGCCCACGCGCGCGAGCGCCGCATGATCTCGTCGATCATCACCAACGGCTACCACCTCTCGCCCGAGCGCATCGAGCGCCTCAACCGGTCCGGGCTGGACTACCTGCAGATCAGCGTGGACAACGTGGAGCCCGACGAGGTGTCGCTCAAGAGCCTCCGCCTGCTGGAGCCCAAGCTCAAGTGGCTGGCCGAGCTCGCGCTGTTCGGCGTCAACATCAACTCGGTCGTGGGCGCCGGCGTCAGCCACCCCGAGGACGCGCTGGCGGTGGCGCGCCGCGCGCGCGAGCTGGGCTTCACCAGCTCCGTCGGCATCCTCCACGACGGCCACGGGCAGCTCAAGCCCCTCTCCGCACGCGAGCTCGCGGTCTACGAGGGGCTGAAGCAGTTCGGCAGCCGCGGCGACACGCGCGCCAACGCGAGGTTCCAGGACAACCTGGCGGCGGGGCGGTCCAACAGCTGGAGCTGCCGGGCGGGCTCGCGCTACCTGTACGTCGACGAGTCCGGGCTCGTGAGCTACTGCTCGCAGATGCGCGGCAGCCCGGGGATCCCGCTCGAGGCCTACACCAAGGGCGATCTGCGCCGCGAGTACGACACGCCGAAGAGCTGCGCGCCCTTCTGCACGGTCAACTGCGCGCAGCGCGTCGCGCTGTTCGACAACTGGCGCAGCCCCCAGAAGGCGCAGGCGGCCGCGCCGGTCGGCACGGCGCCGGCGGGCCGCAAGGACGAGGTGCTCGCCGGGTGAGCCGCCTCGCGGGCCGCCGGGCCCTGGTCACGGGGGCCAGCAGCGGCATCGGCGAGGCCTACGCGCGGGCTCTCCACGCACGGGGATGTGCGCTGGTGCTGGTCGCGCGCCGCGAGGAGCGCCTGCGCGCCCTGGCGAGCGAGCTGGGCGGGGACGTGCAGGTGGTGGCGGCGGACCTGGCCGCGCCCGAGGGGCCCCAGCGCGTGTACGAAGGGGTCCGCGCCCGCGGCCTCGCGGTCGACGTGCTCGTGAACAACGCGGGCCTCGGGCACACCGGCCGCTTCGAGCAGGAGCCCCTGGCCGCGATCCAGAACATCCTGGACGTCAACGCGCGCGCCGCGATGATGATGACGCGTCTGTTCCTTCCGGACATGGTCGCCAGGCGCCAGGGCGTCGTGGTGAACGTCGTCTCCACGTCGGCGTTCCAGCCCGTCCCGTTCCTCGCGGTGTACGGTGCGAGCAAGGCGTTCCTGCTCTCGCTCACGGAGGCGCTGGCGACGGAGCTCAAGGACACGGGGGTGATCGTCCAGGCGCTGTGCCCTGGGCTCACCGCCACCGAGTTCCAGGGAGTCGCCGGCACCGACCGCGTGCCCTTCAACCGCACGGGATCGATGACACCGGCCGCGGTCGCGGCCGCGTCCATACGCGGGATCGAGCGCGGCAGCCTGCGCGTGGTGCCTGGGCTCTCCAACCGCGTCTTGTCGGCGCTCGTCCCCCTCACGCCCGGCTGGCTCGTCCGCCGGATCGGCGCGAAGCTCTTCCAGCCCAGCCCGCAGGGGCACTGACCCTCAAGGCCCCAACCAATGGGGCTTTGAGATCGCGGCGCGCCCTGCTACACTTCCGTGTTTACGCCGGACCGCCTTTCGGAACTCACGCCCACTGCCAAGAGGGTGACCGAGGCAGTCGGGACCACGGGAGAGAACTGGAATATGAGCGCGGCCCCCAAACAGGACCCCGAAAGATCCGTCTTCTCGGACTACGACTACAGCAACTTCTACTACGGCGCCGGGGACGACCCGGTCAACCTGCTGAAGCCGTTCAGTACCTGGTACAAGGAGGCGTTGCCGGCCGGGTACTACCTGTACTCCGAGCCGCTGCAGAGCGCGCCCACCACCGAGGTGCGCGTCCGGAACCGGAAGACGGGCGAGGTCCAGGACCTGTTGAACCTCGCGTCCTACAACTACCTGGGCATCTCGACGCGCGAAGAGGTCAAGGAGGCGGCCATCGAGGCCACGCGCCAGTACGGCCTCGGCGCCTCGGGCTCGCCGATCCTCTCGGGCACGCTCGAGGTCCACAACCAGCTGGCGAAGGCCGTGGCGGATTTCAAGGACAAGGAAGCGGCCATCGTCTTCCCGACCGGGTACAGCGCGAACGTCGGCTTCATCTCCGCGCTGATGCGCTCGGGCGACACCATCTTCTGCGACCAGTACGCGCACGCTTCGGTCGTGGACGGCGCCATCCTGGCCAAGTCGAAGACGGTGTTCTTCCGCCACAACAACCCGCTCGACCTGGAGCGCAAGATCAAGGGCGTCCGCGGCAAGAAGCTCGTCGTCGTCGAGGGCGTCTACTCCATGGACGGCGACGTCTGCGTGCTGCCCGAGATCGTCGAGGTGGCGAAGCGCCATGGCGCGCGCCTCCTGATCGACGAGGCGCACTCCACCTTCCTGTTCGGGCCCAACGGGCGCGGCGTGGCCGAGCACTTCGGCCTCGACAAGGAAGTGGACTTCCACCTGGGCACGTTCTCGAAGAGCCTGGGCGGCCAGGGCGGGTTCGTCTGCGGCTCGAAGGACCTGATCGACTACGTGAACGCGTTCGGGCGCTCGCGGTTCTTCTCCTGCAACCTGGCGCCGCCGGTCGCGGCCGGCCTGCTCGCGGGGATGAAGATCGTCGAGGACGAGCCGCAGCTGCGCACGAAGCTGTGGAGCAACGTGGCCTACCTCCGCCGCCGCTTCGCCGAGGAGGGCGTCGACATCGGCAAGTCCACCTCCCAGGTGATGCCGGTGCTGGTGAACAACGACAGCAAGGTGTTCGCGGTCGCCGAGAAGGTGCAGGACCGCGGCCTGTACCTGCAGCCCGTGACGTATCCCGCCGTGCCCAAGCACAAGTCGCGGCTGCGCGTTTCCGTGTCGGCCGCCCACACCGAGGGGCAGCTCGAGCGCGCCGCGCAGGTGATCGCCGGCGTGCTCCGCGAAGAGGGCGTGTGTCGGACCTGACGCGCTACGGCTACAAGCACGCCATCAGCGGCTTCTTCGAGTTTCCGACCGAAAACGCGCGCCGCATCCTGCCCTCGCACCTGGAGCCGGTCGAGCTGCACCACGGCACCAGCATCTTCTCGATGACCGCGTTCGACTTCACCGAGAGCATGGTCGGCACGTACGGCGAGGTCGTGATGTCGGTGATCGTGGCCCCGCTGGTGAAGCCGGGCGAGCGGCTGCCCAAGTCCGCGTTCTACCCCTACCTGGTGGGGACGACCACCAGGGCCGCGCGCGAGCACGCCATCGAGCGCTGGCACCTGCCGCACTGGATGGAGGACGTCCAGATGTCCTTCGCGCACGAGGGCCGCCGCATCACGGCCAGCGTGGGCGTGGGCGGCGCTCCCGTCGCGGAGATGACCATCTCCGACCACTCCTGGAACCCCGTGAGCCACCTCTACCAGTCGTTCATGAAGGACGAGGAGGGCGCGTTCCTGGCCAACATCGTGATGGAAGGCAGCCAGAGCGAGCACGAGGAGGAGACGGGCCGCATCCAGCTCTTCGACCATCCCTTCAACAAGGACCTGATGATCTCCGAGGTCTACGAGGTCCCGTTCCGCGAGCTGTGGATGCGGGACGGCCAGCAGACCTTCGATCCTTTGGTCACGCTCGAGACAGCCTCGTAAGGCCGTCCGCTTGGGCGAGCCGGTCTTCGTCGTCTTCAACCCCAGGTCCGGGAAGGGGCGCGGCGCACGCCTGGTGCGGCCGGTGCTGGAGGCGCTCGCGCGTCCGGGCACGACCATCGAGCACGCGCTCACGGCGCAGGCCGGGCACGAGGCGGAGCTGGCGGAGCGCGCCGTGGCCAGCGGGTTCCGCAAGGTGGTCGCGGTGGGCGGTGACGGCACGTGGAGCAACGTGGCCCGCGGCGTCCTGCGCTCGGGGCAGCCCGTGGCCCTGGGGCTGGTGCCGGGCGGCACCGGCTGCGACCTGGCCAAGTCGCTCGGCATCCCCCCGAAGGACGTGGCGGCCTGCGCCGCCATCGTGCACGACGGCGTGGTGCGCGCGATCGACGTCGGGCGCATCGAGGGACGATACTTCCTCAACTGCGCCGGCTTCGGCTACGACATCGCGGTCATCGAGGACTCCTGGCGGGTCACGTGGCTGCAGGGCGAGCTGCTGTACCTGTACTGCGCGCTCAAGCAGCTGGGCTCGTACCGGGGCTTCTCGGTCGAGGTCGAGGCGGACGGCGTGAGCCAGGGCAGGCGGGACCTGCTGATGCTGATCCTCGCGAACGGCCGCGTCTTCGGCGGCGGCTTCAAGATCGCGCCCGGGGCCGACCTGGGCGACGGGAGGCTGGACGTGAGCTCGTTCGGCAACGCTCGCCTGCCCGGGCGCGTGGAGCTGCTGGTGCGCCTGCTGCGCGGCACGCACGCGCGCGCCGCGAGCGTCGCCAGCTTCGCCGGGACGTCGTTCCGCCTCCGCTTCGACCGCCCGCCGGCCTACGAGACGGACGGCGAGTGGAACCAGGCCCAGAGCGCCGAGCTCGAGATCGAGACGCTGCCGCGCGCGCTGCGCGTCCTGGTGCCGGCGTCCGCCGGCGCCTAGCGGGGAGCGGCGTGGCCCTCCTCCGAGCGCTCAGGAGCGTCCTGTCGGTCCTGGCGGTCCTCATCTACCTCGTCATCCCAGGCCCCTTGATGATGTACCTGTGGCTGCGGCCCGCCGCGCTGCTGCGGCCCTCGCGACAGCGCGCCTACCTCTCGCGCTACATGAAGATCATGGCGGGCGGCCTCCTGCACCTGCTGCGCCTGGGGGGCGCCCATTTCGTGCGCACAGGCGTCATCCGCACCGAGTCGCCCGTCCTGATCGTCATGAACCACCAGTCGCTCGTCGACATCCTGAGCCTCACCATGATGTCGGAGCCGTACGTGCCCGCGTTCGTCACGCGCTCGCGCTACGCGCGGTTCATCCCCGCGGTGTCGCCCTGCGTGCGCATGCTGGGCGGGCCCATCGTGGACCCCAAGCGCGACCCGCGCGGATCGCTGGCCGCCGTGCGCGAGGCGGCGCCGCGGCAGCGCCACGGCCTGATACTGTTCCCGGAGGGACACCGCAGCAAGGACGGCGAGGTCCAGCCGTTCAAGACGGGCGGAGCGCAGGCCACGCTGGGGGCCCACCCCATGCCCGTACAGATCGTGGTGACCGACGGAGGCTGGAAGACGCGCCGGCTGGTGGACTTCGTGTTCAACGTGCATGGGCTGACAGTGCGCACCGACGCGCTCGGCACCGTCGCGCCTCCGGCGCGCGAAGAGGACGTGCCCGCGTTCGTGCAGGAGCTGCGCGCGCGCATCCAGGAGCACCTCTCGCGGATGAGGGCCGATGGCGCCGCTTGACGCCCTGCGCGAGGCCGTGCGCCAGCGGGTGTGCGGAACGCCCAGGGGCGACGCGGCGGAGCTGGCGGCAGGCCTGTGCCAGCGCGGCGGCGGGTCGGTGGCGGCGGTCGTGTTCTTCGGCTCGCGCAAGTCGCGCGCCAGTCCGGACGCCTGGAGCGCGTACGACTTCTTCGTGATCGTGCGCGGGTACGGCCCCTTCTACGCGTCGCTGCGCGCCCACGGCGCGCTCCGGCGCCCCGCGTGGCTGGTCGCCGCGCTGAACGCGCCTCTGCCGCCCAACCAGATCGGGATCACGATGACGCTGCCGGACGGGCGCGGTGCGCGGGCCAAGTGCGCGGTGGTGTCGCTGTCCGCGTTCCTGCGCGAGACGTCGCGCCGGCGGCACGACCACTTCTTCCTGGGCCGGCTGTGCCAGCAGACCGAGATCGCGGCGGCCCCGGAGCAGGCCGCGCGCGAGGAGGTGGTGGACGCCCTGGCCGGCGCGCACGCCCTCACGTACGAGTGGGCGCGGCCGTGGCTGCCCGCGCGCTTCGACGTGGAAGAGTACTGCCGGACGATGCTGCGGGTCTCCTTCGCCGCGGAGTTCCGCCCCGAGTCGAGCGACCGCACCCGCGCGCTGTTCGAGGCGCAGCAGGACTACCTGCGGCCGGTCTACGGCGTCCTGCTGCGCGAGCTGTGCGCGAGCGGAGCGCTGCGGGAGGTGGAGCCGGGCGTCTTCGCCGTGGCGGAGCCGGCCGGGCGGCTCGAGCGGCTGCGGCTCGCGTTCTACTTCAAGTGGTCCAAGGTGCGTGCGACCGCACGCTGGGCCAAGTACGTCGTGACCTTCGACGACTGGCTGGAGTTCATCCTGCGCAAGGTCCGCCGCCACAGCGGCCAGGACATCGAGCTGACGCCACGGGAGCGGCGGCTTCCGCTCCTGTTCCTGTGGCCGCGCGTCTTCCGCTACTTCCGCCACAAGGACCGCTGATGCAGGGGAGCGTGCTGGCGTTCGTGGTCGTGCTGGGGCTGGCCCTGGTGTCGATGGCCGCCTACGCCGTGGCCGGCCGCCGCGTGGACGCCGACGCCGAGCGCAAGGGCGCGCAGTTCGCCCTGGGAGCGGGCAACTTCCTCGTGCACTGGTTCATGTGGGTGCTGGGCCCGCTCGACCGCCTGGCCCTGCGCGCGGGCTGGGGGCCGGACGTGTTCAACGTCGCGGGCCTCGTGTGCGGGGCCGTGAGCGGCGTCCTGATCGCCCTGGGCCACCTGGAAGCGGGCGGCTGGGCCATCGCGGCGGGCGGCGTGTGCGACATCATGGACGGCCGGGTGGCGCGAGCCACCAAGGTCGACTCGAAGTACGGCAAGTTCATCGACAGCACGCTCGACCGCTTCGTCGAGGTGTTCGCGCTGCTCGGCTTCGCGGTGTTCCTGCGCCGGACGCCGTACGGCTCCGCAATCGCCGCGGCCGCCATGGCCGGCTCGCTCCTCGTGAGCTACACGCGCGCGCGCGGCGAGTCGCTGGGCGTGCTCTGCAAGGAAGGGCTCATGCAGCGCGCCGAGCGGCTGGTGCTGACCATCCTGTCCTGCTGGCTGGACCGCATGGTGGCCGCGCGGTGGGGCCTGCCGCTGGGGAGCCTCTCCACCTGGATCCTGGCCCTCATCGCCGCCGGAACGTTCGTGACCGCAGCGCACCGGACGGTCTGGATCTCGCGCCGGCTGCGCCAGCCACAGCCCTAGGCGTCCGGCCCGGAACCCGCGCTGCCCTTGAGCAGGGTCGCCCGCAGCGAGGCGACCGCGGGGTTGTCGGGCGTGAGCTCCAGCGCACGGTCGAGCCAGGAGACGGCCTCGGCGTGGCGGCCCAGCAGCACGCACGAGTAGGCGATCGAAAGGTACGTGAGCTCGTGCGGGCCGTGCGTCCGCAGGGACTCGTGGGCGAAGCGCAGGGCCTGCTGGGGTCGCTTGAGGACGACGAAGATGCGCGCCAGCTCGAACGCCAGGTCGCGCTGGAGCGGGTAGTACTCCTCCCACACGCGCTCGAGCGCGTCGGCCAGGTCGGCCTGCTGCCACGCCGGCGCCTGCGGCGCCAGCTTCACGATCGGGTCCCGCCAGGAGAAGACGAGCTCGTAGTCCCAGCCACCCAGGCGCAGCTGCGAGAGGATCACCTGCAGCGGCATCGTCGCGTTCTGCTGGCGCAGCCCGAACACGAGCGCGTGGTAGTCCGCGGGCCCGAAGTCCTCCTGCGAGCGGCGGAAGGCGAGCCGCGTCTCGTCCCACTCCACGCCGGGGAACGCCGTGAGCAGGGCGGCCACCTTCAGCCGCTGGTCCCGGCGGTCCACCACGAGGGCGGTGCCGCCGGCCTGCTCGAAGCCGCGTGCGAGCGCGTGCAGGTTGGCCAGGAACGAGAACGCGCCGCCCGCGTGGATGTAGAACGTCGGGTCCTTCGCGTGCTCGATCTCGTCGTCGCGCGTGATCGCCTTGTCCCCGGTCAGCAGCAGGAGCCGCCCGCCGCACAGGGCCTCGAAGGTGCGCACGCAGCGGAACGCGCCCAGCGGGAGGAGGAACGAGGCTTCCGCGTAGTCGCGCCGGTATCCCTCGAGCAGGGAGCGCAGGCGCGGGTCCTCGTAGCGCTTGGTCTCGTCCACCGGCGCCAGGTCGTAGCGCACCTGGATGCGCTGGAGCAGGCCGGGATCGTCCAGGTCCCGCTCCTCCTGGGTCGAGAGCACGCGCGCCAGCCGCTCGTGGAGGACGCCGTCCTGCACCTGGAAGGCGTCCTGGGTGGTCGAGTCGAACGCGTAGTTCGCGAGGAGCACCATCGGGTTGGCCACGGATCCCGCCGACAGCGTGACCCCGGCGCGGCGCAGCCGCAGCTCGCGGTCGCGCTCCAGGTCGAACAGCGCGAAGTCGAGCCGCCCCTGGTCCTGGAACGGAGCCAGCCTCTCGTGCGCCTCCCACGCCGCGACGTTGCTCTCCGCGAAGTCGGTCATGACGTAGCGGAGGTCCAGGCCGGCGAGGGACGGCACCTCCTCCTGGATCTCGGCCAGCCGGCGGAGGAAGAAGCAGGCGAACTGGCCCGAGCCCGCCGCCAGCTCGACCAGGTGGACCGGCGCCGTGCGGTCGACCTGCCCGGCGGCCACCAGGTCGCGCAGGAACCCGGCCACGGTGCGCGCGTAGGCGCGCGCCGTGAACGCGTTGCTGGTGATGTAGAACGGGACCGCCTTCGGCTTCCAGGCGGCCAGCCCCGCGCGCGCGTAGAAGCCGCGCTGCAGCCGCCAGATGAGCGACTCCGAGAGACGGCGCCCCTCCTCGATCACGACCGTCGCCTCGGTCCGCGGCGCCTCGGGCATGGGCGGATTATCCGCGAACGGGCCGCCGCGCATGGCATCATGGTCGCGATGCGCATCCTGCACCTGGGCGACCGCCTCAGCGCCCGCGGCGGCGCGTACCAGCACCTGCTCGGCGTGGTGGAAGCGCAGGTCGAGCAGGAGCACGAGGTCACGCTCGCGGTCGGAGGGGCCGAAGAGGGAATCGCATCCCCCTGCCCGGTGCGCACGGTCCCGGGGCTCGACGCGCGGACGAGCGTATCCGTCGAGCTCGATGCGCTCGCTGACGAGCTGGAGCCCGAGGTGATCCACCTGCACACCGTGGTCAACCCGGCGGTGCTGCGCTGGGCGAGCGGACACGACGCCGTGATCACGGTGCAGGACCATCGCTACTTCTGCCCCGGGCGCGGCAAGTGGACGCTCACAGGCGAGGTCTGCCGCGTCGCGCCGTCGCCCGAGGCCTGCGCGACGTGCTTCGAGGACGCGTCCTACTTCGAGGAGATCCGGGGCGTCACCCGCGAGCGGTTCGAGGCGCTCGCGGGGCTGCGCGTCGTCGTGCTCTCGCGGTACATGCGCGACGAGCTGGTGGCGGCGGGCCTGGAGGGCGCGCGCGTGACTGTCGTCGCACCGTTCGTGCGGAGCCTTCCGCGAGTCGCGCCGGACGGGCCCGGCTGCGTGCTGTTCGTGGGCCGCCTGGTCGCGGGCAAGGGCCCGCTCGAAGCCGCCCGTGCCTGGCGCGAGTCGGGCGTGGACCTTCCGCTCGTCGTCGCCGGCGCGGGCCCGCTGCGGCCGGAGCTCGAGCGTCTGGGCGCGCGCGTGGTCGGCTGGGTGGGCCGCGACGGGCTGGCCGCGCTGCATGCGCACGCGCGTGTGCTGGTCATGGCCTCGCGCTGGCAGGAGCCGTTCGGCATCGCGGGGCTCGAAGCGCTCGCGAGCGGCGTGCCGGTGGCCGCGTGGGACAGCGGGGGAGTGCGCGAGTGGCATCCCGGCGACGGGCTCGTGTCGTGGGGCGACGTGCCCGCGCTGGCGCGCGCCATCCGCGCGCTGGCCGGATGCCGCGCGGAAGCACCGGCCGGATTCGAGCGCGAGCCGCTCATGGCCCGCCTGCATGCCGTGTACGCGGACGTCGCACCGTCGCGGCGCGCACGAGCCTCGTGAGCGCGGACGCGGAGCGGTCGGACTGGACCGACCGCCAGCGCGAGCACCTGCGCCGATCGCTGCGCCGGCGGCCCGCTCCCGGTCCCGGGTTCCCGTGCCCGTACCTCGACGGCCGGCAGGCGCGCCACCAGACGCTGCTGGCGACGACGTGCCCGCCGGGCCTCTACAGCGGCCTCATGGACCTCAACTTCCGCCGCCTGGGCCCGCTCGTGTACCGGCCGGCCTGCGACGCCTGCGCGGAGTGCCGGCAGCTGCGGGTTCCGGTGGCGACGTTCGCGCCCTCGCGGTCGCAACGCCGCTGCCTGGCCACGAATCGCGACCTCGAGATCGCGACGGGCCCTCCGCGGCTCACCGACGAGAAGCTCGCGTTGTACGAGCTCTACCTGCGGGAGCGCCACGACGGGCAGATGAGCGGATCGCGCGAAGAGCTGGAGGGCTTCCTCTACGTCTCCGGCATCGAGACGCTCGAGGTCTGCTATCGGTTGGACGGCCGGCTCGTCGCGGTGGGCATCGCGGACGTGGAGCCACGCGCGCTGTCCGCCGTCTACTGCTACTTCGCGGCCGACCTTCCCGTTCGCGGGCTGGGCACGTTCAACGTGTTGTGGCTCCTGCGCGAGGCGCGAAGGCGAGGGATGGCGTACGTCTACCTCGGGTACTACGTGGCCGGCGCCAGGACGATGGAGTACAAGGCGGGCTATCGTCCGTGCGAGCTGCTGCGCGCGGACGGGAGCTGGGAGGTCCGCTCCTAGGCGTTGGCCTCGAACCGCCAGGGACCCGGCCGCGTGGGCGCCTCGAGCGCCTTGGCCAGCGTGCGCAGGTAGCGCCGTCGGGTCCACTCCTCCGCCCCGAAGCGGGCCAGGTGCTCCGTGTAGACCTGGCTGTCGATCAGCTCGATGCCCCAGCGCACGAGCTGGCCGACGAGCGTGACGAAGGCCGCCTTGGACGCGTCCGGCTCGCGCGTGAACATCGACTCGCCGAAGAAGGCGGCGCCGAGCGAGACGCCGTAGAGCCCGCCCGCCAGCTTCCCGCCGCGCCAGGCCTCGACCGAGTGGGCGAGGCCGCGGCCATGCAGTGCGCCGTAGGCCTTGCGCATGGCCGGGGTGATCCAGGTCGTCCGCTGCCCGGGGCGGTGCGCGGACGCGCAGGCCGCGATCACGTCGTCGAACGCGGTGTCGAGGGTGAACGTGTACGTCCCGCGACGGAGAGTCTTGCCCAGGCTGCGCGGGACGTGCAGCGCGGACGCGAGCAGGACCATGCGCGGATCCGGGGAGTGCCACAGGATGGGCTGGCCCTGCTCGTACCAGGGGAAGATGCCCTGCGAGTAGGCGAGCAGCAGCCGCTCGGGGCGGAGGTCCCCTCCCACCGCCAGCAGGCCGTCCTCGGCCTCCTCGGCCGGCGGGAACAGCAGCCGCTCGTCGAGCCGGTAGATGGGCATCGCCGCCCGGGCGGACGGCTCCCGGGTCAAGCCGCCGGCGCGCCGGCCGGCGGCTCGGCGGGCTCCGGCGGCGCCGCGTCCACCTCGAAGGTGAGCGCTGTCTCTGTCGCTCCGATCGTGACCGTGCCGCCGTTCTCGAGGCGGCCGAACAGGACCTCGTCCGTCAGCGGGTCGCGCACCTCGGACTGGATGAGCCGGGCCAGCGGGCGTGCGCCGTAGACCGGGTCGTAGCCCTTGCGGGCCAGGTACGCGCGGGCCGCGGGCGTGAGCGTGATGGCCACCCGGCGCTCGCGCAGCTGCGCCTCCAGCTCCAGCACGAACTTCTCCACGATGGTCTCCATCACCTCCGGCGTGAGCGCGCCGAAGGTCACGATCGCGTCCAGGCGGTTGCGGAACTCGGGGCTGAACAGCTTCTCGATCGCCTGCTTGCCCCGGCTCTTCGCGTCGCGGGAAGGGTCGCCGCCGAAGCCGATCGAGCGCGCGCTCATCTCGCGCGAGCCCGCGTTCGAGGTCATGATCAGGATCACCTGGCGGAAGTCCGCCTTGCGGCCCGTGTTGTCCGTCAGCGTGGCGTGGTCCATGACCTGCAGGAGGATGTTGAAGAAGTCGATGTGCGCCTTCTCGATCTCGTCCAGCAGCACCACGCTGTAGGGGTTCTTGCGCACGGCGTCGACCAGCAGCCCGCCCTGCTCGAAGCCGACGTAGCCGGGAGGCGCGCCGATGAGGCGCGACACCGCGTGCTTCTCCATGTACTCGCTCATGTCGAAGCGGTGGAACTCGTTGCCCAGGTGACGCGCGAGCTGCTTGGCCAGCTCGGTCTTGCCGACGCCGGTGGGGCCGGTGAAGAGGAAGCAGCCGGCGGGGCGCTCGCCGACGGCCAGGCCAGCCCGCGACCGCTTGATCGCGCGCGTCACCAGCCGCACCGCCTCCAGCTGGCCGAAGACCACGCGGCCCAGCGCGTCCTCCAGCGTGCGCAGGCGCTCCTTCTCGTTCACGGTCGCCTGCTTCTCCGGGATGCGGGCCATGCGCGCGACCACCCGCTCGATCTCGGGCGTGTCCACGACGATCGCCGGCTCCTTGGAGCGCAGGCGCGCGGCAGCGCCCGCCTCGTCCATCACGTCGACCGCGCTGTCGGGGAGCCGGTGCTCGCGCAGGTGCCGCTGCGCCAGCCGGACGGCGGTCTGCAGCGCCGCTTCGGTGTAGCGGACGTCGTGGTGCTTCTCGTACCGGCTCTGCAGCCCCTGGAGGATGCGGACCGTGTCCTCGAACGACGGCTCCTCGACCGCGATCTTCTGGAGGCGGCGGTGGAGCGCGCGGTCCTTCTCGATGTGCTTGAACTCCTCGAACGTGGTCGAGCCCATCAGGCGGATGGAGCCCTCGGACAGGATCGGCTTGACCAGGTTCGCGAGGTCCATGGTGCCGCCGGTGGTGGCGCCGGCCCCGACCATCGTGTGCAGCTCGTCGATGAACAGGATCGGCTTGGGGCGCTGCGAGAGGGCCGCCATCAGCTCCTTGAAGCGCTCCTCGAAGTCGCCACGGAAGCGCGTGCCGGCCAGCAGCGCGCCCGAGTCGAGGCTGAACACCTCGGCGTCCTTCAGCAGCTCCGGCACGTCCTCGGCCAGCAGGCGCTGCGCCAGACCCTCGACCAGCGCGGTCTTGCCGACGCCGGCTTCACCCACGAACACCGGGTTGTTCTTGCGGCGCCGGCAGAGCACCTCGAGCGCCCGCTCCAGCTCCGCCGTCCGTCCCACCAGCGGGTCGAGCTTGCCCGAACGCGCCGCTTCCGTGAGGTTGATCGTGTACGCGGCCAGCGCGTCGCGCGGCCGGTCACCCGACTCGTCGTCCCCGCCCTCGCCGGCCGGGACGGGGTCGGCCGGGTTGGCGCGCGGGACCTTGCTCACGCCGTGCGAGATGAAGTTGAGGACGTCGAGCCGCGTCACGCCCTGGGCTCCCAGCAGCTGCGCCGCCTGGGACTTGGGCTGCTGGAGCACGGCGGCCAGCACGTCGCCGACGCTCGCCTCCTCGCGCCCGGCGCTCTGCGCGTGCAGCACGACCGTCTGCAGGACCCGGCGGAACGCGAGCGTCTGCGTGGGCTCGGTGTCCGCGCCCTTGGGCAGCTGCTCGACGTGCTCCTCCAGGAACCGCTTCAGCTCGGCGCGCAGGCGGGGCAGGCTCACGCCCACCGCCTGCAGGATCTCCTCGCCGCCCGGATCGTGCGCGAGCGCGTAGAGCAGGTGCTCCAGCGTGAGGTGCGCATGCCGCCGCGAGAGCGCCTCGCGGAAGGCCACGCTCAGGACCATCTCCAGTGCCACGCTGAACATCGCTTCGCCGCTACTCCTCTTCCAGGCTGGCCCGCAGGGGGAAGCCCTGGGACCGGGCGTTTTCGTGCACCTGGCCCACCTTGGTCTCGGCCACTTCGTAGGGGTACGCGCCGCACACGCCGTGCCCCTGGGTGTGCACGTGCATCATGATCCGGTGCGCCTCGGCCGGCGACTTGTGGAAGATGCCCTCCAGCACCTCGATCACGAACTGCATCGTCGTGTAGTCGTCGTTGTGCAGGATGACGCGGAAGAGCTGGGGCTTCTTCGTCCGCGTCCGCGTCTTCTCCAGGACCTGTCCGTCGGTCTTTCCGTCACGCTCGGCCATCTCCTGCCATTCTAGCGAAGCCGGGGCACCCCCGCTGTATGCTGCCGCCGCCATGGGAAGGGCCGCGTCCACGCGACGCATCGGGCGGACGGTGTCGGCGGACGAGGCAGGCCTGAGGCTGGATCGACTGGTCGAGGCCTGGGTCGCGGCGGCCCTCGAACGACCGGTGTCGCGCGCGGCCGTGCGCCGGCTGGTGATGGCGGGCGCGGTCCGGGTCGCGGGCCAGCCGCTGCGGAGGCCAGGCGGGCCGGTCCGAGCCGGCACCCGCATCGAGGTCCTGGTCGACCCCGACCGGCTGGGGCCCGCACCCGCGGAGCGAGAGACCGCCCTCCGCTTCGGACCGGAGCGCTTCCTGTATCGCGACCCCTTCCTGCTGGCGGTGGACAAGCCGTCCGGACTGCCGATGCACGCGACCGCGGACGCCGCGCGGCCGAACCTCTACGACCTCGTGAAGGCGCAGCTGTCTTTGCGCGGCGGGGAGGCGTACCTGGGCCTCCATCAGCGGCTGGACCGGGAGACCTCGGGCGTCGTGCTGTTCACGCTCGACCCCGCAGCCAACGCGCCGCTGGCGCGAGCGTTCGCGACGGGCGTCGGCGTGGCCAAGACCTACCACGCGCTCTGCGCGCGTCCCGCCCGCCGTGTCCCCGAGCGATGGCGGGTGAGCGGCCCGCTGGGGGGTGACGGGCCGCGGGCGGACACGTCGTTCCACCTCTTGCGGACCCTGCCGCACGCGCTGCTGGTCGAGGCGCGCCCGTCCACGGGCCGCAAGCACCAGATCCGGATCCAGCTCGCGGAGGGCGGGCTGCCGATCCTGGGCGACGCGCGCTACGGCGCCCCGCGAGATCGGAACGTGCCCCGGGTCCTGCTCCATGCGCACCGGCTCGAGCTGGTCCACCCCGTGAGCGGGGCGCCCCTCGCGATCACGAGCCCCTACCCGCCCGACTTCCGGGAGCGGCTGGTAACACACCCGGCGCGCCGCGCTCGTTCCTGACACGCCGGCCGTACAATCCCGCGCGGGGTATCGGGAGAGGTCACGAATGACATCCTGGCGGCGAGCGGCGAGCGGTGCGGTGCTGTGCCTGGCGGCGGCCGTGGCCTCGGCCCAGGACGATCCCGTCCGGGCCCTCAACGACCAGGCCACCGCGGCCTACCGCGCGAAGGACCACGCGGGCTTCCTGAAGCACAGCCAGGCGTTGGCCGAGCTCGTGCCCTGGAGCACGCGCGCCCGCTACAACCTCGCGTGCGCGCACGCGCTCATCGGCGAGCCCGCCGCCGCGATGCGCATCCTGGAGCGCCTGGCCGCCCAGGAGGTGGCGTTCGACCTCGCGGGAGACGACGACCTCGCGGCCCTGCGCGAGCGGGAGGACTTTGCGGAGGTCCAGCGCCGGATGGATGCGCTCTCGACCCCCGTGGGGCAGGCGAAGCCGGCCTTCTCGATCGATCAGAAGGACCTGATCCCGGAAGGCGTCGCGTACGACCCGAAGACGGGGGCGTTCTTCGTGACCAGCGTGAGGCACCGCAAGATCGTCCGGGTGACGCCGGACGGCCAGGCGTCCGACTTCGTCGCCGAGGGTCAGGACTCCCTCCAGGCCGCGCTCGCGGTCGCGGTGGACGCGCCGCGCCGCGCGCTGTGGGTCTCCTCCCGGGCCACGGCCCAGATGGCGGGCTTCAAGCCGGGCGAGCCCGAGGGGCGCGCGTTCCTCGCGGAGTACGACGTGGACACCCGCCGCCAGCGCCGGACCGTCCTGGCGCCCGAGGGCGGCATGGTCGCGGACCTCACGGTCGCGGGCGACGGGACCGTGTACGCCGCGGATCCCGAGAACGGGCGCGTCCACGTGCTCGCCCCCGGAAGCGGGTCCTTCCGGACGCTCGTGGAGAAGGGCCTGCTGCGTTCGGCGCAGGGCATGGCGCTCACGCCCGACGGCCGCACGCTCTACGTCGCGGACTACGCGCGAGGCATCGCGCGCGTCGGCGTGGCGGACGGGTCCGTCACGTGGGTCGGGGTGCCCGACACGGTCGCGGTCACGGGCATCGACGGGCTCGTGCTGGCGGGGAGCTGGCTGGTCGGCATCCAGAACGGCATCAACCCGCACCGCGTGGTCGGCCTGCGGCTCGACGCCGCCGGCGCGGCGGTCGCGGAGGCGCGAACGCTCGAGCGCGGGCACCGCGTGTTCGACGAGCCCACCCTGGGGGTGGTGGTCGGCCCGGACCTGTACTTCGTGGCCAACAGCCAGTACGCACATTTCCGGCGTGACGGCACCCTCGACGAGACCCGGCTGGCGGGTCCGGTCGTGCTGCGCACGCCGCTGCCGAAGTGACTTCCGTCATCGAGGAAGGGGAGGACTCATGAGGGGGCGTGCGGCCGGGCTGGTCCTGGGCTGCCTGATCGGTGTCGCCGGCACCTCGCGCGCGCAGTCCGCGAAGGCGGACGAGGAGCTGCTGAAGGCCGCGAAGAAGGGCGACGTCGCGAAGATCGAGGCGCTCGTCGGCGCCGGCGCCAACGTGAACGCGCGCAACAAGGACGGACGCACGCCGCTCATCGAGGCCACCCGCGAGGGCAAGCTGCCGGCGGTCAAGGCCCTGCTGGCGGCCGGGGCCGCGCCCGACGTGGCGGACAAGGACGCGCGCACCGCGCTGGTCGAGGCGTGCAAGCGCGGCAAGGGGGACGTGGCCCGCGCGCTCGTCGAGGCCAGGGCGGACGTGAACGTCGCGGACAAGGAGGGCAATACCGCGCTCATGGAGGCGTCGAAGAAGGACGACGCGCCGCTGGTCGCGCTCCTCCTCAAGAACGGGGCCGAAGTGGACGCGGTCGACGACGACGGCTGGACGGCCCTGCTGGAGGCCGCGCAGAAGGGACGCAGCTCGGTCGCGCTGGAGCTGATCGGGGCCAAGGCCAACCTGGAGGCCCGCATCGAGCGGGGCGCGACGCCCCTGCTGCTGGCGGCCGGCAACGGGCACGCTCGGCTGGCCCTGGCCCTCATCGACGCGGGAGCCGACATCGACGCGCGCGACGGCTCGGGCAGCACGCCGCTGATGCTGGCTGCCAGCTCCGATGCGACCGAGCTCATGAAGGCCCTGATCAAGGCAGGCGTGAACGTCGAGGAGACGGGCGGCGGCGGCCGGACCGCGCTGGCCCTCGCGGCCGAGGCCGGCAAGGAGAACGCCATCGACCTGCTCCTGGACTCGGACGCCGATCCCAACCGCGAGTTCGGCTACGAGCGGATGACGCCGCTCATGCTGGCGGCGAAGGCCTGCAAGTCGGGAGCGGTCGGCAAGCTGCGCTCCGGGGGGGCGCGCGTCAACCAGCGATCGAACGACGGGCGCACGGCCCTCATCTACGGCGCCGAGTGCACCGACGGGAGCGTGGTCACGGACCTGCTGATGCACGGCAACGCGAACGCCAACCTCCAGGACGACTCCGGGCGCACGGCGCTCATGCGCGCGGCCGACCACGGCTACCAGTCCACGGTCGACGCGATCCTCTTCTGGGGCAAGCCCGACCTCAACGTGCAGGACCGCAGGGGCAAGACCGCGCTGCAGCTCGCCCGGGACGGCAAGCACGAGGACGTGGCGAAGAAGCTGGAGACCGCAGGGGCACGCTGACGGCCTACGGCCGCACGCGCGGGCAGCAGCCCGACGCGCAGGCGTCGGGCCAGGCGGGGCTGGGGCCGACCGTGGCCCGCAGCGGCCCCTCCATGCGCTCGACGATCAGCTCGCGCACCATCTCGACGTAGCCGGGGTGGTTCGACACGGTCGGGACGCGCACCAGACGCAGCCCGAGCGCCCGCGCGCGGTCCTGCGCCTCGGTGTCGAGGTCGTACAGGACCTCGAGGTGGTCGGAGACGAAGCCGATGGGGGAGACGACGACGTCGCGCACGCCTTCGCGCGCCATCGCGTCGAGGTGGGCCAGGATGTCGGGCTCGAGCCAGGGCTGGCTGGGCGGACCGCTGCGGCTCTGGTAGACGAGATCCCACCGCTCGTGCCCGACCGCGTGCGCCACCAGCGCGCCCGCCTCGCGCAGCTGCGCCTCGTAGTCGCAGCCGGACGCCATCGCGACCGGGATGCTGTGCGCCGTGAAGACGATTCGAGCGGACGAGCCCGCCCTCTCGAGCCCGGCCCGCACGTGGTCCACGTTGGCCGCGATGAAGCGCGGGTGGTTGTAGAAGGGCCGCAGCTTCTCGATGACGGGCGCCTCCGGCCCGGCTTCGGCGCGCGCGCGCTCGAGGTCCTCCAGGTACTGCCGGCAGCCCGAGTACGAGCTGAAGGCGGAGGTCACGAACGCCAGCGCCCGCCGCACCCCGTCGCGCTGCATCTCACGCACGGTGTCGGCCAGGTACGGCGTCCAGTTCCGGTTGCCCCAGTAGACGGGCAGGCCGCGCGGCCCGGCGTCCTCCAGGCGCGCGCGCAGCGCCGCGAGCAGCGCGCGGTTCTGGCCGTTGATGGGGCTCACCCCGCCGAAGCGCTCGTAGTGGCGAACGACCTCCTCGACGCGCTCGGGAGGGACGGGCCGGCCGCGCAGGACGTTGGCCAGGAACGGACGCACGTCGTCCATCCCCTCGGGTCCTCCGAACGAGACGAGCAGGAGCGCGTCGTACGGCCGGAGGCCGCTCACGCTCGCCGGAGCCGATCGGCCGCGTCGCGTGCCGCGTGCCTGTAGATGGCGGCCGGCCGGACGGCGTCCTCGCGCCGGCAGGCCTCCGCGAACTTGATCGCGTGCTCGTCCCCGGCCTCGACCGCCCGGTCCACCAGCGCATCCCAGGTGTCCGCGACCGCGGGCACCGGAGCCGCCTGCCCCGCACGCGAGAGCGCCGCGTAGAGGCCTGCCGCGGCTTGCCACGCGTAGCGCAGCAACGCGCGTGACGCGGACGGGCCCAGGTGGGGAAGGATCAGGCGCACGGCGCTGGGGCCGGTGACGGAGTGGATGAAGCCGATCACGCGGCCGAAGTCGTTCGCCTCCTCCAAGTACACCTGCGCGAAGCGGGCGGTCAGGTCGGCCAGGAACTCGGAAGGATCGATCGACGTGTCGGCGAGGTCGGCCACCGGCCGGAACGGCGCCCAGCCGTCGAGGGCCCGCAGGCTGTCCGCGATGAGCCCGGGCCGTCTCCGCTGCTCGACGGGAAGCCGCTCGACCCGGGCCAGGGCGGCCGCGGGCCGCTCGGTGCCCGCCCGGCGGCGATCCTCCGGCAGCGCCTGGAAACGGGCCGCCCAGTACGCCAGACCCTGGGCCAGCTCACGCCGCCGCTCGGCCGTATCGCGTGCCGCGAGCGCGCGCGCGGCATGGCCGGTGCGGATGAGCCCGTGCGTGGCCGCACCGACGAGGCCCGGCGCGAGGCGCTCGGTCCAGCGATCGAGGACGGCGGGCCAGGGACCCTCCATCAGTTCGCGCTCGAACATCTGCCCCCAGTCGGGGGCGCGGCGGAAGTCGCCCAGCGCGTCGCGCCAGTCGCGGGGCGCGAGGTGCTCGCGAGGCGAGCCGCGCTCCTGCAGGTTGCGCCTGTAGCCCTCGACCCAGTGACGCACCGCCGCGGGACGCCCGAGCTCGACCAGCGCTTCCGCCGCCATGGGGCCGTGGTTCGCAAGGCCTCCGTGGTACTCGAACCCGCTCCGCGACAGCATCTCGAGCGCTTCGTCGAGCGCGTCCGCTGCGGCCGGCGCCGGGGCTGCCGCTCCCGTGCGAGCCGGGACGGCCGCGGCGACCGCAGTGGCGAGGGCTCCCCGGGTGAACGCGCGGCGCGACATGGGCTCCTCCTCCCCCCCGGACGATTCTGCGTCCGGAGGGAGCGGACCTCAAGCGCGGCGTTACATCGCGTACTGCGCCGTCGACTCCCCGGCCAGCAGGGCCCAGCGCGACTCGCGGTCGTCGAGGTAGCGCTCGAGCGAGGCCAGGCCCGTCAGGCAGTGGACAGGCGCCTGCCCGGCGCCCACCCGGGTGGGCGCGCACGCGATGAACGAAACCGCCTGCGCCACCACGCCGGCGTCCCGAAGGATGCGGTTGTGCCCCAGGCCGGTGGTCTCGACCAGCCGTGCCCCCGGCCAGCTGGCGGCGACGGCCGCGCCGTGGCGCAGGGGAACGTCGCGATCGTCCTGGTCGTGGATGACCAGCAGGGGCGCGGATTGTCCCACCGCCAGGCCCGTCAGCGAGACGTCGCCCCAGGAGACGCCGAGCCAGCGCTCGCTGCGTACGCGCATCGCCGCCATGACACGCGGCGACAGGCCCAGGCGGCGCGCGAACTGCATGGACCAGTCGCCCGGGTCGGCCGGCGGCGCGACGAACACCGCGCGCTCGACGGGGAAGCCTCGGCTCATCGCGAAGGCGGCGGCGGGCCCGCCCAGCGAGTGGGCGATCAGGCCGTGGCCGGGCCCGAAGACCTTCCCGACCGCGGAGAGAGCGCGTGCGAAGTGCACGATGGACGCGCGCCGGCCCGACGAGCGGCCGTGCGCAGGGCCGTCGAACGTCACCACCTGGAAGCCCTGCTCGACGAGCGGCCGCACGAACGCTCCCAGCTGTCCGCCCAGGCCCGCCCAGCCGTGCACCAGGTACACGGTCGGGCCCTCGCCCCAGGCCCAGGCCGCGATGCGCGTGCCGTCCGCGTCGACGTCGCGGCGGCGCGCGGTGGCGAGCAGGGCCTCGATGCGCGGAGAGCGCCGCGTGCGCGGCGGCGTGAAGAACATCCTCTGTGCCAGCCGGGCGGCCAGCCCCGGCGCCCCGCGGTCCAGCATCTCGAATGCGGCGCGCACCGCGCGTTCTGCGTTCATGGTCCTTCTCCTGGCCCCCTGACGATCGAACGATCGTGCTTTTTCATCGAACAGATCGAACCCCCTCGGTGCGGATCGCCACTGCGGTCAGGACGCGCGGGCGCGCGAGTGCTTCGTGCGGCGGGCCTGCGAGGAAGGCGTGCGCGCGGCCGCGCACAGCGCCTCGAACGCGCTGATGGCGCGCTCCTCGGCGCGCGGGTCGCGCATGAGGCGGGAGGACCAGTGGTAGCCGAGCGCGATCGCGTTCAGGTCGTGCGCGAACTGCATCGGGTCCACGTCCGGGCGGAAGTGCCCCTCGTCGATCGCCACCCGCACCGCGTGGGCCAGCGCGTCCAGCCAGTCCTTCTGGAGGGAGACCAGCCGGTCGCGCGTCGGCCCCGGCTGGTCGTCCAGCTCGATGGCCGCGGCCACGAAGAGGCAGCCGCCGGGGAGCGAGTGCAGGTGCGACCAGTCGCGCCACCGCTCCATCATCTCGCGCAGCCGCGGCTCGCCCCGGGGCGCGGCCAGCGAGGGGCGCAGCACGGTGTCGACGAAGCGGCTCGAGGCCAGCTCCAGCACCTGGAGCTGCAGGGCCTCCTTGGACTGGAAGTGCGCGAACAGGCCGCTCTTGGAGAGGCCCAGGTCGCTGGCCAGCTGGCCGATGCTCACGCCGCCCAGGCCGACGCGCGTGGCCAGGCCCAGCGCGTGCTCCAGGATGGCCTGCCGGGTCAGCTCGCCTTTGCCCACGCTCCAGAAAATAGCACGATCGTTCGTTTTGTCAAGCCGCCTCGCAGCGGCTGAGCGCGATGGCCAGCGCCTCGGGGGACGCGAGGTGCACGAGTCGCAGGTCTGTCCGGCGGATGGCCTCCTTCAGCAGAGGGGCGTCGAGGGGACCTCCCGCCGCGGCCGCCAGGCGCGCGGCCTCACCGCGCAGGACCGCGAGCGCGGCCTGGAGCGCCCGCACCGCGGTGCGCAGCCCGGAGCCCTGGACCGCGGCCCAGCTCCCGAACGCTCGCGCCGCGAGGTAGCGGCGGACCGGCGCTTCGAAGCCGTCCAGGGTCACGTCGCCCGCTTCGGTCGCCGGGGGACGGATCGCGGGCGGGATGGCCTCGCGCACCTCCTCGCGGAGCACGCGACCTCCAGGCGGCGCCGAAGTGCGGAGCGGCCCGCCCAGGACGTCCTCCAGGAAGTCGAGGAAGGGGCCGCGGTCGACGGTCCAGCTCCGCGCGCTCTCCGCCTGGGCGGCCAGCCGCGCCAGCGCGTCCTCCGGTCGGCCGTCGCGGGCGAGCACGTCGAGCACGTGGCGCTCCCACCGTTCGTGGCCGTCCCAGCCCAGCCACACGCCCGGCCGGAGCAGCGGCGGCGGACCGGATCGGGCGTCGAGTCCTTCGTAGTGCGCGCCCTCCGGGAAGCCGGGCGGGCTGGTCACGACACCCGGCGGCCCGGTGTCCGAGAAGAGCAGCGCCGCGGCGGTCGGGCAGTAGCTCGAGAGCGTGACGAACGCGCCGCGCGGCGTCAGCAGGCACACGCGCGGGAACTGCCGGCAGGACACCGGCAGCGCGTCGTGGCCCAGGCGCCGATGGACGGCGCACGTGCGCGTCTCGGGCTCGAAGAACGCGCAGCGTCCGCTCGCGTCGCTCGCCAGGAGCGTGCGGCCGCCCTCGACCAGGAACGTCGGGGCCGCGACGTCGAGCCGGCGCGCGCGAAGGGCGTCACGCAGGCGCACCTCCACGTCCGGCTCCACGGGGATGTCCCAGCCCGACGTGCAGCAGGCGCCGGACGACGCGCACCGCCAGGCCGCGTGGAACGAGAGTACGAATGTCGGCGTCGGCCTAGGCCTTGGCGGCGCTCGTGAGCCCGACCGGGCAGCTGACGCCGGTGCCGCCCAGGCCGCAGTACCCGCCCGGGTTCTTGTGGAGGTACTGCTGGTGGTAGTCCTCGGCGTAGTAGAACGGCGGGGCTTCGCGGATCTCGGTCGTGATCGCGCCGAAGCCGGCCGCGCGCAGCTTGTCCTGGTACGCGGCCAGCGACGCCTCGGCGGCGCGCCGCTGCGCTTCGCCGTACGTGTAGATCGACGAGCGATACTGCGTGCCCACGTCGTTGCCCTGGCGCATGCCCTGCGTCGGGTCGTGGCTCTCCCAGAAGACGCGCAGCAGCTCCTCGTACGAGACGCGCGCGGGATCGAAGACCACGAGCACGACCTCGGTGTGTCCGGTCTGGCCGGAGCAGACCTCGCGATACGTCGCGTTCGGCGTCGAGCCGCCCGCGTAGCCGGCGGCCGTCGTCACCACGCCGGGCGTCTGCCAGAACTTGCGCTCGGCGCCCCAGAAGCAGCCCAGGCCGAACACGGCCTGTTCGGTGCCCGCGGGGAACGGCGGCTCGAGCGGCGCGCCGTTGACCTCGTGGCGCGGCGGGACCGGCATCTTCTCGGCACGGCCGGGCAGGGCCTGCTCGGGAGTCGGCAACGTGAGCGAACGCGGATCCTTCCACATGGTTCGAGTGTACCGCGTCAGGCCTGTCCCGCCAGCGACGCGGCCAGGGCCCCGGCCAGGCGCGCGTTCGCACGCAGGAGGGCCGTGTTGGAGAAGGTGCTGCCGCCGCTCGTCCGCTCGCGCAGCCGATCCAGAAGGAACGGCGTCACCTCGCGGCCGCGGATGCCGGCACGCGCGGCGTCCTCCAGCGCCCCCGAGAGGGCCGCGTCGTACATCTCGCGAGGCATCTCGTGCGCGACCGGCACGGGGTTCGCGACCACCATCCCGGTGCCCAGGCCCAGCGCGCGGTGTGCGCGCACCGCCGCGGCCAGCGCGTCCACGTCGTCGCAGCGGCCATCCAGGGAAAGGCTGCTGTCGCGCCTGTAGAACGCAGGGAAGCGATCCGTCGCGAACCCGACGACGGGCACGCCCAGCGTCTCCAGCATCTCGAGCGTGCGAGGGAGGTCGAGCACCGCCTTGGCGCCGGCGCAGACGACCGCGACCGGATAGCGCGCGAGCGCGCCCAGGTCGCCCGACACGTCGCCCGTCTGCTCCACCTCGCGGTGCACGCCGCCGATGCCGCCGGTCGCCATCACCGCGATCCCGGCCGCATGCGCGGCGTGGAGGGTGGCCGCCACCGTGGTCGAGCCGGATCCCCCGGCCGCGACGTGGAGCGCGAGGTTCGAGAGGTTGAGCTTCGGAACGCCCGGTGTCTGCGCCAGCCGCGCCAGGTCCTCCTGCGACAGGCCGACGCAGAGCCGACCGTCGAGGACGCCGATCGTCGCGGGTGTCGCGCCCGACGCGCGCACCTCCTCCTCGAGCTCCGCCGCGACGCGCAGGCCCTCGGGATGGGGGAGCCCGTGCGTGACCACGGTCGTCTCCAGCGCCACCACCGGGCCGCGGGCCGCGAGCGTGCGCGCGACCTCGTCGGAGACGTGCAACAGGGGATTCATGCGCGAAACCAATCGCGAAGCCGTTCGTGCGCCTCTTCCGGCGTCGCACGCAGCAGTGCAGCCGCGCCCCAGTCCTCGACCGCGAAGCTGGCCGAGACCACGGCTCGGCCCAGCGCCTGCGTGGTCGGCTCGCCGTGCAGGAGCCCGCACAGGAACCCGACCGCGAACGCGTCCCCGGCGCCGGTCGGATCGACGACCGCCTCCGTGCGCGGCGCCCACGACTCGAGCCGGTCGGCGCGAACGTCGTAGAGCCATCCGCCGCGCGGACCGCGCTTCCAGAGGATGAAGCGCAGGCGCCCGCCGGCGAGCCCTCGCAGCGTCGGGAGCGGGTCGTCCTCGTCGCCCAGCTCCAGCTCCTCGCGTCCGAGCCAGAGCACGTCGGTCCGGTCCAGCACCGGCCGCCAGCCGTCCAGCGACGTCGCCTCGATCGGGTTGTGGGGATCGAGCGAGACCAGGCCGGGGCCACCGGTCAGGCTGGCCACCAGGTCGTGCTGCACCGCGAGCGGCATCGGCGCCAGGTGGAACACGCGCGCCGCGCGCCACGCGGCGGGGACGCCGTCCGGCACCGGCGAGGCCTGCGTGTGCGTGGGGGAGTCGAGGTGGTGGACCAGGCGCCGGCGCGGCCCCTCGTAAAGCAGCCACGTGCGCAGGTTCGTGGGCAGCGCGGTGACGCCCGCGAGGTCCGCCCCCCGCGCGGCCAGTGCGTCGAGCACCCGCTGCGGATACTCGGGCCCGCGCAGCGACGCGATCCCGACCGGCACGCCCCACAGCGTGGCGGTCAAAGCACCGTAGAGCGTGGCGCCGCCGGCCTCGCCCATGCGCGTGCGCCCGTCGGCGAACACGATGTCGTCCACCAGCAGGTTCCCGAGGACGACCAGGTCCGGGGTCACCCGCGTCGCGAGGCGGGGAGCGCGTCCCGCGCCGTCACGAGCGCGCGCGCCCGCGCGGGATCGACCGGCTGCGTCCAGTCGCCGTCCCGCTTGAGCGACGTCCCGACGATGAAGCCGTCGGCGCTCGCGTACTGCGCGAGGTTCGCGGCCGTGATGCCCGAACCGACCAGCACCGGGACGTGGACCGCGCGGGCGACGCTCGCCACGTCCTCGGGCGTCGCCGGCAGCCCGCTGGCGACGCCCGTCACGATCACGCCGTCGGCCAGGAAGAACTCGGCCGCGTGGGCGGCGGTGGCGACGTCCACGTCCGCGGTGAGCGCGTGCGCCGAGTGCTTCTTCTTGACGTCCGCGATCACGCGCACGCCGTCGGCCCCGATGGCCTTGCGGTAGCGCAGCAGCTCCGCCGCGTTGCTCTGGTGGATCCCCTCGTCGCCCACGTGCGCGAAGGCGAAGCACTCCACGCGCACGAAGGACGCGCCGGCCGCGTGGGCCACCGCGATCGCCTGGTGATCCGCGCCGGCGAGGATCTGGACGCCCAACGGGACGCGGATGGCGCCTCTCACGGCCGCCGTCACCATCGTCATGGCGGCCACGATCTCGGGCCCGGCGGTGCGGGGCAGGTAGGGCCGGTCGTGCATGTTCTCGACGATCACGGCGTCGAGGCCCGCGTCCGCGTAGGCGCGCGCGTCGGCCACCGCCATCTCCACGATGCGCTCGAGCGCCAGCGAGGCGCGTGGGGTGCCCGGCA
This sequence comes from Vicinamibacteria bacterium, assembly GCA_025923995.1. Classification (GTDB taxonomy): domain Bacteria; phylum Acidobacteriota; class Vicinamibacteria; order Fen-336; family Fen-336; genus JAICEW01. The sequence continues at coordinate 31,258 of JAICEW010000003.1, read as the reverse complement.
GGGCCGCCACGTGCACCGCGCCGACCAGGGAGTGCGGCGGGCCGAACCGCTCGCGAGTCACGGGCCGAAAGTAGCACAAGCGGCGCGCCGTCGATGATGGAGAATGGGGTGCTACGGGGGAGCCGAGGACACGGGGATGAGGATCGCGGTGGTCGGCACGGGCGGCGTCGGCGCCTACTTCGGCGGGCGCCTGGCCCAGGCGGGAGAGTCGGTCGCGTTCGTGGCCCGCGGCGCGCACCTGCAGGCGATGCGCGCGCACGGCCTGCGTGTCGACAGCGTGGCCGGCGACTTCGTGATCGCGCCGGTCGAGGCCTCCGACGACCCGGCCCGCATCGGTCCCGTCGACGTGGTGCTGGTCGGCGTGAAGGCCTGGCAGGTGACCGAGACGGCGCGCACGCTGGGGCCGCTGCTGGGTCCGGCCACGTTCGTGGTGCCGCTGCAGAACGGCGTGGAGGCGGCCGACCAGCTGGCGGGCGTGCTGGGACGCGAGCGCGTGATCGGCGGGCTGTGCAAGATCGTGAGCGCGATCGTCGGCCCCGGCCACGTGCGCCACTCGGGGGTGGCGCCGCGCGTCGAGCTCGGAGAGCGCGACGGCAGGAAGAGCGATCGGGTGGAAGCGCTGCGCGCCGCGTTCGAGCGGGCCCAGGGGCTCTCGGCCGTGGTGCCCGACGACGTCGAGGCCGCCATCTGGGAGAAGTTCCTGTTCATCGCGCCCGTGAGCGGCGTCGGCGCGGTCACGCGGGCGCCGGTCGGCGTCATGCGGGAGGTCCCGCAGACGCGCGAGCTGATCGAGCGCGCGATGTTCGAGGTGGCGGCGCTCGCGCGCGCGAAGGGAGTGAACCTGCCCGACGCCGCGGTGGCGCGCAACATGCGCTACGTGGACGGCCTGCCGGCCGACGCCACCGCCTCCATGCAGCGCGACATCATGGACGGGCGGCCGTCCGAGCTGGAGCAGCAGAACGGGGCCATCGCGCGCCTCGGGCCCGAAGCCGGCGTGCCGGTGCCGGTCAACGCGTTCCTGTACGCCGCGCTGCTGCCCGCCGAGCGGCGGGCCCGGAGCTGACCGACGTGTCGGAGATCGCCGACGGCCTCGTGCGCGGCGAGGACGGTCTCGTGCGCTGCTCGTGGGGCGCCTCGACACCCGACTACGTCAGCTACCACGACCGCGAGTGGGGCACGCCGGTGACCCGGGATCGCCGGCTGTTCGAGAAGATCTGCCTCGAAGGGTTCCAGGACGGCCTGAGCTGGATCACGATCCTGCGCAAGCGGCACGCCTTCCGGCGCGCGTTCGACGGGTTCGACTTCCAGAAGGTGGCGCGCTACGACCGGCGGCGGGTCACGGCGCTGCTCCAGGACGCCGGCATCGTGCGGCACCAGGGCAAGATCGAGTCCGTGATCCACAACGCGAAACGGGCGCTCGAGATGCGGGACGAGTTCGGATCGCTGGCCGCGTTCTTCTGGGGGTTCGAGCCCGAGCCGTCCGCGCGCCCGCGGCGCGTCACGCGCGCGGCGGTCATGGCCATGGCCACGACCCCGGACTCGATCCGTTTGGGCAAGGAGCTGAAGCGCCGCGGCTGGACCTTCGTGGGACCGACCACGGTCTACGCGTTCATGCAGGCGATGGGCCTGGTGAACGACCACTTCGAGGGGTGCCACGCGCGTCCCGTGGTCGAGAGGGCGCGAGCCGCGCTCACGCGCCCGAAACGGCGCGGGCGGACTCCCTGATCGACGTCGAACCAGGGAAGCCCGCCCGCGTGCGCGCTGGAAGGAGGCCGGCCTAGTCGCGGTGGCGGCGGATCGCCTTGATCACGTCGCCCCGCGGTCCCTCCTTGACCGTGAAGTCCGCGGGCACCGTGAAGAGCGCGCTGTCCGGCTCGTCGCGGCTGACGTTCGTGAGGCGGAACACGGTCTCGCCGAAGCGGGGATCCTTGTGGCTGCTCATCACGACCGCCTGCAGCTGCGGGGAGTACCAGCGCTCGGACACGATCTCCAGCTCGCGCTCGTTCCCGATCTTGCCGGCCGGGATGGTGATGACGGTGCGCGTCCCCTCGGCCGTCACGCCCTCGATCGTCTTCTCGCCCAGCGACTCGGTCTTCGGACGGCCGCCCTCCGGGTGGGCGTGGTGGACCCGCTCCTCGTCGACGTTCTCGACCTCGGCCCCGTTCACGACCACGCGCTTCTGGAACCGCGTCACGTGCCGCGTGCCGGCCTCGCCCATGAACATCCCGAGCACCGGCATCTTGCGTGCGATCTTCTCGTCCGGCTCGAGGACGTAGTGCACGCCCGCGACCGGGTCGTTGATGAAGATCGCGCGCGGCGCGTTGTCCGCCATGAGGGGCCCCAGCGCGCCCAGCGTCTGCTCCCGCCGCGTGCGGCCCTCGCCGTCCCGGGCCACCGAGCCGCGCGTGGTGCGGACGATCTTGTTGCCGTCGGCGAGCGCCTGCGTCATCTCGGTCACGGACTCCGCCGAGTAGGGCGCCCCCTTCACCACCTTCGCCTCGAAGCCCTCGAGCGCGTGGTGGACCATGAACCCGGCGCCCGCGCCCGGATGCGGCACGGCCATCGTGAAGGTCTCGTCCCGGCTCGCGGTCGCGCTCCGGCTCTCGTCGGCCAGGGCCGCGCCCGCCAGCAGGCAGGCTCCCAGCGTGAGTGCGTTCGTTCGAATCTTCATCGCTCTCCCTCAACCCCCGTCGCTATTGGCTGATGAACCGCACCGCCCTCGTCATGCCGTCGGGCCCGACCATCGCTTCCAGCTCCACCCGGTCGTCGCGCAGGCCGGGGCGCGACGGCCATCCCAGCGATCCGAGCGCCGAGCGCGGCACGGACACGCGCATCAGGTGCACCGCGTCCAGGTCGGCCAGAGGATCGCCGGGGTAGAGCGGCTCGAACCGCTCCACGCGAGGGGGAGCCGGCCGCCGTACCTCGCGGCGCGAGGCCGTGGAGGCCACGCGCTGCACCCGAGGCGTCTCGCGCGCGATCACCGGCGCGGGTGTCGCGCTTTCGACCGCGCGCGGAGCGATCGTGGGCTCCGGCTCCTGCGACCGGACGACCTCGCGCGGATCGGGTCGCTTCGGCTGCGTGCGCATCGAGGCGTAGGCGACCCAGATCAGGCCGGCCGCCGCGCCCACCGCCGCCACCCACTTCCACGTGTTCGAGCGCGCGGACGGAGCCGCGACGGGGACGCCGTTCGCCTGACGGAACGCGGCGCGCAGGCGCGCTTCGACCGCCGGCGGCGCTTCCAGGGCGTCGGTCTCGTGCGCGAGCGCCGCGAGCGCCTCGCTCACCAGCCGATCGTCGGCCGGGCCCGGCCTGTACCTGCTCATGCCGTCTCCACCACGCGCGCCGTCCACTGTGGCGCGCCGCCACGTCCCCGGAGCCGCTGCGCCAGCAGCGCGCGCGCCCGATGCAGCCGCGAGCGCACCGTGCCCACCGGGCACCCGATCGCGGCCGCGACCTCTTCGTAGGGCAGCCCCTGCAGCTCGGCCAGCACGACCACCTCGCGGTAGTGCTCGGGCAGCGTCAGGACCGCCCGCCTCACCACCTCGACCGCCTGGCGCTGCTCCAGGTCCGCCGTCGGGTCGAGAGCGGAGGGCAGCGCCTCCTGCTCGTCGCCCAGAGTCGTGAACGGCCGCTCCCGGCCCGCTCGCTTCATCATGAGGTTGCGCGCGATCCCGTACAGGTACGGGCCGAAGGCGCCGCGGCCCTGGTCGTACCGGTTGGGTCCGCGGACGACCACGAGGAAGGTCTCCTGGGTGACGTCCTCCGCCGCCTCGCGCGATCCGGTCATGCGCCAGGCGAAGCGGTAGATGCCGCCCTGGAAGCGGCGGTACAGCGCCACGAAAGCCTCCTCGTCTCCCTCGGCCGAGCGCCTCAGCAGCTCGGGTGCGTCCGCGTCGGTCGGCTCCACCTGGCTCCTTGGTCTTCCCGGCTCCGCTAGCGTCTTGCCCTGAGCCCCAAGCAGAGTTCCACAAGATCAGGGGGATTGGAAACCCGCCGCCCGGCGCAGGTCGGCGAACTGGCGGACGAGGTCGGCGAGGGGGTAGTGGGCGTTGAGCCCGCTGGGGTTGGGCAGGACCCAGACGCGGGCGAGCCCGAGGGGCTCCGCCTGGGGACCGAGCGCCGCTCGCGGCCGGCCGAACGCGATCCGGTACGCGCCCACCCCCAGCACCGCCAGCCACACCGGCCGGTAGCGACGCACCTTGGCGGCGAGAGCGCGCGCGCCGCGCCGCAGCTCGGCCTCGTCCAGCTCCTCGGCCCGGGCCGTGGTGCGCGGGCACAGGTTCGTGATGCCCAGGCCGACGGAGACGAGCGTCTGGTCCTCGAAGGGCGAGACCAGACGATCGGTGAAGCCCGACCCGTGCAGCGCCTTCCAGAAGCGGTTCCCGGGCCGCGCGAACTGGTGGCCGACGGCGGCCGAGTACACGCCGGGATTGATGCCGCAGAACAGCACGCGCAGGCCCGGGCCGATGACATCGGGCAGCCGGCGGGAGAGGGCTGCGCGCAGGTCCGCCGGCGCGGGGCGGTGGCCGGGATCCAGGGCTACTCGCCGGGCACGAACCGCAGCGCCGCGGAGTTCATGCAGTAGCGCAGGCCCGTGGGCCGGGGTCCGTCGTCGAAGACGTGGCCCAGGTGCGCGCCGCAGCGGCGGCAGAGCACCTCCGTGCGCTGCATGCCCATCGACCAGTCGCTGCGCTCCTCGACGTTCTCGCGCGCGATCGGCTTCCAGAAGCTCGGCCAGCCGGTCCCCGACTCGAACTTGGTCTCCGACCGGAACAGGTCGGTTCCACACGCGACGCAGCGGTAGAGGCCCTTGCGGTGGTTGTTCCACAGCTCGCCGGTGAAGGCGCGCTCGGTGCCGGCCTCGCGCGTCACCTGGAACTGGAGCGGGCTGAGCTGCTCCTTCCACTCGGCGGCCGTCTTCACGACCGCGGGCAGGCTCACGTAGCCCTTCGTCTCCTCCGAGTACAGCCGGACGGTCGTGCCCGCGACCGGGCCCGCCTTCTTGTCCGACCCGCCCGCGCGGAGGAGGAAGGCACTCGACGCGCCGAGGAGGACGAGGACCGCCAGCAGGATCTTCTTCATACAGGGTGGAACGCCAAGGGACGGGTCTTGGATTCCCGGCCCCTCGGGGGATCATAGGACGAGGCGGCGGGATGAGGAAGGCCGCCGGCGGCGTTCCACCGTCTGGGAGGGTCTGCATGAGGATGCGTCTGGGGATCATGACCGCCCTGGCGGTCGCCGTCGGGGTGGCGCTGCTGGTGGGGAGTGGCGCGGCGAAGGGGCCGGCGGGAAACGGGAAACCCAAGGCGGCGATGCCCGCGGTGCCGCCCGGCGCCGCCATCGCGACCTTCGCCGGCGGCTGCTTCTGGTGCATGGAGCCGCCCTTCGAGAAGATCCCCGGCGTGCTCTCGGTCACCTCGGGGTACACCGGCGGCCCCCAGCAGGACCCCTCCTACGAGCAGGTCTCCTCGGGCGGCACGGGCCATGCGGAGGCGGTGCGGATCGTGTTCGATCCGACCAAGGTCGGCTACGAGAAGCTGCTCGAGGTGTTCTGGCACAACATCGACCCCACCGTGCGCAACCGGCAGTTCTGCGACGTGGGCGAGCAGTACCGCAGCGGCATCTTCGTGCACGACGCCGCGCAGCGGAAGGCCGCGGAGGCGTCGAAGGGCGAGGTCGAGCGCACGAAGCGCTTCAAGCAGCCGCTCGTCACGCCCATCGAGGAGGCGGGCCCGTTCTGGCCGGCCGAGGAGTACCACCAGGACTACTACAAGAAGAACCCGATGCAGTACCGCCTGTACCGCACCGGCTGCGGGCGCGACGCGCGGCTCCAGGAGCTGTGGGGAAGCTCCGGCCACTGAGCTATCCTCGGGGCTCCGTCCACCCGGGAGGCCTATGCGCGTGCGCCACGTCCTCGCGGGGCTGGTCCTGACCTCCGCGGCGGCCCTGGGGGCCGTGCGCGAGTGGGGTCCGGAGCAGACCCGCCCGATCCTCGACAAGACGCTCGTCCTCACGCTCGCGCCCTCGCTGGAAGCGCTCACGCCGGGCGAGCGCCGCGCCCTGGACGCATTGCTCGCGGCAGGGCCGCCGCTGCAGCGGATCTACGAACGGCAGAACCATCGCCAGGCGCTGGAGGCCCACCGTGCCCTGGCCGCGCGCCAGCCGCGCCGGGAGGACCTGCTCACGCTGTACCGGCTCTGGCAGGGGCCGATCGCAACCACGCTCGACAACGAGCGCGAGCCGTTCCTGCCCGTCGACCCGATCGTGCCGGGCAAGAACGTGTACCCGTGGGGCATCGACAAGGCACGCCTCGAGTCGTTCCTGGAGGAGCACGGTGAGGCCAGGGATGACATCCTGAACGGCCGCACCGTGGTGCGCGAGGCCGCGGACATCCCGGCCGACCTCACCGCGCTGGCGGCGCGTCCCGCGCTGGCGGCGCTGCACCCGGCCCTGGAGGCGCACATCCGTGCCGGGGCCGCCGGCTTCTACGCGATCCCGTACGCGCTCGCGTACGCGGACGACCTGGACGAGGCGGGCGCGCGCCTGGAGGAAGCCGCGGCTGCCGTGCGACGGGAGGACGAGGACCTGGCGGACTACCTCGAGAATCGCCGGCGCGACTTCCTCACGAACGCCTACGAGTCGGGCGACGCGTCCTGGATCATGGGGTCGTTCGGGAACCTGAACGCCCAGATCGGCTCCTTCGAGACGTACGACGACGAGCTGCTGGGCGTGAAGTCCTTCATGAGCCACAGCGTGCTGATCCGCGACGCCGAGCGGACGCGCACCCTGCGCGCCGCGCTGCGCGGCATCCAGTCGATCGAGGACGCGCTGCCGTACGAGCCGCACCGCAGGGTGCGCGAGAACCTGCCGGTCGGCGTCTACAACGTGGTGGCCGACTTCGGCCAGGCGCGCGGCACCAACACCGCCTCGATCCTGCCCAACGAGGCGCGCATCACGCGCAAGTACGGGCGCACGATCCTGCTGCGCTCCAACATCATGACGCACCCCGACCTGTTCGCGATCTCGCAGGCCACGTGGGCGGCGGCGGTGGCGCCGGAGCACACGGGCGACCTGGGCAGCGAGGGCAGCTTCTACCGGACGCTGTGGCACGAGATCGGCCACTACCTCGGTCCCGACCGCGACCGCAGCGGGCGCGACCTGGCCGTCGCGCTGCAGGAGAACGCGGACCTGTTCGAGGAGCTGAAGTCCGACCTCGTCTCGCTGTTCGCGGCGCAGGCGCTGCGCGCGAGCGGCGACTTCGACGACGCGCGCCTCAAGGACGTCCACGCGGCGGGGATCCTGCGCGTGCTCCAGAAGAGCCAGCCGCGGCGCGGCCAGCCCTACCAGACGATGCAGCTGATGCAGATGAACTGGTTCCTGGAGGGCGGGCTGCTGCAGCTCGACTCCGGGACCGGGCGGCTCAAGATCCACTACGCCCGCTACCCCGCGGTCGTGGGCTCGATGCTCGAGAAGGTGCTCGCCATCCAGGCCGCGGGCGACAAGGCGGCGGCCGACGCGTTCGTCGACCGCTACGACGCCTGGACCGAGGACCTGCACGAGCGGCTGGGACGCTCGATGCGCGCGACCGAGCGCTACCGCTACCGCCTCGTCCGCTACCAGGCGCTGGGAGAGTGACGCCGGCCGAGGACGGCGCGGCCGGCCGCGCGCTGGCCGTCGTCTCGCTCGCGGTGCTCCTGGCGGGCTCCATCTGGTTCTCGGGCACCGCGGCCATGCCCGCGCTGCGCGAGCTGTGGGCGCTGTCGGACGCGCAGGCGGCCTGGCTCACGGTCGCGGTGCAGCTGGGGTTCATCAGCGGGACGTTCCTGTACTCCGTACTCAACATCGCCGACGTGTTCAACGCGCGGCGCGTGTTCCTGGTCTCGGCGCTGCTGGGCGCCGCGTTCAACGCGTGTTTCGCCTGGGTCACGTCCGGGCTGGGCACCGCGCTCGTGTTCCGGTTCCTCGCCGGCGTCACGCTGGCGGGCGTGTACCCGGTCGGGATGAAGATCGTGGCGTCCTGGTTTCGCGAGGGGCTGGGTTGGCGCCTCGGCGTCCTGGTCGGCGCGCTCGCGCTCGGCACCGCCTCGCCGTACCTGATCCAGGCGGTCGGCGCCGGGCGCGACTGGCGCCTGCTGGCGGGCGTCGCCTCCGTCTCCGCCGTGGCGGGCGGCCTCCTGGTCGTCCTCCTGAGCGACGGCCCGTACCTGCGCACGCGGGCGCCGTTCGACGCGCGCGCCGCCGGCCGCGTCTTCCGCGATCCCGCCTTCCGCTACACCGCGCTGGGCTACTTCGGGCACATGTGGGAGCTGTACGCGCTGTGGGGCCTGGTCGGCTTCTTCCTGGCGGGGAAGGCCGCGCGGCCCGAGATCGCCCTCGTCTGCTTCGCCACCGTCGCCGCCGGCTTCCTGGGCTGCGCGGGCGGGGGCTGGATCTCGCGCCGCGTCGGCGAGCGGCGCGTGGCGCTGGCCGCGCTCCTCGCCAGCGGCACGTTGTGCCTGCTCTCCGGGTTCGCGCACGCGCTGCCGGCTCCGGCGCTCTACGCCTACCTCGTGGCCTGGGGCGTCGTGGTCGTGGCCGACTCGCCGCAGTTCTCGGCGCTCGCGGCCCGCTACGCGCCGCCCGAGTACACCGCGACCGCGCTCACCGTCCAGAACGGCATCGGGTTCGCCGTGACCGTGGTCTCGCTGCAGGTCCTGCCGCTGCTGGCCGCGCACCTGGGATGGCGATGGGTGTTCACGACGCTCGCGATCGGCCCGTTCCTGGGCGCCCTGTCCATGGTCCGGCTGGGCCGGGTGGCGGCCAGCTGAAGGGACGCGTGGTATGGTCGAAGGCCGGCGGAGGTTCGATCGCATGAAGCTCGCGGCGCTCGCGCTCGTCATCCCCCTGACGGCGCCCCTGCCGGCCGGGACGCGCGAGGACGCGCTGCTGGATGCCGTCCGCAAGAGCGACGCGGCCGCGGTCAAGGCCCTGCTCGACGACGGCGTGCCTGTCGACACGAAGTTCCGCTACGACCGCACGGCGCTGTCCTTCGCGGCCGACCGTGGCGACGTGGCGATCGTGAGGCTGCTGCTCGATCGCGGCGCCGACGTCGATGCGCTCGACACGTTCTACAAGAACACGGCGCTGGGGTGGGCCGCCTACAAGGGCCACGCGGACGTCGTCCGCCTGCTCCTGGAGCGGACCAGGAGGGGCGGCGGGCCCGCGCTGCTGGGCGCCGTCTTCGCGGAGAAGCCGGAGGTCGTGGACGTGGTACTCGCGAGCGGCACGGTCAGCGCGCGCGACCTGTCCTACGTGCTGGAGGCGGCCGAGCGGAATCCGAACAAGGACATCGCCGAGCGCCTGCGCAAGGCGGGCGCGGTGCCGCCCCCCAGGCCGGAGGCGGTCGTGGATCCGGCGATACTCGCGCGCTACGCGGGCCGCTACCGCGAGGAGGGCGGGACGGAGGAGCTCGCGCTGGCGGTGGCGGACGGCGTGCTGACCGCGAAGCTCGGTGAGCGGTCGTTCAAGCTGGGAGCGATCGACGCCCAGCGGTTCCAGCACAGGGAGGCCGTCGGCGTGACCTACGAGATCCGGTTGGAGGGCGAGAAGGTCGTGGGCGCGACGGCGACGGCGATCGGAGGCGAGACGCGCTACGTCCGCGTGCCGGAGGCGAAACCATGACGCGCTGGCTGCCCGTCCTCGCGCTGGCCTTCCCGGCGGCCGCCCACGCGCAGGACTGGCCGTCGTTCCGGGGACCCAACGCGTCCGGCGTGGCGCTGGGCAAGCCCACCGCGACGACGTGGGACGCGACGAAGGCGTCCGGCATCCTTTGGAAGACGGAGATCCCGGGCCTGGCCGTCTCGAGCCCGATCGTGTGGGGCGACACCGTGTTCGTCACCACGGCCGTGAGCAGCGACCCGAGCGCAGTGTTCCGCCACGGCCTGTACGGCGACGTCGAGCCCTCGGCCGACGTCACGAAGCACTCCTGGCGCCTGCTGGCGATCGACAAGCGGACGGGCAAGCTCAAGTGGGACCGCGTCGCGCACGAGGGGGTCCCGAAGACCAAGCGCCATCCCAAGTCGAGCCAGGCCTCGTGCACGCCGGTGACCGACGGCAAGGTCGTGATCGCGTACTTCGCATCCGAGGGCCTGTACGCGTACGACCTCGAGGGGAAGCTGCTCTGGAAGCAGGACCTGGGGCGCATCGACGCCGGCTGGTTCTTCGACCCCGACTACGAGTGGGGCGCGGCCAGCTCGCCGGTCGTCTACAAGGACCTGGTGATCGTGCAGGCGGACCGGCAGAAGGACTCGTTCATCGCCGCGTATCGCCTGAAGGACGGCACGCAGGCCTGGCGCACCGAGCGCGACGAGATCCCGTCGTGGGGATCGCCGACCGTCTACCAGGGCCCGCCGCGCGACGAGATCGTCACGCACGGCACGAAGTTCATCCGCGCTTACGACCCGGCGACCGGCAAGGAGCTGTGGCGGCTGGGCCCCAACTCCGAGATCACGACGCCGACGCCCATCGTGGCCCACGGCCTCATCTACGTGACGAACGGGTACCGCGGCATCCAGCCCATCTACGCCATCAAGCCGGGCGGGACGGGCGACCTCACGCTCCCGGCCGAGAAGACGTCGAGCGACTTCATCGCCTGGAGCTCGCAGCGCGGCGGGGTCTACACGCCGACGCCGGTCGTCTACGAGGACCTGCTGTACCTCCTCTCCAACCAGGGCGTTCTGAGCGCGTACGACGCGAAGACGGGCGAGCGGCTGTACCAGGAGCGCGTGGCGGGGAAGGGCGGAGCCTTCAGCGCCTCGCCGGTCGCGGCCGACGGCAAGCTCTACCTGCTCGGCGAGGACGGCGACGTGTTCGTGGTCCGCGCCGGGCGCAAGCCCGAGTGGCTGGCGACCAACCCGATGGGCGAGGTCCTGATGGCGAGCCCCGCCATCTCGGACGGCGTGCTGTTCGTGCGCGGGCTCAAGCACCTGTTCGCGATCGGCGCCCGCTGATCCGCCGCCCCGCGGCCCGGGGCGCCCTTCTCCCGAATGGACCAAAATGTGAGCCGGCCGTGATGTGCGGCCCAGCAGCGGCGCGCAGCTTGGAGGGGATCCCATGCCCAGGAACATCGTCGTGTGCTGTGACGGTACGGCGAACGAGTTCGCCAGGAACAACACGAACGTCGTCAAGCTCTACTCGATCCTCGCCCACGAACCGCAGACGCAGGTCTCCTACTACCACCCGGGCCTGGGCACGAGGGAGCCGGCGGGCGCGCTCACCTCCTTCGCGCGCAAGGTCACCAAGGCCATGGGGCTCGCCTTCGGCTACGGCCTCGCGGACGATATGCGAGACGCCTACGTCTTCTTGATGCGGACCTACCAGCCCGGCGACCGCGTGTACCTGTTCGGGTTCAGCCGCGGCGCCTACACGGTCCGCGCGGTCGCGTCGCTGCTCCACATGTACGGGCTCATCCGGCCCGACAACGAGCCGCTCGTGCCCTACGCCATCCGCATGCTGATGGGCATCAAGCGGAGCGAGGGGCGCGACGAGCAGGCCCGCAAGCAGTACTTCGAGCTGGCCGAGGCCTTCAAGAAGGACATGTCCTGGACGGGGTGCGCGCCGCACTTCGTCGGCGTGTGGGACACCGTGAGCTCGGTCGGCTGGGTGGAGAACCCCCTCAAGCTGCCGTTCGTGTCGGACAACCCCAGCATCCACATCGGCCGCCACGCGATCGCGATCGACGAACGGCGCGCGTTCTTCCGCACGAACCTCTGGCGACGGTCGCCGTCGATGAAGGAGCACGGCCCCGTGGACGAGGAGCAGGTCTGGTTCCCGGGCGTCCACTGCGACGTCGGTGGCGGGTACGCCGAGACAGGCCTTTCCGACGTGGCGCTGCGCTGGATGGTGGAGGAGGCCGAGAAGGCGGGCCTCATCTGTGATCGCGGACGTCGCGACGCCCTCCTGGCGCCGGGCGCACCGCAACCCGCGACGCCTGCTCCGATGCACGAGTCGCTGAAGGGCTTCTGGCACGTCGCCGAGCTGGTCTGGAAGAAGCACTACGACATGGCCAGGGGACGTTGGGGACGGCGCATGAACCTGTGGCGGCGGCGCACCTGGCCGAGGCAGCCGCGGGTGCACGTGTCGGCGTACCAGCGCGGCGACGACTATCGCAAGCGGATCCCGGAAGACGCGATCTGCGTCGGCGGCGATCCGGCCCAGGAGAGGCGTTAGACTAGCCGTTCCCATGGCTCTCGCCACCGGAAGCCGGATCGGCGCGTACGAGATCCTGGCGCCGCTCGGTGCCGGCGGCATGGGCGAAGTCTACCGGGCGCGGCACCACCAGCTCGAGCGCGAAGTCGCCGTGAAGGTGCTGCCGTCGCGCCTGCTGGGGGACGAGGGGGCGCAGAAGCGCTTCGCGCGCGAGGCCCGGATACTGGCCACGCTCTCGCACCCGAACATCCTGGCCATCTACGACTTCGTCAGCGAGGGCGACCAGTACTGCGTGGTGGCGGAGCTGCTGGAAGGCGAGACCCTCCGCAGCCGGCTCTCGGGCGGCATCCTGCAGTGGCGCCGCGCGACCGAGATCGGCGTGCGGGTTGCCGAGGGCCTGGCCGCGGCCCACGCGAGGGGCGTGATCCACCGCGACCTCAAGCCCGACAACGTGTTCCTCACGAGCGACGGCCGCGTGAAGGTGCTCGACTTCGGCCTGGCGCGCGCGCTGCCGTTCGCGTCTCCCGACGACGAGACCGCGCCCACCGCCGTGCACCTGACCCAGCCGGGCACGGTGCTGGGCACCGTCGGGTACATGTCGCCCGAGCAGGCGCGCGGGGTGGCCGCCGACGGCCGCAGCGACGTGTTCTCACTCGGCTGCGTCCTGTACGAGATGGTGGCGGGGCGCGCTCCCTTCGAGCGCGAGACCGCCGCCGAGACGATCGCGGCCATCCTCAAGGAGGACCCCCCGTACCTCACGGGCAGCGGCGAGCTGGTGCCGGCCGAGGTCGAGCGGGTGCTGCTGCACTGCCTGGAGAAGAGCGCCGAGCGCCGCTTCCAGACGGCGCGCGACCTGGTCTTCGCGCTCGACGCGCTGCTCAAGGGATCGGGCGCGGCGCAGACGCCGTACCCCGGCAAGCGCAGCGGGCGCCGCAGCCGCTCGATCGACACGCTGGCAGTGCTGCCGTTCACGAACGCCACGGGAGACCCGGACGCGGAGTACCTCTCGGACGGCATCACCGAGACGCTGATCAACAGCCTCTCGCAGCTGCCCAGGCTGCGCGTCACCGCGCGCACCACCGTGTTCCGCTACAAGGGGCGCAGCCTGCCGCCGCAGATGATCGGCCAGGACCTGGGCGTGCGCGCGGTGCTGACCGGCACGCTGGCGCAGCGGGGCGAGACGCTCGTCATGCAGGTGGACCTGGTGGACGCCGCGGACGGCGCGCAGCTGTGGGGCGAGCAGTTCAACCGCCAGGGCGCCGAGCTGTTCGTCATGCAGGAGGAGCTGGCCCAGCGCATCCTGGACAAGCTGCGGCTGCGCCTGACGGGCGAGGAGAAGAAGAAGGTCGCCAAGCGCCACACCCAGAACGTCCAGGCCTACCAGCTCTACATGAAGGGCCGCTTCTGCTGGAACCGGCGCACGCCCGAGAGCTTCCGCCAGGCGATCGAGTACTTCAACCAGGCCACGCAGCTCGACCCGGGCTACGCGCTCGCGCACTCCGGGCTGGCCGACTGCTTCTCGCTGCTGAGCTTCTACGGCGCGCTGCCGGCGCGGGTGGGCTACCAGCGCGCGCGGGCCTCGGCCGCGCGCGCGCTGGAGCTCGACGACGCGCTGGCCGAGGCGCACGCGTCGCTGGCCTACGCGCTGCTGTACCACGGCTGGGACGGCGAGGGCGCCGAGCGCGCGTTCCAGCGCGCGCTGGCCCTCAACCCCGGCTACGCCACCGCCCGCCAGTGGCACGCGCAGATGCTGATGGCGCAGGGAAAGCTGGACCTCGCCCTGGAGGAGATCCGGAAGGCGCAGGAGCTGGACCCGCTGTCCTTCGTGATCAGCGCGTCGCTGGGCATGGTGCTGTACTCGCTGCGCCGGTTCGACGAGGCGGTGCGGGAGCACCGCAACACGCTGGAGCTGGAGCCCAGCTTCCTGTTCGCTCGGGCCCTGCTGGGCGTGTGCCTGGTCGAGGCGGGACGGGCCGACGACGCGGTCGTCGAGCTGGAGCGCGCGCGCGCCGAGTCGGGGGACGCCGCGCTCGCCCTGGGCATGCTGGGACACGTCTACGGGCGCGTGGGGCGCACGGAGGACGCGCGGGGGATCCTGGCCCAGCTCGAGCACAAGGGCCGGAACGGCTACGTGTCACCCTTCTGGAACGCGTTCGTGTGCGCGGGGCTGCGCGACGCCGAGCAGACGCTGGCCTGGCTGGGCCGCGCCCTGGAGGAGCGCTCGGACTGGCTGCTCTTCGCCGGCGTGACCCCCGGCTTCGACTGGCTGCGCGACGACCCGCGCATGGCGCCGTTCCGCGGGCTGCTGGAGCGTCCCCGGACCTGACCGCGAGTCAGGGCTCCGGCGTCGGGCTGGGCGAGGGCAGGGGCGCGGGCGGCGGTGTGGCGGGTGGCTGCGGCCGTGCCCGCGGGCCGAGGGGGAAGGGGATGCGGCGCTGCCACGTCCTGCCCCAGGCGGCCGCGGCCTTCTGCATGCCCTCGTTGGCCTCCTCGTTGCCCGGATCGAGCGACATGGCGGTGCCGTAGTGGCGGAGGGCCTCCTCGGGCTTGTCGGCCGCCAGCGCCTCACGGCCGCGCTTGAGCAGCTCACGCAGCGCCTCGCCTTCGGGCGAGTTCGGGTCGATCGGAGGCGTCCCCGGCGCGCGCGAGACGCGTGGTACGGGCCCGACCGGGCCCGGCGGCGGCACGCCCCTGTGACGCCCGGAGGCACCCGCCCCGCGTCCTTCGTCGGGTGAACGGATCTGGTTGGTCACGCTCTTGACCCCGGGGACGGTCTCGGCCAGCGCCTCCGCCACCTGGGCGATCGTGGAGGACGGCGCCTCGCCTCCCAGCGTCACCACGCCCGCCTCGACCCGCACGGAGAACCCGTACTCGGACGTCGCCTTCGAGGCCTCCAGGCGCTCCTCGACCGCGTCCTTGATGCCGTCGTCGTCGACCTCCTGCATCGCTTCCTTGACCACCTCGGCCACGGACGGCGCGGTGGCCGACGGCCGCTCGTCGTGGTCGGAGCACGCGCGCGCGCAGAGCCCCGAGCACATGGCGAACACGATGACGCCGCTGGCGGCCACCCACTGCCACCACGGACGCCGGCGCTGCGCCTGCGGCGGCTGCATCACGGTCGGCGTGCCCTGCATCATCGTGGGCGCCGGCGTGGGCGTGGACGGCATCATCTTCGTCGGCTGCGCCTCGATCTGGGCGAGCTCCGTCGGCGTGAGCGGCCGCGGCGTCGAGGTCCCGGCCGGCGTGCGCACGGGCGGGGGAGTCATCACCGGGACCGCGGGCCAGACCAGGGGAGGCGCCTCGGGCAGCGGCATCGCCGCCACGCTGTCGAGCGCCGCCAGCATCTCGGTCGCGCTCCCGTAGCGCTGGTCGCGGTCCTTCTGCAGCGCGCGCATGAGCACGTCGGTGAGGGGCGCCGGGATCTCGAGGTCCGGCCGGGCCAGGTTGGGCGGAGTGGGGGCCGTCTGCAGGTGGTGCAGCAGCATGCCCATCGCGGTGTCGGAGTGGAAGGGCAGCCGGCCCGTGACCATCTCGTACAGCACGACGCCGAGCGAGTACAGGTCGGCGCGGCCGTCCACCTCGTCCCCACGCTTGCCCATGGCCTGCTCGGGGGAGATGTACTGCGGCGTGCCCACGATCATGCCCGTGCGCGTCGGGGTGTACCCCTCGCCCGCGCCCTCGGAGGCCTCGCGCACCTTCGCGATGCCGAAGTCGAGCACCTTCACGTGCTCGGCGCCGTCGGGCCCGCGCCCGAGCAGGATGTTATCGGGCTTGATGTCGCGATGGGTGATGCCCAGCGCGTGCGCGGCCGCCAGGGCGGCGCACACCTGGCGCGAAACCGAAACGGCGCGGGCCAGCGGCTGCGGCCCCTCGCTGCGCACCAGCTCGCGCAGGCTGCGGCCGTCCACGTACTCCATGACGATGAAGGGGCGGCCGTCCTCGGTCGCGTCCAGGTCCTCGACCCGCACCGCGTTGGGGTGCTGCAGCCGGCGCGTGATCACGGCCTCGTTGCGGAAACGCTTCAGGAAGTCGGCGTCGCCCGAGAGCCGGGTGCCGACCAGCTTGAGCGCCACCACCTCGCCGAACGCGACGTGGCGCGCCTTGTAGACCGACGCCATCCCGCCGCTACCGACCTTCGAGAGGACCTCGTACTTGCCGCGGATCACCATGCCGGGGACGAGGTCGGCCGCCTGGCGCAGCGCGCCCTGGTCGCGCGGACAGATGTTGAAGTCGTCGGGGTAGGCCGAGTGGCAGGTATCGCAGTACTTCACGGAATCCCCGGAACTCTCGCATGCAAAAGAAAACGGCCGGGGCGCCGGCCCCGGCCGTTTTCGGAACGAGCTCCTACGAGAGCGTCAGACGCGCTGGACGTTGGCGGCGCGCGGCCCCTTGGGGCTGTCCACCACGTCGAAACGCACACGATCACCCTCGTTCAGGGTGCGGAAACCCTCCGCGCGGATCTCGGAGTGGTGGACGAACACGTCCGGACCACCCTCACGCGACAGGAAACCAAAACCCTTGGACTCGTTGAACCACTTGACGGTACCTTCGATCATGAACGACGGGCCTCCTTCGACCCTTCGCCTAGTTGTCAGCGTTTCTACGGGCGTTCACGAGCGGGACCGGCCACAGTGGACGGGCGTTTCGGCGCGCCTTAGCAACGGCAACTATGCAGGCACGGAGCTTATCACGGTTCGCGGTCCGGTGGTAGTGTGCCGCGCCATGAAGAGGATCGCGTTTCTCCTGGCCGCGACCGGCCTCGCGGCGTCCGCCCTGGCCGAGCCCCCGCGGCCTTCCACCTTCTCGATCGTGGCCGCCGACCCCGAGGCGGGAGAGGTCGGGGTGGCGGTCGCCAGCCGGTTCTTCGCCGTGGGGTCGGTCGTGCCCTGGGCCAAAGCGGGCGTGGGCGCGGTGGCGACGCAGTCCAACGCCAACACGACGTTCGGGCCACGCGGGCTCGAGCTGCTCGAGCGCGGTGCGTCGGCCCGCGAAACGCTCGACGTGCTCCTGCGCGCGGACGACGGACGCGACGGCCGGCAGGTGGGCATCGTGGCGGCGGACGGGGCATCGGCCACGCACACCGGCCCCCGCAGCACCGCGTGGGCGGGTGGGCGCACCGGCCCGGGGTACGCGGTTCAGGGCAACATCCTCGCGGGTGAGGCGGTCGTGGCCGCCCTCGAGAAGCGGTTCCTGGAGACGAAGGGGAGGCCGCTCGCGGAGCGGCTGCTCGAGGCCCTGCTGGCGGGGGATGCCGCCGGCGGCGACGCGCGCGGACGCCAGTCGGCCGCGGTGCTGGTGGCACGCGCCCGCGGCGGCTACAACGGCTTCACCGACCGCGCGGTGGACGTGCGCGTGGACGACCATCCCGACCCCATGTCCGAGATCGCGCGGGTGACGCGTCTCGCGATCGTGAACGACACCTGGACCCGGGGCTGGACCGCGTTCACCAGCAGGCAGTACCCGGAGGCGCTGCGCTGGCAGCGACGGACGGCCGAGATGGCCGAGAAGACGCCGTCGATGCTTCCGGAGGTCCTCTACGACCTGGCGGTCATCCTCCAGGCCAACGGCGTGGGCGACGAGGCCTGGACCGTGCTGCAGCGCGCGCTGTCCCTGAACCCCAGGCTCCGGGCCCAGGCCCTCAAGGACGACGACCTGGCCGCCCTGAGATCCCGCCTCCAGGACTGAGGCAACCCCTCGACCGGTCCGGGCGTCTCACGTTCGGCGGTCGCGAAACCGCGGAGGAGGCGAGCCATGCGTTCTGTCCTTTGGACGTTCGTCGCGATGCTGGGCCTGGGCCTGCCGGCCTCCGCGGAGGTCGCGTTCCGTACGGTGCCGGACGCCGAATGGTGCCACGACAAGGGTTGGGGCTCCTCCAGGGAGCGCCACTGCGAGGTGCGCGAGGCCACCTGGGCGGCCACCGGCGCGCCGATCGCCGTGGACTCGATGCCCAACGGCGGCATCGAGGTCGTGGGCTGGGACCGCAACGAGGTCCGGCTGCGCGTGAAGGTGGTCGCGGACGCCGACACGTTGGCGGAGGCGAAGTCGCACGCGGCCGCGGTGCGCGTCGCGACCGAGGACGTGATCCGGGCGACGACGGCCGGCCGGGCCTGGGCCAGCTTCCGCCTGGAGGTCCCCCGCGGGTCGACGCTGTCGCTCGAGTCGAAGAACGGCGGCCTCCATCTGCGTGGCCTGGCCGGAACGGTGGACGCGCGCACCGTCAACGGCGGCGTGCACCTCGACGCCATGGGCGGCAAGGTCACCGCGCGGACCCAGAACGGCGGCGTGCACGTGCAGCTCAGCGGCGACTCCTGGGACGGCGAGTCGCTCGACATCGAGACGGCGAACGGCGGCGTGCACGTGCAGATCCCCGACGACTACAACGCCCACCTGCGGACCAGCACGGTCAACGGCGGCATCCATGCCCCGGAGGACCTGCGCCGCCAGTTCGACGGCAAGAAGCTCGACGTCGACCTGGGGCGAGGCGGCGCGCCCCTGCGCATCGAGACGCGCAACGGCGGCCTGCACCTCGACTAGCCGCAACCCGGGGCCGGCGGGCTAGACTTCACGCCCATGAAGTCCTCCCCGTCGGCCCTCGTCTCCGCCCTGGCGATCGCCGCGCTGGCCCTGGCCCCCAGCGCGACCGCCCAGACCACCCAGCACAAGCACTACGAGTCGACCGCCGAGACGGAGAAGCCGGCCCCGACCGGCGAGCTGGCCCCGCGCCTGCAGAACCTCGGCACGCACACGTTCCCGGTCACGACCCGCTCGCGCCAGGCGCAGCGGTTCGTCGACCAGGGGCTGCGCCTCTCGTACGGCTTCAACCACGCGGAGGCCGGCCGCTCGTTCCGCGAAGCCGCGCGGCTCGATCCGGCGTGCGCGATGGCTTACTGGGGGCAGGCCCTCGTCCTGGGCCCGAACATCAACGTGCCAATGGCGCCGGAGGACGAGCCCAAGGCGCACGAGCTCGCGCAGAAGGCGGTGTCGCTGCAGGCGAACGCGACGCCGCGCGAGCGCGCGTACATCGACGCCGTGGCGCAACGGTATTCCGGCAGGGCGGAGGACCGCGCGGCGCGCGACCGCGCCTACGCGGACGCCATGAAGTCCGTGATGAAGCGCTACCCGGCGGACCTCGATGCGGCGACGCTCTACGCCGAGGCGGTGATGGACCTGCGGCCGTGGGGCTACTGGATGCCGGACGGCACGGCCTACGCCGAGACGCCCGAGGCGGTCGCGGTCGTCGAGTCCGTCCTGAAGCGCAATCCGAGCCATCCGGGAGCGAACCACCTCTACATCCACCTGCTGGAGCCGACCGCGCAGGCCGCCCGCGCCGAGGCCGCCGCCGACCGCCTGCTCGCGCTGATGCCAGGCGCGGGACACATCGTGCACATGCCATCGCACATCTACATGCGCGTCGGCCGCTACGCGGACGCGTCCGCCGCGAACGAGAAGGCGATCCTCGCGGACGAGGACTACATCGCGCAGTGCCGGGCCCAGGGCATCTACCCCATGGGCTACTACCCGCACAACATCCACTTCCTCTGGTCGGCCGCGAGCATGGAGGGCCGCAGCCAGGCGGCGATCGACGCCGCGCGCAAGGTCGCGGCGAAGGTGACCGACGAGGCGATGGACGGCCTGCCCCTGCTGGCCGGCTTCAAGCTGGTGCCGTACTACGCGCTCACGCGCTTCGGGCGATGGGACGAGATGCTGGCGGAGACCGCGCCGCCCGACCGCTTCCTCTACCTGAAGGGCACGTGGCAGTACGCCCGCGGCCTGGCGCACGCGGGCAAGGGCCAGATCGAGGAGGCGGAGAAGGACCTGGCCGAGGTGCGCCGCATCGCCGCCGACCCGGCACTGGACTTCACGCTCTTCTCGCCCAACAAGGCCGCGGCCATCTTCGCGATCGCGCCGGAGGTGCTGGCGGGGGAGCTGGCCGCGAAGCGCAAGGACTACGACCGCGCCATCGCCCACCTGGAGCGCGGCGTGCGCCTGGAGGACGGGCTCGTCTACACGGAGCCCGCGGAGTGGCACTACCCGGTCCGCCACGCCCTCGCGGCCGTGCTGCTGGAGGCCGGCCGGCCGCGGGAGGCCGAGACGGTCTACTGGGACGACCTGCGGCGCAACCCCGAGAACGGCTGGTCGCTCTTCGGCCTCTCGCTGGCGCTCCGCGCGCAGAAACGCGACGCGGACGCGGCGCTCGTGGAAGCCCGGCTCGCGAAGGCCTGGGCGCGCTCGGACGTGAAGCTGAGCGCATCCCGGTTCTGAGCCTCGCCTCGTCTTCGGCTACGCTTGCCCGCGTGAAACCACGCCTCTGGCCGGCACTCCTCGTCCTCGCCCTGGCGCTCGGCGCGGTCGCCGTCATCTGGTCCGTCGGCGAGGCGAGCGGGCAGCAGCGCAACACGCGCACCGGCGCGGTGGTGATCCTGGCGTGCCTGCTGCTCACGCTGTGGCTGGCCTTCCTGTCGCGCCTGCCGTGGCGCGTGCGCCTGGCCGGGCTGGGAGGCGTGGCGCTGGCCGGGGCCGTCTTCGCCGCGCTCTTCCGCGTCCGCGGCGTGACGGGGGACCTGCTGCCGGTCTTCGAGTCCCGCTGGGCCGAGCACGGCGACGCGCTGCCGCCCCTTCCGACGGTTCCGCCGGCCGCACCCCTCGCGACGCCAACTCCATCTCCCGCCGCGACGCCCTCCGCTCCGGAGGCGCCCGCGCCGCCGCCCACGCTCGCGAGTCCTGCTCCGGCCGCGTCCTCCGACCGGCCCGCGTTCCCGCAGTACCTGGGCCCGGACCGCGACGCGACGATCGACGCCCCCCGGCTGGCGCGCGACTGGCGCGCGCACCCGCCGCGCGAGCGCTGGCGCCAGCCGGTGGGAGAAGGCTGGTCCGGGTTCGCGGTCGCCGACGGCGTGGCGATCACCCAGGAGCAGCGCGGGCCGGACGAGCGGGTGGTCGCCTACGACGTGGCCAGCGGACGCGCCCTCTGGTCTCACGGTGACGCGGTGCGCTACGCGACGACGATCGCGGGCGTGGGTCCGCGCGCGACGCCGACGATCGACCGGGGGCGCGTCTTCACGATGGGCGCGACCGGCGTCCTGAACGCGCTCGACCTCGCCACCGGCCGCCGCCTCTGGCGGCACGACGTGCTCGCGGAGCACGACGCGACGTCACCCGAGTGGGGCAAGAGCGCGTCGCCGCTGGTGGTCGACGGCCGCGTGATCGTGAGCGCGGGCGGGCAGGGCGGCCGCTCGCTCGTGGCCTACGACGCCGCCAGCGGCGAGCCGGCGTGGGCCGGCGGCTCCGACCGGTCCAGCTACAGCTCGCCCCTGCTGCTGACACTCGCCGGACGGCGGCAGGTGGTGATCCTCAACCAGGGCTCGCTCGCCGCGCACGATCCGAGCACCGGCGCGATGCTGTGGGAGCACCCGTTCCCCAGCGGGCAGCCGAACGTGACCATGCCGCTGCCGCTGGGCGGCGACCGGCTGCTGGTCTCGGTCGGATACGGGGTCGGCAGCAAGTCGTATCGCGTGGCCGCGAACGGGGGCGCGATGGCCGCGACCATGGAATGGGAGAGCCCGCGGCTCAAGTCCAAGTTCGGGAACCTGATCCGCCACGAGGGCCTCGTGTACGGCCTGGACGACGGCGTCCTCACGTGCATCGATCCGGCCTCGGGCGAGCGGCGATGGAAGGACGGCCGGTACGGTCACGGCCAGATGCTGCTGGCGGGCCGGCTGTTGATCGTGCAGACCGAGGACGGCGAGATCGTCCTCATCGATCCGTCCCCGGACGGGCTGCGAGAGCTGACGCGTTTCCAGGCGCTCGAGGGCAAGACGTGGAACCCGCCCGCGCTGGCGGGCCGGCTTCTCGTCGTCCGCAACGATCGCGAGGCAGCCGCGTACGAGCTGCCGGTGGAATAGGCTTGGACCCCTATCGGAGCAGCGAGCGCGGAGTCGGCTCGAGCACGATCCGCTGGAGCGGGCCTTTCGTGACGCCGAGCAGACGCGGCTCGATGCGCTCGCGCCACCCGGGAACCGATTCGAGCGGCGCCGATGCGCCCGCCCTGTCGGTGTAGGCCGCGAACCAGACGAAGACGTTCTCCCCTTCGCGCACCGGCAGCCTCGGAAACGTATTGGCCGCCGGCTCGGTCACGTACTGGCCCAGCACCCGTGCGCCCGCCTTCGCTAGCAGCGGGACCGCCTGCGCCTCGAACCAGGTGGGGAAGGTGCTCTCGACCGGCCCGGGGAAGGAGTGGACCGTCGCCACGATCACGCGCGCGGGCCCCGGTTCCTCGCCGCGCGCCGCGCGTGTCGCGGGCAGATCCAGGGCGCCGCTGCCGGCGGGCCGCAGCAGGAGGACGTCGGACACATCGATCATGGTCGCGTTCGCGGCCTCCCGGCTCTCCTTCCAGGCCGGGCCCGTGTAGAAGGCCTCGAGCGCGGAGCGCCGCGACTCCATGTCGGTGAACCCGCGGAGCCATACGAACCGGTCGGGCCGCGCCGCGTCGCGGAACGTGCCCGCGATCCGCATGCCCAGCTCTTCCTGGGACTCCACGAACCGGTCCTCGAACAGCGCGATGAGGACGTCGCGGCCGCCGGGCTTGAGCGTGTACTGGCGCAGCTCGAGGACGGGACAGCAGGTACCGGGCATCGACGAACCTCCGCCGGCGGTCGCCCCGAACGCGGAGGCCCACGCGAGGGCGGCAGGCAGCACGGACGCGACGAGGGACCGCACGACACCACGATCGGCCCAGCCGTCCCCGCCGGCAATGACCACTCGCAGGCGACACACCATGGCCATTCGCCGCTCGGAACGGACCCCGGCTGGCCTCGAGGCGCCGATACTGGCAAGCTGCTCACGCGGGCGGGAGGCTCGTCGGGGAGGACATGGCAGACGCAGGCCGGGACGGCGCGCTGGGCTACCTGGCCCAGGTGGGCGACGGGCACTCGTGGGTCGGCGGCCTCTTCGTGGTCGGTCCCGAGGGGGACCCGCTCGACTTCGCCTACACCGAGGCCGTCTCGCTGAGCCCGCTGGAGCGCTTCCTGCTCGGCCCGCGGACCGAGGCCTATCTCCTGGCGCGCGTCATGATGCCGGCCCTCGTCGCCCAGGCGAAGGTGCGGCCGAGCGTGCTCCTGGTCGACGACACCTCGCTGCTGCTGCGCCGCACCGCCACCGACCTGCCGGTCGTGGTGGTCGCGCTGGAGAGCGGCGCGGTGAAGGAGGCCGCCTGGGAGCCGATCGCGCCGGCCGGCGGCGACGGCTTCGCCCTCTGGGTGAGCCGGGGCGCGCAGGACGGCGCGCGTGGCCACGTCGAGCGCGCGATCGCCGAGATGGCCCCGTTCACGATCGTGGAGCCGTTCGAGCAGGTGCGTCGCACGCTGCGCGAGATGAGGAGGGGCATACGGTAGGCCTGTTCCGACGGCCCCCCGTCGTGCGGCGCGGGCGGTGGAGGACGCGGGCCCCTGTGTCCGTCCGATCGGCTGGGGACGCGTTCGGGCATGGCGCGGTTCCGGACACGTCCTCCCTCGATCGATCCGCCTTCGCCGTCGAGCCGCCCGCGGTGCGCCGTCTGGCGCTGGCCACGGCGTCGCCCGAGGTGCGCCACGACGCGGTCCGGCAGCGCCGGCCTCGGGGCCCCCTCGCGGTCTCGCTCGTCGCGCTGCTCCAGGCCCGCGCGCTTGACGAGGCACTCGACGTGGCCCAGGCCCTGCTCGACACGGTTCCGCACGACGACCCGCAGCGCCCCTCGGTCGAGAGGACGATCGCGGTCGCGGTGGGTCGCGACCGGCTGCCGGCGCGCTGGGGCGCCGACCCCGTCGCCGACTGGCTGCGCGCGCGTCTGCTGGACGCGACGGGCGAGGGCGCGAGCTGGCTCGGAGTCCTCTCCTGGCTGGGCCGGAACACGGAGCGCTGGGCCGGCTCGGCCGAAGCGCTGGAGGCCATGCCCCTCGCCGCGGCCGCGCTCGTGACGCACGACGGACCCGCGCGCGCCCTCTCGACGGTGAGCGCGACCCTGCGCCGGGCGCGCCGGATCAAGGACGGGGCGGGGCTCGTGCGCGTGCTGGTGCTGCGTGCCGCGCTCGCGGGCGTCTTCCTTCCGGAAGCGCTGCACAAGATCGTGCCGTCGCCGCGCCGCGGCGGCGCCCCGGTCGCCGAGGCCTGGAAGCCGCTGCTGCTGGCCCGCCGCGCGCTCGCCGACGCGGGACACGTGGTGGGCACGGCGCACCTGACGGCCGCGCTGATCGCCACCGACGTGCGGCGCGGGATCATGGGCGACCTGCGCCTCCTCGGGCGGCAGGCGCGCATCCCGTCGTGGGGAAGCCGGTCCCTCGACGAGAAGGAAGCGGGCGAGCTGCACGCGATCGTGCACGGCCGCGAGCCGGCGGAAGCGGCGCCGGCGACGCGCCTGCCGTCCGCGCCCTGGCCCGCGGAGTGGGGCGGACCCGACACGCGCGCCGTCTCCACGGCGCTGTGGCGCCTGATCGCCGGCGGCCAGGGACTTGTCCGGGAGGTCTTCCTCCACGACGGCCTGGCGCTCGCCGCCGTGCACGCGTTGGGTGGGCACGCGATGAACGCGCTGTCCGCGCTGGGGGCGAGCCGCACCCCGCCCGCGCTCGACGAGGCCCGCACCGCTCTGGCGCGCGCGATCCACGGCGGCCTCGACGCCGCCACCCTGCCCGCCGACCTCCCGTCGAAGCAGGCGGACGCGGTCTACCGGCAGCTGCGCGAGCTGCCGGAGCCCAGCCTCGCGCTGGACACGCCGTACGGGCTGCTCGGCGCGCAGCGCGCGGAGGCGCAGCACGCGCTGCAGGCGAGCGGACGCCTGCAGGAGTTCCGCAAGCTGCGCCTCGTGCTCGAGCGGCCCGACGTCGCCGAGGCGCTGGCGCCCTTCTGGGTGCTGGGGAACGAGGCCGGCCTGGAACGGCCCCTCGTCGACCTCGTGCGTGTCACGTTCGCGCAGCTCGCCCCTCCGACGCCCGACGAGTGTCGGCTCTTCCTGAGGAGCCTCGAATGAACGACGACGCGCTCGATCGCGGCCGCGAGATGTTCCGCGACATGGCCCGGCGCCACCGCGACGCGACGCGCGACCTGGCGTCGCAGCGAAAGGCGCTCCACGAGCTGGCCCTGGCCGCGGTCGAGGCCCACGAGCTCCTCGGCGACGCGGTCTCGCAGTACGGCGCGGAGCTTCCCGAGGACGCCCGCCGGGCGCTGGACCTCGTCCGCCGGTCCGCGCAGGAGCGCCTGGAGCGGGCCGGTCTCCGCCTGGACGGCACGGCCGGCGAGGCGCTGGACCTCTCGCGCCATCGGGTCGTGAAGACCCGGCGGCGCGCGGGCCTGGACCGTCCGCGCGTGACGGGGGTGATGCGGTCCGGCGTCCTGCTGGGAGAAACGCGCCTGCGCGTCGCGGAGGTCGTGATCGACGAACCGGAGGCTCGATGACTGCGACGACCATCGGGATCGACCTGGGCACCACCAACACGGTCGTGGCCATGGTCTACGACGACGGCCCGCACGTGATGCCGCGCGGCAGCGGCGTCATCATCCCGAGCGTCGTCGGCTTCGAGCGGGGGAGCACGGGCCCGCCCAAGGTGGGGGACGAGGCCGACCGCATGCCGGCCGCCATCCGCTCGATCAAGCGCCTGATGGGTCGCACCTACGAGGGAGCGATCGAGGAGGGAAGCGAGCGGCTCTTCGCCGGAGGCGGAGGCGGCCGCCTCGTGCAGGCGCTGGCGGGCGACCTGCAGCTCGAGGTGAACGCGGGCTGGCCGCAGCCGAAGCGCTTCTGGCCGCACGAGATCCAGGCGCACATCCTGCGCGAGGCCAGGGCGCACGCGGAGCGGTGCCTCAAGCGGGCGGTGACCGGCGCGACCATCACCGTGCCCGCGTACTTCGGCGACCCGCACCGGGAGGCCACGCTGGACGCGGCGCGGCTCGCGGGTCTGGAGGTCGTCGGCCACGTGCTGGACGAGCCCAGCGCGGCGGCGCTCGCGTTCGGCAACATCGTGGGTTTCGGCCTGCACGAGCCGATCCTGATCGTCGACTGGGGCGGGGGCACGCTGGACGTCACGGTGCAGGTGAGCGACGGCCGCGAGTGGCAGCAGATCGCGATCGACGGCGACCTCACGCTGGGCGGCGACGACATCGACCTGCTCGTGGCGCGCCTCGCCCTGCGCAAGGCGCGCCTCGACGACGACCTGCTGCGCGACGAAGCGAACCAGCACGAGCTGCGGCGCACGGCCCGGAGGGCCAAGGAGGCGCTCAGCTCCAGGGACGAGACGCTGGTGGAGGCACCGCGCCTGCTCGACCCCGACTCGAACGCGCCGGTGCGCTGGCCGGCCGTCACCCTCTCGCGGGCGGAGCTGGAGGGTGCCACCGCCACCCTCATGGAGATCGCGGTGGACACGGTCACGCGGTGCCTCGAGCACCGCGACGTCGCGCGCGACCGCATCGGCAAGGTGCTGCTCGTCGGCGGGTCGAGCCGGATCCCCGCCTTTCGGACGGCTCTGCAGGCCCTGCTCCCGCAGGCCCGCCTGCACGACGACGTGGACCCGATGCACTCCGTCGCCCTGGGCGCGGCCATCTTCGCGAACACCAAGCCCACGCTGGCGCGCATCTGCCCGTACGGCTTCGACGTGCTGCACGAGGACGGCTCGCGGACCGAGCTCATCCAGGCCAACTCCGAGGTCCCCACGCCGGACTTCGCCCACTTCGGCCTGCCCGCGTTCACGCGCTATCCCGCGCAGACCATCTACCGGCTCACGCTGTCCTCCTTCGCGGAGCGCAGCGGGGTCAAGGTGCCGCTCCAGACGCAGCGCCTGTTCGGGCGCGACCTGCCTCCGACCGCGCAGGGCACGCGCGTGGACGTCGAGATCTGGCTCGACGAGAACAAGACCGTCCAGGCGGTGTGCCACGTCGACGGGCACTCGCAACCCATCACGCTCGACAGCCTGGACAAGCAGGGCCGCATGCTGTTCAGCGAGGTGCTCGACGCGAACCTGGAGGCCGCCGCGGTGCTCGAGGCCAACCAGGAGGCCGACGGCGGGCTCGTCTCGCGCCTTCGAGCGGGCTTCGACGCCTCGCGCGCGGCGCTTCAGTCCCGGTCCCACTCGCACGCCGAGACGGCGCTGCGGCTGCTGGAGGACGTGCGGGACCAGATCGAGGATCGCCAGCAGTGGGCACGCACTGCCGGCGAGCCCACCGCCGAGCGGGTGCGCCAGCGGATCTCGGGTTGGATCGCGCTCCTCGAGCAGGAGCTGCTGCCCGCCTTCTGGAACGTGCTGCCCCCGGCGACGCGCGACACGGCGGTCGAAGGGCTGCGCGCCCTGCGCGTGATGCTCCAGACGGGCGCGCCCCCCGAGGCGCTCGAGGGACGCTTCGCGCGCGTCCGCGAAGCGCTGGAGACGGACGACGCGGCGGGCGCGGCCATCCAGGGCTTCCGCGAGTCGTTCCTGCTGGGCATGCCGACCCGGCTGTGCGCCGGCCTGCGTCGCGCGTCGCTCACGCTGCGCGACGCGCTCGCGGCGAACGACGCGTCGGCCGTCAGGCAGGCGCAGGCCGCCCTCACGGCGCTGCGCGCCGAGGGCAGCGCGGCCTGGGACTCCTGGCAGGACTCGGACGCGCTCGTCGATGCCGCACCCGACCTGGTGGTGCCGAAGGACATGCCCCGCCATGGGAACTGACGCACGGGTGCGCTGTCCCGTCTGCTCGGAGGCCTACGACGCGCCGCCCGAGGAGTGCTTCCGCTGCGAGACGCCCCTCGCGGCCTGGTGGCCCTTCGAGCAGGCGGCGGGTCGCTCCGCTCCGCCGGAGCCGCGGCCGCGGCGGCACCTGGCCCTCGCGGCGCTCGCGGGCGCCATCGTGGCGTCCGTGGCGCTCCGTTTCCTGACGGGCACGGCGCACGCGCCGGACGAGAGCGCCGCGTCGCTGCGCACCGTGCCGGCCTCCGTCCCCGCCACCGCGCCGGCAACGCCTCCGCCGACGACCGTTCCGTCATCCGCGAGGGGCGCCCCGCCGCGCGTCGTCTCGTACCGCGTCCAGCCCGGCGACAGCCTCTGGCGCATCGCGGCGGCCCTGACGGGAGACGGGCGCAACTGGACGTCGCTGTGGCCCGCGACCGACGCCACGCGGCCGCTGGTGGTGGGCACCGTGCTCGAGGTCCCGATCCGCTAGAATCGCCCGCGCATGCGCGTCCTCTTCGTCTGCTCCGGGAACATCTGCCGCTCGCCGATGGCCGAGGCCCTCTTCGTGCACATGGCGCGCGAGAGGGGGGTGCTCGACCGGTTCGAGGTCGACTCGGTGGGCCTCCACGGGTACCACGAGGGCGAGGCCGCGGACCCGCGGACGCGCCGCCTCGGCGCCGCGCACGGGGTCGAGGTGACCAGCATCGCGCGCGAGATCGACACCTCCGACATCGCGCGCGCTGACCTGATCCTGGCCATGGACCGCGGGCACGAGCGCGAGCTCGCGCGGCTCAGCCCGCCCGAGCACCGCCACAAGATCCGCCTGATGCGCAGCTACGACGCGCCGGGCGCGAGCCCCGACGTGGACGATCCCTACTACGGCGGCATGGACGGCTTCGAGCGCATGTACCAGGTCCTCCAGGTCTGCTGCCGGAAGCTGCTCGACGCGCTGCTCGAGCGCGACGCGACCTCCGCCCGCGGCGCGGGTCCGGCCTGATGCAGGGCCCGCGCGCGGCCCTCCAGGAGGCCCTGCGCGAGGCGCTGGCGGACCCACGGCTGGAGGTCCTGGGCGCCCAGGGCGTGGGCGGCGGCTGCATCAGCCCGGCCGCGCGCATCGACACCACCGCCGGCCGGTTCTTCGCGAAGTGGAACGACTCGGGCCCGCCGGACCTCTTCCTGCGCGAGGCGGACGGCCTGCGCGCGATGGCGCGTGCGGGCTCGGGCCTCGCCATCCCCGCCGTGATCGTCGCGCGCGGGCCGGCGCCGGGCGTGCCCGCGCTCATCGTCATGGACCTGCTGGAGCCGGGACCGCTGGACGGCGAGGCGCTGGGCCGGGGGCTCGCGGCGATGCACCGCCTGAGCGCGCCGCGGTTCGGGTTCGACGCGGACACCTACTGCGGCACCACGGTGCAGCCCAACGCGCCGCTCGACTCGTGGGCGGAGTTCTACGCGCGACGGCGCCTGGAGCCGCTGGTCGCGCGGATCGCGGAGAAGCGCGGGCTGTCCTCCGCCGAACGCGGCGTCTACGAGCGCGTCGTCGCCCGGCTGCCGGACGTGGTGGGCGACGGTCCTCCGGCCCTGATCCACGGCGATCTCTGGTCCGGCAACGCGCTGGGCAGCACGCGGGGGCCCGCGCTGGTGGATCCCGCTTGCGCGTACGCGGACCGCGAGATGGAGCTGGGGATGATGACGCTGTTCGGGGGGTTCCCGGAGCGCTGCTTCGACGCCTACGATGAGGCGTGGCCGCTGCCCGCGGGCTGGCGGAAGCGCAACCCGCTCTACCAGCTCTACCACCTGCTCAACCACTTCCTCCTGTTCGGCGGCCACTACGGGCCGCAGGCGCTCTCGATCGCCCGCCGCTACGCCTGAACGGCCCGGCCGGCCGTCGCGGCCCCGAGCAGGTACGCGACCGCGAGCGCCGCGAGCGTGAGCGCCACCAGCCGCGGCTGCTCGCGCGCCGTGGCCGCGAAGAGCGCGGCGTAGACCCCCAGGAAGACCAGCGGCACCGCCGGGTATCCCGGGACGCGGAAGCGGCCGCGCGGGCCCCGCGCGCGGAGGCGGAACAGCACGACCACCATGAAGCCGTCCGTCAGCAGGACGAGCACGATCGCGAAGGACAGCAGGCGCTCGAAGGTTCCGGTGGCGGCCAGGCCCGCGGCGACGGCGCCGACCAGGATGGTCGCCGTCCAGGGCGTGCCCGACGCGCCCACGCGGGAGAGGACGCGCGGGGCCAGCCCGTCGCGGGCCAGCCCGAAGACCACGCGCGGCGTGACGAAGACGTTGCCGTTGACGGACGCCAGGACGACGAGCAGCGCCAGGCCCGCCATGAGCGCGCCGGCCCGCGCGCCGAACAGCGCGTGCATGACGTCGGCCGCGACCAGCGTGGAGCCCGCGATCCGCTCGAAGGGCAGCACGTAGAGGAACGCCGCGTTGAGCAGCAGGTACAGTGCCGTCACCAGCCCGATGGCGGCCACGTACACGCGCGGCAGCGTGCGTCCGGGCTCGACCACCTCCTCGGCGATCTTGGACGCGTCGGGATAGCCGTAGTACGTCCAGATCACGGCCTGGAAGGCGATCGCGAGCGCCCCCAGCGCGGCCGGCGTCTCGCGCGCCGCGGCCTGCCAGCCGGCGCCGTCGCCCGCCAGCGCCGCAGCCACCACGACCGCCGCCAGCGCCAGGACCTTGGCCGAGGTCGCCAGGTTCTGGGTCCAGCGCGCGAGCGCGACGCCGCCGAGGTTGAGCAGGGCGCAGAGCGTGACGAACACCACCCCCAGCAGCCGCGCGCTCGCGTCCGGCCAGCCCATGAGGCGCGCCAGGTACTCGCCGGCGACGACGGCCAGGGCCGCGATCGCCGCGCAGTACGTGAGGGCCTCCGTCCAGCCGACCACGAAGCCCGCGCGTGGTCCGAAGGCCTCCCGCGCGTAGACGTACTTGCCGCCCGCCTCCGGATGGCGGGTCGAGAGCTCCGCGAACACCAGCGCGCCCAGCAGGGCCAGCCCGCCGCCCAGGACCCAGGCCACGAAGGTCAGGTCCGCGCGCCCCAGCTCGGCGGCCACCAGCCCCGGCGTCCGGAAGATGCCCGAGCCGATCATGATGCCGACGACGACGGCCAGACCGTCGCCCGTGCGCAGCGTGCGCCGCAGACGCGGCCGGCTCGTGTCCGCCTCGGGGCCCTCAGCCCCGGACGGCGTAGTCGTCACCGTAGAACTTGCTGGTCGTCCGCGTGTGGAACTCGATGGCGCGGATGGGCTCGTAGCGCGGCGCGCCCAGGCCGGGCAGCACCTCGAGCACCTCGTCCTCCCACAGGTAGACCGCCATCGGGAAGGAGACACGCGCCTGCCGGCGCAGGGCCGCCTCCCGCGGCGGGCTCACGCGGTGCGTGGTGGACGGCAGCACGTCGTTGGTGATCC
>JAICEW010000002.1 GCA_025923995.1 Vicinamibacteria bacterium | reverse complement strand
GGCTCCATCCGTGCGGAATCATATCCCTGGAATGAGCGCGTCTCCCCGAGCGTTCTGGTCTGGTCGAGGGAGGCTGCCCATGACGCGAACCATGCTTACGAGTTTCGTCTCCGGGTGTTTCGCGATCCTGGTCGCGTGCGGAGGTGAGGGGCCGGTCGAGATGACGTCGACGCCCGCGCCGGTCACGCGGCCCAGCCCCGCCGCCACCGCGCGCTATCGCGTGACGTTCGAGGCGACATGGGACAGCACGTCGCATCCGACCGACTTCCCCTCGAACGCCCATTTCTCGGGCCTCATCGGCGGGACGCACCGCGGGACGGTGAGCTTCTGGCAGGACGCCGGCCTGGCCACCGAAGGGATCCGGCTGATGGCCGAGCGCGGGCGCCAGACGCCGCTCGACATCGAGGTCGATGCCGCCATGCGCGCCGGCCACGCGCAGCACCTGCTCGTGGGCAGCGACGTGCCCAGCTCGCCCGGGTCGACGAGCCTCGAGTTCGACGTGTCGGTCGACTACCCCCTGGTCACGCTGGTCACGATGGTGGCGCCCAGCCCCGACTGGTTCGTGGGCGTGTCGGGACTCAACCTGCTCGAAAGCGGCGACTGGGCCGACCGCACGGTCGACCTGCATCCCTGGGACGCGGGGACCGACAGCGGCGTCAGCTATCGGTCGGCTGATCGCGTGACGGCGCCGCCCCAGGCCATCCATCGCCTGACGGGCGCGCCCGTCGACGTGGGCGGCACGGTGCCTTCGATGGGCCGGTTCGTGTTCCGCCGGCTGCGTTAGCTACGGCGCGCCCGCGTACTCGGAGAGCTTCGCGTCCAGCTCGCTCGCGGGGAGCCAGCGCCCCGCCAGGACGACACCCGCGCGCTTCCAGACGTTGCGGATGTCCGCGAGCGGGTCGGCGTCGAGCAGCAGCAGGTCGGCGCGGCGTCCGACGGCGACCGTGCCGAACGAGTCCGGCACGCCCAGCGCGATCGCGGGGTTCTTCGTGCCGGCCTGGAGCGCCTGGAACGGCGTGAGGCCGGCGGCGACCATCGACTCCAGCTCGCGCAGCGTCGCGAACCCGGGCACGTTGAACACCTGCGGCGCATCGGCGCCCAGCACGAGGCCCGCGCCGGCGTCGCGCAGCGCGCGGATCAGCTGGCGGCGCAGCTCCACGAACCGCCTGCCGCTGGCGGCGTCGAACCCGGGCCCGCGGAACTGCCCGGCGCCGGACCGCCACTGCTCGAGCATCGCCTTCGGCACATACTTCATCTCGGGGCGCGCGGCGACCTCGTCGATCGTCGCGCCGCCGTAGACGTTGTCGATCAGGACCTGCGTCGGCGTGTTCCAGACGCCCTTCGCCTTCGTGGCGGCGGCCAGCGGCCCCATCTTCGACCCGTCCACCGTGTCGACGATGGCGGAGCCGAAGAAGCCGGTCTGCTCCGGAAGCGCGGCGCCGTCCTTCTGGAGGGCCTCGACGTAGCCGTCGAGGTGCTCGACCGTGCGGATGCCCGCGTCCATCGCGTGCTTCAAGCCGACCGCGGCCGGGATGTGCCCGGCGAACGGAATGCCCTCGGCCCTCGCCACGCGCGCCACCTCGTCGAAGGCGGCGAGTGGCACGCCGGGGTGGATCTTCACGAGGTCGTAGCCGGCCGCGCGCTGCTCGGTGACGTGGCGCCGGGCCGCGCGCACGTCGGGCGTGCTGTTGCCGTTGACCGAGGGACCCGCGGTGAAGATCCGCGGGCCCAGCCGAGCGCCGCGCGCGACCTCCTCGCGTACCGTGAGGTCCCGCGGCCCGCCGATCATGCCGCGCAGGGTCGTCACGCCGCAGGCGACGTTGAGGTACAGGAAGCGGTCGGCCAGGGCCTCGCCGTACTGCTGGATGCCCTGTGGGCCCACGAAGTGCGCGTGCATCTCCGTGAGGCCCGGCAGCAGGAACTTGCCCCGCCCGTCGATGCGGGTCGCGCCGTCGGGCGCCTTCGTCGTCGCGCTGGGGCCGACCGCCACGATGCGCCGCCCGTCGATCACGACCGTGTGGTCCTCGAGGACGCGCTCCGAGTCCATGGGAAGGACCGTCACGTTCTCGATCGCGAGGGCCGGCGGCGGGGGAGCGGGCGCCTGGGCGGCTGCAGCCGACGCGACCAGCGCCAGCGCCACGGCGTTCAACGGTTTGTTCATGTCGCCTCCGGGACGCGAAGCATAGCGTGCTAGCATCGACCTCGCAGCCCCTTCCCGTCGTGACGATGCGGGTTTTCCTCGGCCGTTTCCCGCTTCTCCTCGCCGTTGCCGGCTGGGAGTCCGCGAAACGACCTTCCTCCCGAGGAGTCGAAAGATGTCCAAGAAAGAGCGGTTGTCGTTCGCGTTCGTGTTGATCGTCTTGTCCCTCCTCGCCGCGCCGCAGCCGGCCGACGCCCAGTGGACGCTGACCTGGAGCGACGAGTTCAACGGGCCCAGCGGAGCGGCGCCCGACGCGTCGAAGTGGAACTACGACACCGGAGGCGGCGGCTGGGGCAACAACGAGCTGCAGGTCTACTGCGCGCCGGGCAGCAACGCGGCGCCGTGCAGCAGCGCCAACACGAACATCTTCCAGAACGGCGCCGGGCAGCTGGTGATCCGTGCGCGCAACTCCGGGGGCACCTGGACCTCCGGGCGCATGAAGACCCAGGGCAAGGCGTCGTTCCAGTACGGGCGCATCGAGGCGCGCATGCGCCTGCCGATCGGCGCGGGGCTGTGGCCCGCGTTCTGGATGCTCGGGACGGACATCACGAGCGTCGGCTGGCCGCAGTGCGGCGAGCAGGACATCATGGAGTGGGTCCCGCAGTACGGCCCGAGCACCACGTCGTCGGCTCTCCATGGGCCCGGCTATTCCGGGGGCGGCAACATCGGCCGCAGCTTCACCTTCCCCAACGGCGGCCGCGTCGACGACGGGAACTACCACGTCTACGGCGTCATCTGGGCGCCCAACCGGATGGACTTCTACCGCGACAACCCCAACACGCCGTTCTTCACCGTCACGCCGTCGAACATCCCGGCCGGGACGCAGTGGGTCTTCAACCACCCGTTCTTCCTGATCATGAACCTGGCCATCGGCGGCAACTTCCCGGGCCCGCCCAACGCGTCGACGCCCAACCCCGCCCAGGTGTTCGTGGACTGGGTCCGCGTGTACCAGGGCAGCGGGGGCGGCGGCGGCGGCGGGAACCTCAACGGCATCCACACCGTGACGCCTCAGCACGCGACCAGCAAGCGCATGGACCTCAATGCCGCGCAGACCTTCAACGGCAACAAGGTCCAGATCTGGACCGCCAACGGGACGGCCGCGCAGAACTGGAACTTCTCGAACGTGAACGTGGTGCCCGCGGGCAACTACAACATCGCGTCGCAGATCGGCGGCGGCTGGTGCCTCGACGTCGCGGGCGCGGGGACGGCGAACGGGACGAGGGTGCAGATCTGGCAGTGCAACGGCACCAACGCCCAGTCGTGGAGGGTGGTGCCGCATTCTGCGGGCGGCTTCGAGCTCCGGCCGGCGAATGCGCCCAACAGCTGCCTCGACGTCACCGGAGTGTCGACCACCGACGGCACGCAGCTCCAGATCTGGACGTGCGGCGGTGGCGCGAACCAGAGGTGGGGGATCAACTAGTCGGGACGGGGAGCTCGGGTCGGTCCGGGACTCGAGCTCCCTGCTTGAGCAGCGCCGTCTCCCCGCGAGAACAATCGCCCTAGGGCTCGACGCTGACCAGCTTCAGCCGCAACGGCTCCAGGCCACCGTGGAGATGCATCACGAGCTCGTTCTTGTCGGCGTCGTGCGTGGCCTTCTTCGCCACGGTCAGCGTGCCCTCGCCCCTGCCTTCGGCGTCCACGTCGATCTCGCCGACGTCGAACCAGTCCCACTCGCTCGGCGCGTTGACCCGGTACATCAGGAAGAGGATGTGCCACCCTCCCTCGGGCCGGGGCGTCGCCTGCGTGTACTGCATGTCCCACGACAGGGTGTTCGTGGTGTCGATGAAGCCCGCGCGCGGCTTGATCTTCTCCAGCACGTCGTCGAGCTTCTTGCTGCCACTCTCCGACAAGGTGTCGAGCAACAGCTGGTGCTCTTCATCGGTGGACCAGCGCTCGACCACGATCCGCAGCGGGTCCTGGCTGCCGAGACCCCGGTTCATCACCATCGACTTCATCACCAGGGGAAGCGGCGGCCGCTGCGCGTCTTGCGCTCCGAGGGAGCGTGCGGAGGTCAGGGCGGCGGCGAGGGAGAGGGCCCAGATCGCGCGACGCGTCGACCTGCTCATGGCGACCTCCGGGGAGGGTGGCGCGCCCGGAGAGATTCGAACTCCCCACCTGCTGGTTCGAAGCCAGCTGCTCTATCCAAATGAGCTACGGGCGCGTCGAGTCAGCTTAGCACGCTCGTGAACGGCCCTAATTGCCGGCGACCGGCACGAAGTACACGAGGGCGGTCGCGCCCTTGGTCTCGAAGGACGCCGCGCCCGTGTTCGAGATCCGGTAGCGCAGCACGAGCCGCTCGCCCTTGCGCAGCAGGAACCCGGTGTGGGGCGGCAGGCTGTAGAAGCGCCACGCGTCCGTGGAGGCGGGCGGCGAGACGCGGTAGCCGGTGATGAACACGGTCGTCTGGCGGTCGGGGTGGAACAGGATCATGTCCGCGTCGTACTTCGCGTCCGACGGCGCGCCCAGGTAGGGGTTCCAGCCCATCACGTAGATGTCGTCGGGCGGGTTCCAGGGCAGCTCGCGGGTCACGGTCTGGCCGGGGTCGATCCGCTCGCTCTTGATCTCGAACCCTTCGATCGAGATCGGCCGGATCCGGGACCGGTCGGGAACGGCCAGCCGGACCACCCCGACCGCGAGGAGAAGGACGATGCCGGCGCCGATCAGCAGGTCGCGTTGCTTCATGCAGGCGCCAAGTATAAAGGGAGGGGCCGTGGCCCCTCCCTTCACGAGACGACCTGCCGCACAGGCCGCCTCCGACGAACCTTCCTCTGTCCATGCGACCTTCTCTCGCGCACCTCCCCGGGCCCCTCAGAAACGAGCCCCAGAAACACGAAAGCCCTTCGATCGATCGAAGGGCCTAAGGTCCGTGCCGGATTGGACTTGCGGGCTTGCTACCCGACGTCCTCCGGCAGGCCGGTGGCCCTGGCGCACATACAACAGGCGCACATCGAAACCACGCCGGCCGAAGCAAAACCCGTCACGGCTCGATGATCGGCCCGCCGGAAGCCCGTGTCAAGGACGCCCCGGGGGGTATGTCGCAGGTCACCCACCGCCCCCCGGGCGTTGGGATAAGATCGACCAGTGCCACCCGTGAACCACGGCGGGGGCCGCGTGGCCATCCTCGCCGGGTGCCGGACCCCATTCGCCAAAGCCGGGACCGCCTATCGCGACCTGACCGCACTGGACCTCGCCAAGGCCTGCGTCAGGGAGCTGGTCGAGCGCACGGAAATCGACCCGAAAGCCATCGAGACGGTCGTGATGGGCCAGGTGATCCCTTCGGCCAAGGCCCCCAACCTGGGCCGCGAGGTGGTCCTGGGCACGGGCCTCCCGATGTCGACGCCGGGCTACACGGTGAACCGGGCCTGCGCGTCCGCGAACGAAGCGATCGCCGACGTCGCGTTCGCGATCGGGTCGGGGATGGTCGAGATCGGGATCGCGGGCGGCGCCGAGAGCCTCTCGGACGTTCCCATCCTGCACGGCAAGCGCATGGCGCGGGCGCTGGTCGAGGCCAGCAAGGCGCGCAGCCTGGGCGCCCGGATCAGGGCGTTCGCCGGCATCCGTCCGCGGGACCTCGTCCCCGACACGCCCGCGATCGCGGAGCCGTCGACCGGCCTGACGATGGGCCAGTCGGCCGAGAAGATGGCGAAGGAGAACGGGATCTCGCGCGAGACCCAGGACCGCATCGCGCTGCGGAGCCACTTGAACGCGGCCAGGGCGTTCGCGGACGGCCGCCTGCGGGCCGAGATGTGCGACGTGCTCCTGCCGCCGACCTACGACCAGGTGATCGACTCCGACAACCTGATCCGCGCGGACGCGTCGATGGAGGCGCTGGCCAGGCTGCCGCCGGTGTTCGACCGCAAGTACGGCACGGTCACGGCGGGCAACTCGTCCCCGCTGACCGACGGCGCGGCCGCGGTGCTCCTCATCTCGGAGGAGCGGGCGCGCACCGAAGGCGTCACGCCGCTCGCGTTCATCCGCGCCTGGGCCACGGCCGCGGTCGATCCCGGCGGGCAGCTCCTGATGGGCCCCGGCATCGCGATCCCGCGCGCGCTCGCGCGCGCGGGCCTCACGCTGGCGGACATGGACCTGATCGAGATGCACGAGGCGTTCGGGGCCCAGGTGGCCTCGAACGTCCAGGCGCTCGAGTCGAAGGAGTGGGCCACGAAGCTGGGCCGCTCCGAGCCGGTCGGCCGGGTGGACGAAGACCGTCTCAACGTCTGCGGCAGCTCGATCGCGGTTGGGCATCCCTTCGGTGCCACCGGCGCGCGCATCACGACGACGCTCGCCAACGAGATGGCGCGCCGCGACGCGCGCTACGGGCTCCTCTCGGTCTGCGCGCAGGGCGGCATGGGCTTCGCGATGGTGCTCGAACGGTGACCGGCGCCCTCGCGGGCCTGCGGGTGCTGGACCTGACGAGATACATCCCGGGGCCCTACGCGACGCTCGTCCTGGGCGACCTGGGCGCGGACGTGGTCAAGGTCGAGGACGGCCCCGTCGGCGATCCCACCCGCGTGACGCCGCCGGCCGTGGGCGGCGACGCCGCGCTGCACGCGGCGCTCAACCGGAACAAGCGCTCGGTGCTGCTCGACTGGCGCAGCGAGCCCGGCGCGCAGGTCGTGCGCCGGCTGGCGGCCCGCGCCGACGTGTTGGTCGAGAGCTACCGTCCGGGCGTCCTCGCGCGCCGCGGCCTGGATGCTCCCGCGCTCACCGCCGAGAACCCGCGGCTGGTCTACTGCTCGATCACCGGGTACGGCCCCGACGACGTGCGCGCCGGGCACGACGTGAACTACGCCGCTGTGGGTGGCTTCCTGGACGGCAACCGCGGCCGCGACGGCGAGCCGGTGCTGCCCCAGGCCCAGGTCGCCGACATGACGGGGGCGCTGAGCGCCGTGATCGGCATCCTGGCCGCCCTTCAGGCCCGCGAGCGGACCGGCCGCGGGCAGGCGGTCACCATCTCGCTGCGCGACTCGGTGCTGGCCCTGATGACGGTCCCGCTGGCGCGCCGCCTCGCGGGCGGAGCGGAGCGGAGCGAGCTGTCGGGCACGCACGCCTGCTACAACGTCTACCGCTGCCGCGACGGCCGCGACCTGACGGTGGGCGCGCTGGAGCCGAAGTTCTGGGAGGCGCTCGTGCGCCGCCTGGGCCGCGACGACCTGGTCGGCCGCCAGTGGGAGGGCGACGGCCCGCGCGAGCGCACGCTCGACGAGGTGCGCGCGATCTTCGCGTCCCGGGACCGCGACGAGTGGCTGCGCGACCTCTCCGGCATCGACGCGTGCGTCGAGCCCGTGCTCGACGCGTTCGAGGCGACGGGCGCGGCCGCCGGCGCGTTCCTCGACCAGCCCAGCGGCGACGGCTGGCTGCGGACGGTCGCGACGCCGGTGACGCTGGCCGGAACCCCGGTCCGTCCGCAGCGTCCGGCGCCCGCCCTGGGCCAGCACACGAGCGAGGTCCTGGCCGAGCTGGGCTACGACGCGCGCGACGTCGAAGCGCTGCGCGGCCTGGGGGTGGTCGCATGAGCGCGCTCACGCGGGAGCTGCTGGACGACGG
Organism: Vicinamibacteria bacterium; assembly: GCA_025923995.1. Taxonomy (GTDB): domain Bacteria; phylum Acidobacteriota; class Vicinamibacteria; order Fen-336; family Fen-336; genus JAICEW01. The sequence continues at coordinate 54,937 of JAICEW010000002.1, read as the reverse complement.
CGTGCTGGTGGTCACGCTCGACGTCCCGGGCGAGAAGGTCAACACGCTGAGCCGCGCGCTCATGAACGAGCTGGACGTGGCCCTGGGCGAGATCGAGTCGAGCATGGGCGTGACCGCCGTCGTGCTGCGCAGCGGCAAGCCGGACGGGTTCATCGCCGGGGCGGACATCCGCGACTTCGGGACCATCCGCAGCGCGCTCGAGGCCGAGACGCTCTCGCGCGGCGGCCAGGCCATCCTGAACCGCCTGGAGTCGCTGCCGTTCCCGGTGGTGGCCGCGATCCACGGGCCCGCGCTGGGCGGCGGCCTGGAGGTCGCGCTCGCGTGCCGCTACCGCATCGCCACCGACGACAAGAAGACCGTGCTGGGCCAGCCCGAGGTACAGCTCGGCCTCATCCCCGGCGCGGGGGGCACGCAGCGGCTGCCGCGCCTCGTCGGCGTGCCGGCCGCGCTCGACCTGATCGTGACCGGCCGCTCGCTCAAGGCGTCGCGCGCGCTGAAGGCCGGCGTGGTGGACGAGGTGGTGCCGACGCCGGTGCTGCTGAGCGCGGCCCGGCGCGCGGCGCTCGCGCTGGCGGCGGGGACGCTGCAGCCTCGCAAGCGGGGCATCCGCCTGCAGGACCGGCTGCTGAAGCCGGTCATCTTCCGCAAGGCGCGGGCGTCCGTGATGGAGAAGACGCACGGCCACTACCCGGCGCCGCTGCGCGCGATCGAGGCCATCGAGAAGGGGACCTCGCGGTCGCTCGAGGAAGGGCTCAAGATCGAGGCCAGGCACTTCGGCGAGCTGGCCGTCTCGGACGTCTCGCGCGCGCTCGTGTCCGTGTTCTTCGCCACGCAGGAGATCAAGAAGGACGCGGGCTACCCCGAGGGGACGGAGGCGCACGACGTCGAGAAGCTGGGCGTGGTGGGCGGCGGACTGATGGGCGCGGGCATCGCGACCGCGGCCGCGGAGGCCGGCGCCCTGGTGCGGCTCAAGGACGCGTCGCGCGAAGCGCTGGGCCGCGCGCTGCGCCACGCGCGCGAGGGCCTGGAGGATCGGCGCCGGAAGGGGAGCCTGACCCGCCTCGACGTCCAGAAGCGGATGGACCGCCTGTCGGTCACGACCGACGACAGCGGCTTCGGCCAGGCCGATCTCGTGATCGAGGCGGTGTTCGAGGACCTGGACGTCAAGCGGCAGGTGCTGGCGGAGATGGAGGCGCGCACGGCCGAGGACTGCGTGTTCGCGAGCAACACGTCGTCGCTGCCGATCGGCGAGATCGCGCTCGGCTCGCGCCGTCCCGCGCGCGTGCTGGGCATGCACTTCTTCTCGCCGGTCGAGAAGATGCCGCTGCTCGAGGTGGTCGTGACCCCGCACACCGACGCCTGGGCCACGGCGACGGCCGTCACCTTCGGCCGCCGCCTGGGCAAGAACGTCATCGTGGTGCGCGACGGGCCGGGCTTCTACACGACGCGCGCGCTGGCGCCGTACCTCAACGAGGCCTGTCGCGTCGTCGAGGAGGGGGCCGCGGTCGAGGACGTGGACCGCGCGCTGGTCGACTTCGGGTTCCCGGTGGGCCCGCTGACGCTGCTGGACGAGGTCGGGATCGACGTCGGGGCCAAGGTGTCGAAGATCCTCCACCACGCGTTCGGCGAGCGCCTCGCGCCGCCCGAGTCCATGGGCCGCGTCATCGACGATGGACGGCTGGGCCGCAAGAACGGGCGTGGGTTCTACCGGTACGAGGGCGGGAAGAAGAAGGACGTCGACGCCACGATCTACGCGCTGCTGCCGGGCGGGGCGGCGCGGCGGCCCCTGGACGCGCGCCTCATCCAGGAGCGGCTCGCGTTCGCGTTCTTGAACGAGGCCGTGCTGTGCCTCCAGGAGGGCATCCTGCGCTCGGCGCGCGACGGCGACGTGGGCGCGATCTTCGGCCTGGGGTTCCCGCCGTTCCTGGGCGGGCCGTTCCGCTACCTCGACCACCTGGGCGCGCGCTTCGCGACGTCCGTCCTCGAGCGGCTGGCCGCGCAGCACGGCGAGCGCTTCCGCCCCGCCAGCCTTCTGCAGGACATGGCGCGGGACGAGCGGAGCTTCCATCCCGCGCGGGCGGCCGGCGCATGAACCCCTTCACGGGCAACCCCGACCTGCAGTTCCACTTCCGGCAGGGGATCCGCTGGGACGCCTTCGTGCCGCAGTGGGAGGAGGGCTTCCGCTTCGAGGACGGGCCGCGGAGCCTGGCCGAGGCGCGCGAGCTGTACGAGGCGAGCCTCACGGAAGCGGGCGAATACATGGACCGCGAGGTGGCGCCGCGGGCCCGCGCGATCGACGAGGCCGGCGTGTCGTTCGAGAACGGCGCGGTCGTGCAGCCCGAGGGGCTCCTGCTGAACATCGAGGGCTTCCGGAAGCTGGGGATGATGGCGATGAACCTGCCGCGCGAGGTGGGCGGGTTCAACTTCCCGTTCACGGTCGGCGCCGCGTTCATGGAGTGCCTCTCGCGCACCTGCACGAACACGCTGCTGCTGCACGCGTTCTACCAGGGCCCGGCCGCGATGGTCCTGCGCTTCGGCACGCCCGACCAGGTCGAGCGCTGGGTGAAGCCGCTGGCCGCGGGCGACCTCTCGGGCGCGGTGGCCATGACCGAGCCCGACGCCGGCTCGGACGTGGGCAACGTGCAGATGGCCGCGGTCGAGCAGGGCGGGCACTGGCGCCTGACCGGCCGCAAGCAGTTCATCACGAACGGCTGCGGCGACGTCTGCATCGTGCTGGCCCGCAGCGAGCCCGGCTCGCGCGGCCTCGAAGGCCTTTCGCTCTTCGTGGCGCCGCGCCGGGAGGACGACCGCGACAACTACCGCGTGGCGCGTCCGGAGAAGAAGTTCGTGATCCGCGGGTCGGCCACCTGCGAGCTGTCGTTCGACGCGTCCTGCGCGGAGCTGCTCGGCCGCCGCGGCGGCGGGTTCGAGGCCATCCTGACGTTCATGAACGAGGCCCGGCTCACGGTCGGCATCCAGGGGCTGGGGCTGTGCGAGGCCGCGCTCACGGCCGCGAAGGAGTACGCGGCGCGTCGCGTGCAGATGGGCCGACCCATCTCCCGCCACGAGCTGGTGGTCGACATGCTGCTCGACATGGAGGCGGAGACGGCGGCCCTGCGCGCGCTGGTCTACCGCACGGCCGAGCTCCAGGACCGGCTGATCGGGCTGGAGCGGGCGGGCGGGTCGGCGGACGAGCGGGCCCGCCTCCGCCGCGCGCTGCGCGAGCGCACGCCGCTCGTGAAGTGGTTCGGCTCCGAGCGCACCCTGTGGGTGACGCGCACGGCGGTGCAGGTGCTCGGAGGCTACGGCGTCGTCCACGAGTACGACGTCGAGCGGCACTACCGCAACGCGCTGATCCTGCCCATCTACGAGGGGACCAGCCAGATCCAGGGGCTCATGTCGCTCAAGGACCAGGCGAAGTGGACCCTCTCGCGGCCCTGGCGGCTGCTGACCGGCGCGGTCGCGGTCGAGGCGGCACCGACTCCGCTGGGCGACGGCCTGCGCGACCTGGCGGGGGAGTACAACCGCGCGCTGCGCTCGGCCCTGACCCGGAGCCTGGGCGGGGCGGGCCTGCTGCGCGCGCTCGCGGGACGCGAGGTCGCGCGCGAGGACATGGCCTACGCGCTGCTGTGCGCGGACCGGCTGGTGCTGATGCTCGCGCACGTGCGCGCGGCGGAGGCGCTCTGCGCCCACGCCGCCGCGTCCGCGCGCCACCGCCGGCTGGCCGAGCGGTTCGTGCACCGCGCGTTGCCGCTGCTCCGCATGCACGGGGACATCGTGCGCAGCGGCGACCGCAGCACCCTGGAGGCGATCGAGGCTTGAAACCCGCGCACCACGAGAAGCACGACAGGCACGAGAAGCCCAGACGGAACGGGACGGCCATCCTCCAGCGGGCGACGCGCGTGCCCGGCCCGCAGGCGGTGGCCATGCGGTTCGGCCGCACGCTGGGCAAGCGGTTCACGCGCAACAACCTGGCCATCCTGCAGCAGACCCACGCGGCGTTCCTGGCCCTGCGCCGGTCGGCCAAGGCCATCCGCGGGCGCGGCGCGAACATCTTCACGCAGTGGGTGGGCGACCCCGACGCGCTGGGCAGCGCGGTCGTGCTGGACGCGATCCTGCGCGAGCTGGGCGCCAAGGAAGTGCGCATCCTGACCGGCAAGCTGGGCCATCCGCAGAACCGCAACCTGGTCGCGCGCTGCGGGATCCGGCTCTACGACCCGAACGAGGAGCGCCTGCCGCGCGGTCTCAACTGCATGGTGGACACCTCGCCGCCGCTGGGCCGGGCGAACACGGGCCCGGTGCAGCCCGTGAGCGAGTACTTCTTCGTGGCCGACCACCACGCGGACCCCGAGGAGGTGGAGGAGGACGTGCGCCGGGCCGGCGTGCGTCGCGTGAAGCACGCGTTCGTGGGGCTGCCGGTGGGCTCGACGTCCGCGTTCATGACCGCTCTGGGCCTCGCCTTCGGCGTGCTCGAGGGCCTGGGCGCGGCGGGCCGCGCGGCGGCCGCGCTCGGGATCTACACCGACACCAGCGCGCTGCTGCACGGCGCCACGCCCCTCGACTTCCGGATGTTCGAGAAGCTGACGCGCGACGAGGACACGCAGGAGATCGTGGACGAGCTGCGCGACTACCGCGTGCCGCCCCAGTGGTTCGACTACCGCGCGTCCGCGTTCCGCAACCTGGAGGTCACGGGGGCGGTCCGCATCGCGCCTGTCGGCTACGTGCGCGACGACCACCGGGACGTGATCGCGGAGATCGCGAACGAGCTCCTGCGCGTGGAAGGCACCTCGATCGGCATCTCGGTGGCGGTGACCGACATGGGCACGGAGGTCTCGGTCCGCGCCGACAGCCGGCTGCTCGCGCAGGACCGCGAGCGCATCGTGCGCGTGATCGACCACCTGCTCGAGTACGCGTTCCCCGGCGGGTCGGGGTTCAAGTACGAGAAGCGGCCGCCCCATCGCGTCGAGGGCGGCGCCTGCGTGCCCCACGGCGAGGCGGAGTCCAAGCTCCCGCGCCGCGGGCTGCGCGATCACGACGACCCGCTGGTGCTCGAGCACTGCAGCGCGGTCGCCCGCGCGATCGTCGCCGCCCTGCAGGACCTGTCCTACGTGCGGCCGGAAGACGTCGTCGGGCTGCTCTGACGACGGTTTCCGAAAGCCGACCGAGCGGTCGGTCCGAGCAATAAGCGTTGACAGTTTACGGGATTCGTTGGTACGGTGAGGTGTCGTCGCGGCGTCGGTCTACGATCCGCAGGCCGGTCGTAGGTTCCGCCGAAGAACGGCGAGCACGCGAGCCGGACTGGCCCGCTGCGCAACCCTCCGGCGCAGCGGGCCTTCTTTCTCCCGCCGGTCAGTGGATGAAGAGGTCCTCGTAGCCGAGGAGGTCCAGCCGCACGAGCGTCGGGATCAACCCGAAGCACTCCTCGGCCAGGGCGCGCCGCTCCTCCCGCTCGAGCATGACGTTCAGCCGGTCCATGAGGGCCAGGAGCAGCGTCACGTCCGAGGCGGCGTAGCGCACCTGCTCCGGCTTCAGGTCGGGGCTGGCCCAGTCGGTGTGGCGCACCGACTTGTCCATCTCGATGTCGAGCAGCTCGAGGGCGAGGTCGCGCAGCCCGTGCCGCTCCGTGTAGGTGCGGATCAGCTTGCTGGCGGTGCGGGTGCAGTAGATCGGCGCCACCTCGATGCCGAGGTTGTGCCGCAGCGCGGCCAGGTCGAATCGCGCGAAGTGCAGGACCTTGAGCACCGCGCGCTCCTCCAGCAGGCGCTTGAGGCGCGGCGCGCGCGCGGCGGTCGGCCCGGGGCGCGTGAGCTGCTCGCGCGGGACCTGCACCAGCATGACGCGTCCCGCGCGGTCGCAGATCTGCACCAGGCACAGGCGGTCTCGCTGGGGGTGGAGGCCCAGCGTCTCCGTGTCGACGGCGACCTCGGTCGCCCGCAGGCAGGCCTGGAGCTGATCCTCCGTCAGGTCCTCGCGGACGAGCTCGGGGGTGACGTCCGGGACGCGCTCGGGCACACCTGGATTATAGGTTCGCGTGACGGCCCGCACGTTCGCGCGAAAACCGGTGACGATCCTCACGACCGTGGGGGGCGCGACGCGCGTCGAAAGAGAGCGTACCGGCCAGACGAAGAGGCCTCCCGGGAGCCCCGGGGTCGGTCCCCAGGGGCTCGCGAAGGCCAGGGACGGCCGGCGAGGAGCGCCAGGCCATGAGCCAGACATGGGAAGCCGGACGGCTCGAGCGAGCGCCGTCCTTCGAGGACGCCCCCACCGCACCGCTGATCACGCGGGCGGACATCGACCAGCTCGACGAGGCGCTGGAGATCGCGAGCCGCGCGTTGCGGTCGCGGCACCAGGCGACCGACCGCGTCTACGCCGTCTACCACCGGTCGCTGGCCGACCTGATCGCCGGCCGGCGGACCGCCGCGGCCGGGTCGTTCTCGGTGCTGCAAGCCGCCCAGGCCGACCTGGCCTGAGGCGGCGAAGGGAGCGGAAAAAAGATCGCGCCTCACGGCCGGGGCGCCGCCGTGCGTGCCACCATCAGCTCCATGTCCCCCTGGGCCTGTCGGGGCTGCGGCGCGTATCTCATCGGCGAGGACGAGATCGCCCGCTGCGAGATCGACTCCTGCCCGCTCTGCCGGGCCTGCTGGGAGGAATACGGCTACGCGCCGCAGCACTCGGAGGCCGAGATCAACCGGACGTCGCTGCTCGGTCCCCACACGAAGCGCTGGCCCGTCGACAAGCGTCCGGCGAACTGACGGGCCATGGAGAAGATCGACCTGACGGGCGTGCGCGTCCTGGTGGTCGAGGATCACGAGGACACGCGGGACCTGCTCCAGTTCTGGCTCTCGCGCCTCGGCGGCGTCGTCCGGACCGCCAGCAGCGCGCTCGACGGCATCGCGATCCTCAAGGCCGACCCGGCCGCCGACGTCATCGTCTGCGACCTCCACATGCCGCGAATGGACGGCTGCGCCTTCGTCCAGGGGCTTCAGGAACGCGGGCTCGGGCACATCCCGGTGATCGCCCTGACCGGATCGGCCTCCGACAACGCGCTGATGAGGACGTTCGCGGCGGGGTTCCGGGCGCACCTCGTCAAGCCCGTGACCGCCGACGCGGTCGCGAGGCAGGTCCAGCGCGTGCTCCAGGCGCACCCCTGACGGTTCCGTCCGACCCTTGCCCCTCGCCGTCCGTCCTAGTACTCTGAGGGCGTCGGCGGCGCCGACGGAAAGGCGGTGAACGCGTGGGTGGACGAACCTTCCTGAGGGTCTTCGTCGCAGCCGTCGCCGCCTCGAGGTTCGCGAGCGGATCCGGCGACGCCCTCGCCGGCGAGCCCAAACCATCCCTGGCGGAGCTGGAGAAGCAGGTCGCCGCGGCGCCGAACGACGTCGCGCTGCGGGCGCGCGCCCTCGAGGCGTATCTCCTCGAGAGATCGCCGGAGGCGCGAGCCGCCCGCGCGCGCCACGCGCTCTGGGTCATCGCCAAGGCCCCGGAGGCGCCGATCGCGGGCCTGCCCTACGCCCAGCTCGATCGGATCCTGGACCGGGACACCTACCCGAAGGGCCAGGACCTCTGGCTCTCGCATGTCGCGAAGGAGCCGGTCGCGGCCGACGTGCTCTGGAACGCCGCGCAGTACTTCTTCATCCATGACAAGGAGCGGGCCGCCGAGCTCCTCAAGCGAGGCATGCAGCTCGAGCCGACGCAGCCGCGCTGGAAGGAGAACCTCGCGCACCTGCTGACGCTCAGCGAGTCCGTCGCGGGCGAGCGCGCCGGCGACGCGCTGGAACTGCGGGAGTCGGCGCTGGTCGACACAGAGGAAGACGGCAGATCCTACGCGCTCCAGGGGCTCGCCGAGACCGCGCTGCAGGCGGGCCAGGACGCCAAGGCGCGCGCGTACGCGGAGGAGCTGCTGGCCCTGAGCGAGCGGCCGCAGGGAGAATGGAACCGGGGCAACGCCGTCCACGAGGGCAACCGCATCCTGGGCCACCTGGCCCTCCGCTCCGGCGACGTCGAGGGCGCCAAGGAGTTCCTGCTCAAGGCCGGTGCCACGTCGGGCTCGCCGGTGCTCAACTCGTTCGGTCCCGAGCTGACGCTCGCGAAGGACCTGCTCGCGAAAGGCGAGCGCGAGACGGTGATCCAGTACCTCGAGATGTGCCGGCGGTTCTGGAAGAAGACGGACGACCAGCTCGGTGAGTGGATCGCGGAGATCCGCGCCGGCGGCACGCCGGACCTGAACCGCTTCCGCGCGAAGCGCACGGAGCCGACGGCCAGCCGCTGATTTCCTGATTCGTGGATTGGGGTGGCTGACGGGATTCGAACCCGCGACCTCCAGGGCCACAACCTGGCGCTCTAACCAAGCTGAGCTACAGCCACCACCGGGTGCTTTTGGCGCGCCTGAAGGGATTCGAACCCCTGACCCGCAGCTTAGAAGGCTGCCGCTCTGTCCAACTGAGCTACAGGCGCCAAACGCCGAAGTATAACACGCGTCAGGAGCCGAGCGCCGCGGCCGCGGCGCCCCGCACGGCCGCGTCCTTGTCGCTGCGGGCCTGCATCAGCACCGCCTGAGCCTGGCCGTTGCCGCGCAGCTCGCGCAGGTGGTCGAAGGCCATCCGGCGCAGGCGGTCGTCGCTGCCGGCCAGGCGGATGGTCTCCAGGTACTCGCGCGCTCCGTCGGTCACGTGCCCGTCCTTGGTCAGGATGTTCGCGAGGTTGTAGTGCGGCAGCGCGTAGGTCGGGTCGTCGGCGATGGAGCGGCGCAGGTTCTCGATCGCCTCGGCCACCTTCCCCGTGCGGACCTGCACGGACGCGAGGTTGTTGCGCGTCCGCGCGTCCTTCGGTGACAGCCGCAGCGCCTGCTCGTAGCTCGCGATGGCCGGCTCGGTCTGGTTCATGTTGGCGAGCGCGTTGCCGAGCCGGCTGTGCGCGCCCTGGTCGTCCGGGCGCGTCTTGAGGGCCTCGCGGAAGTGGTGCGCGGCGTCGGGGAAGCGCCCGACCGCGAGCAGCGCCGACGCGTAGTCGCGCCGGCACTCGGCGTCGCCCGGCTTGATCTGGAGCGCGATCTCGAAGTGCGGCAGCCCCTCCGCCGGCCGGCCCGAGTTGGCGAGCGCTCGGCCGAGGATGTACTGCGAGTCACCGTCGTTCTGGCGGATGCGGATGGCCTCCTGCAGCGGCGCCACCGCCTCGGCGTTCTTGTTCTGGTGCACGAGCGTGAAGCCCATGTTGTAGAACGCGAGCGGGTGGTTGGGGTTGAGGCGGGCCGCCTCCTCGTACATCTCCATCGCCTTGTCCAGCTGGCCCGCGAAGGCGTACGCGTTGCCGAGGTTGTTGCGCACGGTCGTGCTGCGCGGCGACTTGCGCAGCGCGTCCTCCCAGATGGTGAGGACCGTGCGGTAGTCCAGGACGCGCACGAAAGCCGCCGCGCCCAGGGCGGCCGCGACGAGGCCGGCGAGGACCGGTCCGGCGATGCGCACGCGCTCGGGCGCCGCGCGCACCAGCAGGCCGCGCACGCACACGACCGCCAGGGCCACCACCGCCGCGAGCGGCAGGTACATCCGGCGCTCCGCGACCGGCTCGGTGTGCAGAGGCAGCACGCTGGAGGTGGGGGCCAGGATCAGGAAGAACCACGCGCCCAGGAAGCCGAGCCAGGGGCGTCCCGCCCGCACCGCCCACACGGACGCCGCGATCAGCGCGAGCACCACCAGCCCGTAGGGCAGGGCCGCCAGGACCGTCGGGATGCTCCAGTCGTACGCGATCGTCAGCGGGTACGGAAAGAAGGCCAGGCGGAGGTAGTGCACGATCGCGCGCGCCTGGATGCGGAGGTACTCGAAGGACCTGATCTTCCCGAGCCCGCCCAGCGCGCCCTTCACCTGCGCGCCGCCCAGCAGGATGGCGACGAGGACCACCCATGACGCCGCCAGGGCGAGGTAGAAGCGGCTCCGCTCGCGCAGGACCTCGCGGACAGGCCGGCCGCGGAAGGCCAGGTCGTGCAGGACGACCATGATCGGGGCCGAGACCATCGGCTCCTTGCACGCCATCCCCAGCGCGCAGGCCGCGACCGCCGCCGCCTGCCAGCGGACCGGCTGGGCCGCCGTCCAGGCGCGCAGCGAGGCGTAGAGCGTCGCCAGGTAGAAGGCGCCCATCATCAGCTCGGTGCGCTGCACGAGGTACGTCACGGCCTCGGTCAGCAGCGGATGGACGCACCACAGAAGCGCGATCGCGAACGCGGCGCCCTCGCCGCCGAAGCGGCCGCCCAGCGCGGGGCTCGCCAGCGTGCGCGCGGCGATGCGCCAGAGCAGCAGCGTCGAGATGACGTGCAGCGCGAGGTTCACCGCGTGGTACCCGCGCACGTCCAGGCCGCCCAGGGCGTAGTTGACCGCGAACGAGAGGCTGACCAGCGGCCGCCCGCCCAGGGCGCCCAGCTCCGGCGGCGGCGACAGCGGCACCGTGATCGGCCAGAGCTGCCGGATGTTCGGGTTGTCGGGGATGCTCGCGAGGTCGTCGAAGACGAACGGGCCGCCGAAGGAGCGCGCGTAGACGAGCACGCAGGCCAGGACGAGCGCACCGGCGGCGATCGCGAAGCGTCTGGGTTCCAGGCTCAGGGGGAGTCCTCGGGCGAAGTTGGTCGGGGCGGCAGGATTCGAACCTGCGACCTCGTGGTCCCAAACCACGCGCGCCACCAGGCTGCGCCACGCCCCGTCGGCGCGATTCTATCGCGTATCATCGCGGACGGTGCCCACCGAGCTGCTCCTGGCCACGCAGAACCCCGGGAAGCTGGCGGAGATGCGCGTGCTGGTCGCGGAGCTGCCGTTCCGCGTGCTCGGCCCGCGCGACGTCGGGATCGGGGACGCGCCCGAGGAGACCGGCACGACCTTCATGGAGAACGCGATCCTGAAGGCGCGGCACTACGCGTCGCGCTCGGGACGCCTGACGGTGGCGGACGACTCGGGGCTGTCGGTCGACGCGCTGGGCGGGGGACCGGGGCTCTACTCGAGCCGCTTCGGCGGCGAGGGGGCGACCGACGCCGAGCGCAACCGGCTGCTGCTGGAGCGGCTCTCCGGCGTGCCCGAGGCGCAGCGCGGCGCGCGTTTCACCAGCGCCGTCGCCGTGGCGAAGGACGGCGCGATCCTGTTCCAGGCCGAGGAGTCGGTCGAGGGCCGCATCGCCGACGCGCTGCGCGGACCCAACGGCTTCGGCTACGACCCGCTGTTCTTCTACCCGCCGTTCGGCCGCACGTTCGGCGAGGTGCCGCACGAGGAGAAGGACCGCGTGAGCCACCGGGGCAAGGCGTTCGCGCGCCTCCGGCGGTATCTCGAGACGCTCGCCTAGCCGCGGCAGCGCTCCGCGACGCGGGCGTTGATCTCGCCGCTCGTGGGCGGGTTCTCGCGCAGCCCGAGCGTGTGCAGCGCCTCGTGGATGAGCACGAGGTCTGCGGACACCGGGTCCCGCTCGGCCATCCGGGTGAACTGGCCGGCGCAGACGTAGACGGTGTCCCCCCCGACGTGCGTGAAGGCGAGGATCGCCTGGGACGCGCAGCGCGGACGCGTGGACCCGTCGCGGAACACGAGGGAGTCCAGGTGGGCCTCGGGCGACCGCCCCAGGTCGCCCAGGACGCGGTCGAGCGAGCGGCCTCCGTCCGCGGAGAAGTCGGAGAGGACCGAGCGGCAGGGCTGCTCGGCCAGGCGGCGGCGCGCCGACAGGACGGCACGCCGGACCGCGGTGCCGGCGTGGCTGGGCAGGGCGACACGCAACGACGGCACGACGGGGCGCGGTCCGGCGAGAGCGCCAGGCGCCTCGAGCGCCAGGGCGGCCGACAGCGCGACCAGCGCGCGGAACCTCGACGTCTGCGACATGGGCGACTCCTTTCGGAGCCGCCTGGCCAGGCGGCGCTCGTCGGCGCCGGCTCGATCGCTTCCCAATATCGCCGGCGCACGGCCCGCCCTGTTTCGCGAGGGTTGACGAAGTCTTGAAACAACGGCGTGCCGGGGAGCGTCTCATCGGCATGCGCGCCCGGTTCGGAGACTGCGTCCTGGACACCGACGCGCGCGAGCTGCGGCGCGGCGGCCGTCCGGTCGAGCTGTCGCCGAAGGGCATCGAGCTCCTCGTCCTGCTGCTCACGCGACGGCCGGCGGCGGTGACCCAGGAGGACCTGCGCGACGTGCTCTGGCCCGAAGCGCACGTGGGCTACACGAGCCTCGCGCGCGTCGTCAGCGAGGTGCGCAAGGCTCTCGGCGAGACGGCCGAGGACGGCTCGCTCATCCGGACGGTCCCGCGCTTCGGCTACGCGTTCGCGGGGACCGTGATCGTCGAGGGAGCGGCCTCCGGCCCGTCGCGCTTCCTGCTGGTGGCCGACGGCTGGGAGTTCGCGATCCCGGCGGGCGAAGTGCTGATCGGGCGCGGGCCGGAGTGCGCGCTCCGGCTGCCCTCGTCCGGCGTCTCACGCATCCACGCGAGCCTGCAGGTGGACGACCGCGGCGCCGTCGTGCGCGACCGCGACAGCAAGAACGGCACCTGGGTCAACGGCGCGCGGATCGCGGAGCCCGTGGCCCTGGCGGAGGGCGACGAGGTGCTGATCGGCTCGGACCGCTTCGTCTTCCGCTCGTCGGCAACGATGGAGTCGACGCATACGGCGTCGCCCCGTCCCTTCAGTCGCTGAAGGGATCGCGGGTGGCGAGGACCACGGGGGATCCGTCCGGCGTGAGACCGCTCCACGAGCCGAACTCGCCGCCGACCGGCACCGCGCCCTCCAGGGTGGCGATCGACTCCTCGCGGCCGGTCGCGGGATCGATGCGGCCGAACGACGCGTCGCGCCTGAAGTGGAGCCACCCGCTGTCGCGCGTCCAGGCCGGGTAGCCGACGCCGGCCGGCCCATGCCTCGACCAGGTCCCCGTGGCCTGGTCGCGGATCGCGATCTGCCACGTCTTCACGTCGAGAGCGGCCAGGTAGCGGCCGTCGGGAGACGGACGCGGAGAGAAGAGCCCGTGCGAGCCCGGCACGATCGTCTGCCGGTGGTGCTCGAGGTTCCACTCGAAGATCGGCCCGGGCGTGTCCGACAGCGTGCCCATCACGATCGCGCGGCCGTCGGGCCTCCATCCGGGGTCCGTGACGTGCTGCGGCGCGAGCACCTCGATGTCCCCTCCGTCCGCGGGCACGATGTGGATCTGCCAGGGCCGGTCCGGCGCGTGGCCCGCGAAGACGATGCGCGTCCCGTCCGGGGACCAGCGCGGGAGTGCGACGCGCAGCGGCGCCGAGGTCAGGCGCCGCGGCTGGCTGCCGTCCACGTTCGCGCGCCACAGCTCGCCGGTCGCGTAGGTGGTGTAGGCGATGGAGCGGCCGTCCCTCGAGGTGTCGATGCCGTCGATCGCGCCCGACAGGAACGGCGTGAAGCGGCGCCGCGAGCCGTCGTAGCGCACCAGCGCCGGGTTCTCGATCCCCGCGAGCACCGTCGCCTGCTTGGACTCGAAGCCGCCTTTCGGCCGCCAGACGTTGGCCGCGACGACGAGGGCGAGGCCCGCCGCCAGGCTCGCGGCGGCCAGGCGCCGCCGGCGCATGCCGGCCGCAGGCGTGGGGGGAGCGAGGGGACGAGAGGCCTCGGTCGGCGCGTCCAGGAGCGCGGCCTCGAGCGCCAGCGCGAGATCGTGCGCGGAATGGAACCGGTCCTCCGGGCGCTTGCGCAGGCAGCGGTCGACCACGCGCACGAGGCCGGAGGGAAGGGTGGGATCGAGCTGGCGGAGCGGCGTCGGCTCGCGCCTGAGGATCGCGGTCATGGTCTCGGCCGCGGTCTCCTCGGCGAACGGCCGCCGGCGGCCCAGCATCTCGTAGAGGATCACGCCCACCGCGAACAGGTCCGCGCGCGCGTCCGTGGGCTGCCGCCGCACGTGCTCGGGAGCCATGTACGCGGTGGTCCCGCCGGGGGCGCCTTCCTCGGTGGTGTGGAGCCACTCCGCGTCCTCGCCGGGCTGCGGCCCCGCCAGGCCCAGGTCGAGGACCTTGACCCATCCGTCGGCCGTGACGAAGACGTTCTCGGGCTTCAGGTCGTGATGGACGATGCCGCGCTCGTGGATCGCCTGCAGCCCGCGGCAGAGCTGCACCGCGTAGTCGACGGACTGACGGACGGAGAGCAGGCCCGGTCGCAGGAGCGCGCGCAGCGGCGAGCCCTCGAGCAGCTCCGTCACGAGGAAGGGCCGGCCCTGCCACTCGCCGACGTCGAGGACCATGAGCACGTGCGGATGGTTGACGACGCCGGCCGCCAGCGCTTCACGGTCGAACCGCCGCCGGCAGCGGGGATCGGCCGCGGACTCCTCGTCCAGCGTCTTGATCGCGACCTCGCGGCGCAGCCGCCGGTCGAAGGCCCGATAGACGCGCGCCATGCCGCCGGCGCCGAGCGGGCCCACCACCTCGTAGGGGCCGAGCCGCGTGCCCGCGGGCAGGCCCTCGTCCAAGCGCTTGATCGTCGGAGCCCGCATGACCCCCTCCGTGTTGTCCGTATGCAGATAGGACGAGCGGCGGGGTCGAAGCGTTCTCTTGAGGACGCGCCGAAACGTCAGGGCTTCAGCTTCTTGACCTCGCGGAGCGGGACGTCGCCCAGGACCTTCTTCTGGAGCGCGACCAGCTCCTGGATGCCCTTGTCGGCCGCGGCCATCAGGGCCGCCAGCTCCGGGTCGCCGAAGGGCGTGCTCTCGGCCGTGCCCTGGATCTCCACGAAGAGGCCGCGGCCGGTCTTCACGATGTTCATGTCGACCTCGGCCTTGGAGTCCTCCTCGTAGTTGAGGTCCAGCAGGATCTGGCCGCCGACGCGGCCGACCGAGGTGGCGGCGACGAAGTCGAGCAGCGGCAGCTCGCCCACCTGCCCCGCGCGCTTCATGTGGCGCAGGGCCTCGACCAGCGCGACGAACGAGCCGGTGATGGCCGCGGTGCGCGTGCCCCCGTCCGCCTGGATCACGTCGCAGTCGACCCACAGCGTGCGCTCGCCCAGGGCCTTCATGTCGACGACCGCACGCAGCGAGCGGCCGATGAGGCGCTGGATCTCGTGCGTCCGGCCGGAGGGATGTCCCCGGCTCGCCTCGCGCTGCGAGCGCGTGCTCGTCGAGCGCGGGAGCATCCCGTATTCGGAGGTGATCCAGCCCTCACCCTTGCCCTTCAGGAAGGGTGGCACCCGCTCCTCCACGCTCACGGTGCATACCACCTTGGTGTCGCCGACCTCGATGAGCGCCGAGCCCTCCGCGTGCTTGTTGAAGCGCGGGGTCACGGTCACCGGGCGGAGCTGGTCCGGCGCGCGGCCGTCGCTGCGCATGTTCCTGCCTTTCTCCAGCAGCTTGGGATCGATCTGCAGCTTGAAGTCGCCGATGCGGAAGCCCATGGGTCAGTCGGCGGCGGCGGGCCCGAGGCCGTACAGGCGCCGGTAGTGCTCGCGGTGGGCGAGGATGCTCATCACGTAGTTCCGCGTCTCCGTGAAGGGAATGCTCTCGACGAACTCCTCGGCGGACACGCCGGGGCGTCCGGCCGTCCAGGCGACCACCCGGTGCGGGCCCGCATTGTACGCCGCCAGCGCCTGCTCGACGCGGCCCCCGAAGCGGTCGAGCATCTGCTTCAGGTAGAGGGTGCCGATCTCGAGGCTGGTCTTGGGGTCGTGCAGGTCGCGCGTGCGCCCGCGGCGGCCCAGACCCCGGAACAGCGACCGGCCCGTGGACGGCATCACCTGCATCAGGCCGCGCGCGCCCGCGCTGCTCACGGCGCCCGCGTCGAACGTCGACTCCTGCCAGATGACCGCCGCCACCAGGGACGAGTCGAGCTCTCGCGCCTGCGCCTGCGCCACCAGCGCGTCGCGGTGCTGCAGCGGGTAGATGATGTGCCACACCTCGGCGGGCAGCCGGTCGCCCGCCTCGCTCTTCCACTCGGGGTGCGCGCGCTTCATGGCGGTGATCGCGGGCCGCAGCCGGCCCCGCTTCCACTCGATCCAGGCCAGCGTGGACTGGGCCTGCACGCTGCCGGCCACGCGCAGCAGCTCGGCGCGCGCCTCGTCCAGCCGGTCGATCAGCAGGAGCTGGTGCACGCGGCTCAGCGTCGGCTCCGGCAGGTCGGCGGTCGGCTGCCAGGAGATCGGCGTCGGCTCGGCCGGCACGCGCGGGCCCACCACCTGCGCCGCCAGCAGCCCGTGGTAGGTGTGCTTGTAGCGCCGGACCGTCTCCTGGTAGAGCGACGCGGCGCGGTCGTGCTGCTGCAGACCCGCGCGGGCGCGCGCGGCCCAGTAGAGGAACTGCGGCGCCCAGCCGCTCGTCGGGCGCTGGCGGGCCGCCTTCTCCCACAGGTCCACCGCGCCCTGGAACCGCCCGCTGCGGTACTCCCACCAGCCGACGCTCCACGTCGCGCGCTCCAGGTATCGGCCCTCGGGGAACTCGCGCAGCAGGCGCGTGAGGTACGGCGCCGCTTCGCCGTAGCGGCCGTCCTTCAAGTAGTGGTTCGCGAGGCTCAGCAGCGCGTCCTCGGCCCAGGGCGTTCCGGGGAATCCAGCGACGACGGCCTCGTAGGGCTGGGCGCCGCGCGTGCGCCGCGCGTCGATCTTCGCCAGCTGGAACGCGGCCTCCGCCGCCAGCGGCGACGTGCGCGGAACCGCCTTCAGGTAGGCGACGGCCTCCCGCTCGCGCTTCAGCACGACCAGCGCGCGGCCCATCCTCACGTTCGCCTCGTCCGCGGGCTGGCCCGTGAGCCCGGGCCCGATGCTCGCGCGGAGCAGCGCGACCGCCTCGCGGTACTGGCCGTCGTCGGCGAGCGCCGCCGCCTTCTTCGCGTCGCGCTCGCGCCGGCCGGGCGAGCCGGGGGCGGGCAGCTGGGCCTCGAGCGTACGGAGCGTGCGCCGCGCCTCCTTCGCCTCGGTCGACGCGGGGAACTCCCGATCGAGGCGCTCGTAGGCGGCTCCCGCCGCCTTCCCGTCGCCCGCGCGCGCCCGCAGCGTCGCCAGCCGCAGCAGCGTCCGCGGCTCGAAGCCCGGACAGGAGCCGAGCAGGCGCTCGTACACGGGGACCGCGCGGGCCGCGCGGCCGGCCTTCTCCTCCGACTCCGCCCCCAGCGCGAGGGCCTGGCACAGCAGCGGGCTCTGCGGGTGCGCCAGGACGAGCGCGGCCGCGGAGTCCGCGGCGCGCTGCGCCCGGCCCAGCGCCGCGAACGACTCCGCCATCCCCGCGAGCGCGTAGTCGGCGAGCGCGGTGCGGCGGACGTCCGGCGACTCGAAGAAGGGGAGCGCGGCCGCGGTGCGTCCGCCCTCCATCAGGGTCAGGCCCGCCTCGATCTGGGCCAGGCCCGCCGCGACGCTCGCGGGGTTCTGCTCCGCCACGCGCTTGAGGGCGTCCGCGCGGGCCGCTCCCGCGAGTCCCGCGTCGATGGCTCCGCGCACCGCGGCCTCCCCCGGGTTGGCGGGCTCGGGATCGACCCAGGTGTGCGCGGCTGCGGAGGACGACAGCAGGGCGACGAGGACGACCGCGACGGCCGGCGGAAGCAGGCGCCGGAGGCTACATCGGACCAAGGGCGCTCGGGTCGCCTCCGGCCAGGATCCGCACCAGCTCATCGTAGAAGTAGTTCGTGGTCTCGCGGATGGGAGCGGCCACGCGGTCCATGTACATCTGACGGCCACGCTCGATGTCTTCCTTCAGGCGCTCGTAGAGGTCCTTGGCGCGCCGCCCCTCGTTGACCTTCGTCTCGTTGTACAGCTTGATCTCGCTCACCACCAGGCGCGCGAAACGTTTGGCGTCCTCGTGCGCCTTCTGCGCCTCGGGCGTGAGCACGGCCGGAGCCGCGGCCGGCGGAGGCGCCGCGGCGGGGCGCGCCGGGGTGGCGGTCGACGCCGTGGCCGCGGCGGCCGCGGCCCGCACCTGGGCCACGGCGCCGGGGTTGAACATGATGGTGGACGCGCTCTCGTCCGGCGACGTGCCGGGCGACGCCAGCGGCCGCTCCGGCTGCGAGGGCGGCCGCGGCGGCACGCCGGCCCGCTCGCGCACCTCGTCCCCGCCCGAGCGGATGGCGGCGGCGCGCTCGGTGCTGGTGCCCGAGCTCGTGGTGCGGCCGACGGCCGCCTTGGGCGCGACCGAGATGACGTCCACGATCTTGCCCGCGAACACCACGAGCAGCTCGATCAGGTCCGCCACGCTCTCGGGGATCTCGGCCTGCGCCGTGTCGCAGTACAGGATGGCCGCCAGCTTGTCGCGCAGGATCAGCGGGACCGCCAGCGCGCCGCGCGGCCGGCCGCCCAGGCGCGCCAGCGCCTCCACCGTGCCGGGCGTGTCGGCGAGCGCCATCCGCAGCGCCTGGCGCTGGTTGTGCACGGGCCGGAAGAGGGTGTCGGTGCCGAGGGGGATGTTGACCTGCTTGATGGTCTCGGGCGTGCCGTCGAAGCCGCGCGAGTACCAGCCGATCGCGCTCGGCCCCTTGACGATGAACATGGCGGAGCGTTCGACGTACTGCGAGACCTCGTTCACGAGGTATGTCAGCACCTCGCTCAGGCTGGTGCCCTTCTCGATGGCGGCCAGGGACGTCTTGAGGCGGCCGAAGCCGGGTCCGGACGGCGCGGGAGGCGGCTGGGCCGCGACCACCTCGGACATCGCGCGCCCGATCTCGCCCTCGTCGATCCGCTCGTCGTAGCGCGCGACCGTCTCCTGCAGCTCGTCCAGGGCCCGGACGAGCGTCTCCTGATGGCGGCCGATGTGCCGCTGGATCTCCACCACCCAGTTGTTCATCTGCTGGCTGATGAGGGCGAGCGTCTTGCCCTTGAGCTCGTCTTGTAGACTCATCTCCACCTCGGCCGTCCGCCCAGAAAGCCCGTCTCTGCCTGAGTTTAGCGATTATGGAGGTGGGCTTACGCACTGTCAATGCACAGATCACGTGAGCATGGGGTCCCCTGGAGGCTATCGTCGGGGGGTGAAGGCTCCCGCAACGCCGTCCCTGCGCGGAATCTATGGCTCGCTGCGTGCCCGTTTCGGGCCCGCGGGGTGGTGGCCCGCGAAGACGCCGTTCGAGGTCTGCCTGGGCGCGATCCTCACGCAGAACACCGCCTGGACGAACGTGGAGAAGGCGCTGCACGCGATCCGTTCGCGACGGCTGCTCTCGCATCGCGCGCTCCACCCGCTGCGGGCGGCGGCCATCGCGCGGCTCATCCGGCCGTCGGGGACGTTCCAGGTGAAGGCGCGCCGCGTGCGGGCGTTCCTGGACTTCCTCGAGTCCGAGTACGGCGGCGTGGCCGAGCGCATGGCCTCGAGTCGGGCCGTGACCTTGCGGGCCGCGCTGCTTCGCGTCCACGGGATCGGCCCCGAGACCGCCGACTGCATCGTGCTCTACGCCGCGGGGCTGCCGTCCTTCGTGGTGGACGCCTACACGCGGCGCGTGTTCGAGCGGCTGGGCCTGCTGCGGGGAGGGGAGAGCTACGACGAGGTCCAGCGCCTCTTCCACGAGGGCCTGCCGGCCGACGCCGCGCTGTTCAACGACTACCACGCGCAGATCGTGGTCCTGGCCAAGCAGGTCTGCCGCAAGCGCCCGCTCTGCGCGTCTTGCCCGCTCGACGCCGTGTGCGCGAAAGTGGGTGTGGCGCGCGCCTGACGCCCTCGGAGGACCCATGCGCACTCGTCTCGCCGTCCTGCTCGTGTCGCTGTTGTCCCGCACCGTGTCCGCCCAGGGTCCGCCCGATTTCTGGAAGCACTGGGGGGACGGCCAGGCGGAGCTGAGCGGCTATCGCCTCAAGCAGCCGCGCTACGGCGCGGTGCGCGACGGGACGGCCGTGCTGATCTTCGTGACGGAGGACTTCAGCGACTCGCTGCGCGTGAAGGCCGATCCGGGGAAGCACCCGAAGACGGACGTGTACCCGGTGATGAAGCTGAACGAGGTGCGCGACTTCCAGACGGGCATCTACCACTACGACGTGATGACGTCCGTGTTCGCGCGCGTGGCCGCGGGCTGGCCGATCGCGAAGGTGAGCTTCTCGAGCCAGGAGTGGTGCGGCCTCGTCTACCACCATCTCACGCCGCGCGGCGGGCGCGTGCCGGGGATCTTCCACAGCTACTTCGACGGCGAGGCGGACGGCTCCGACGACCTTTCGATGCCGGCGGACGGCGTGTTCGAGGACGTGCTGCCCATCCTCCTGCGCGGGTGGCAGGGCGAGCTCCTGAAGCCGGGCCAGAAGAAGAGCGTGCCGTTCCTCCCCAGCCTGCTGTCGTCGCGGCTCGGGCACAAGCCGCTGGCGTGGGGACGCGCCGAGATCGCGCGCGCGGCCGCGGTCGAGACCGTGACGACGCCCGCGGGACGCTTCCGGGCGACCACGTGGACGGTGGCCCAGGAGGGAGGGCCGACCACGACGCTGCAGTTCGAGGCCGATCCGCCGTATCGGCTGGTGCGGCGGACCTCGACGTCGGGCGAAGAGGCCGTCCTGCTGGGATCGACGCGCCTGGCCTACTGGAAGCTGAACGCGCCCGGGGGCGAGAAGCACCTGCGGGCGCTCGGCCTGTCGACCGCGCGGGTGGTACAATGAAGGTGTTTCGACGGGGGCGTCACGGTTTCGACGGGAAACTGACCCCGAGCGAGGCAGGCCGAGCGTGTCTACCTGCTCGTAAATCAGGTGGAAAAACCATAGCTGCCAACGATAACTTGGCGCTGGCTGCCTAACTAACCGTTAGGTAACCCGCTCTGCCGGCTGCCCGCCCACGGCGGTTGGACAGAGCGTCATCAAGGTGGGCTGGCCCCGAGCCTTCGGTCCGTAGGCGGAGGGCGAGATCAATCGGACTAGCCGCCGCCGGTTTTGTCCGGCCTTCACGGCGACGGCGAAACTCCAGGTCGGACTAAGCCTGTAGTCTCTCTCGCCGGCGATTTTCCGGACGCGGGTTCAACTCCCGCCGCCTCCACCACCCGCGCTTCGCGCGAGCGTCGAGACGTCGCTCATTGGCGTCAACTCCCGCCGCCAGTCGTTTGTCACTCCCGGCTCTGCGTGCGGCCTAGAAGCCGCCGGCGCAGGAATCGCGGAGCGGTTCCGAGCCGAAGTGGCGCGCCCAGTCCTCCTGGGTCAGGCGTGCACCGCCGGCCTGGCTGCAGGCGAGGCTCCGCGCCTGCGTGGCGGAGAGGGCCGTGGAGCTGTCGGTCGGCAGGAACGCGAGGTAGGTGCCTTCGCGAGCCGCCACGGCGACGAACCTCAGGTCCGCGCTCATCGAGATCGCGTTCACGGACGGGAAGCGGATCGAGGGGAGGGGCGACGCGGAGGGGCCGCCGTCGAGCCGCCAGACGCGAAGCTCCCCGCTCACGCCCCCGCAGGCGAGCATGTCGCCGCCGGGGCTGAAGGCCATGCTGGTGACGTCGGGGAACTCGAAGCGTGCCGAACGCCGCTCGACCATCGGCTCGGCGGGCGTCACGGACTGCACATGCACGGTCGGCCCGTCCGCGTAGGCCACGGTGGCGGCGTCGGGGGTGATCGCGAGGGCATACGCAGTGGTCGGAATCGGGCCCGTGACCGCGGACGAGTCGCCGCCCGTCGCGCGGAAGGACTGCGTCCGCCCCTCGGTGCGGATGACCAGGTCGTTGCCGGCGAAGACGATGGTCACCACCGCGCCTTCCGACGTGACGAGCTCCCGATCGAGGGCCCGCTTCTCGATGGACCACAGATGCGCGCCCTCCTTTCCGCCCGTCGCGAGCCACTTCGAGTCGGGGCTGAACGCGAGCGCGGTCACGCCGGGCTCGCGGAACGAAGTGAGCTCCCGCCAGGGATCGACGCGCGCGACCAGCACCTGCCCGGTATCGGTTCCCGCCGCGACGACGTTGCCATCGGGGCTGAAGGCGATGGCCGTGACCCAGGCGGAATCAGGGTCGGGGTTCTCCCATTGCCAGACGCGCGCGCCGGTCGACAGGTCGACGACGATGAGGCTCCCGTTGCGTCCGCCGGAGGCCAGGTAGCGCGAGTCGGGGCTGAAGGCGATGGCGGAATAGCCGGACTCGATCGCGGGCCCCGTGGTGTTCCCGAGGGGAAAGCGGAAGAGGTTGGCCGGCTGCGCGGGCCCGGTGCTCGCCAGGAACCGTCCGTCCGGGCTGAAGGCGACGCCGCGCGTCCCGTAGCGGGGGGCGCGCGTGGCGACGGGGAGCGAAGGTGCGCTCGATGAGTCGGACGACGCCAGCCGGAAGGGTTGCAGAGCCCGCAACGCGGTGAACACCTCCTTGCCGGACTCGCTCGACTCGCTCACCACGGTCGCAGGATCGAGACGTGCCGCCGCCTCGGCCACGAGGAGGGCCGACCGCTCGAGCCTTTCCTGTGCCCGCGCCGTGTTGGCTTCCGCGATGAGCTTGCTGACGAGCGTCGACGTCGAAGGTGGGCTGCGGCTGAACGCACCGCCCAGGTAGAAGGCGACGAACGTCAGCGGGACCGCCAGCGAGAACAGCCCGCGCGCGACGGCGCTGGACGCATACCAGCTGCGGACCAGGTTGATGCGGAGTTCGCGGAGGAATCCTCCTGCGCCTCTCGCGGAAGCGACCGCCCCGGGCATCGCGGCTTCGCGCGAGGCGTCGTCCACCTGCTCGTATTCGCTCAGGGCCGAAAGGCGATGCGCCTCCGGCAGCGGCCGCAGGGAGCTCATGAGGCCGTCGGAGAGGTACCAGACGAGGCGCTCCATCGCCGGCAGGGTGGACGTGGAGACGTTGACCTGGTCCTCGAAGGGCGCCAGCTTCTCCGCGTAGGCGTAGCGCGAGAAGTAGGGCACGCCCATCTCGCGCCAGTACTTCTCGGGATCGACGCGCGAGTCCAGCAGGCCGTCGAACCTCCGGCGCGCGTGGGCCATCATCGCCTTGAGCGACTTCTCCTCGTTCCCGTCCAGGCGCGTCGGCAGCGGCAGGATGCGCAGCTCGCGATCCTTGCGCTGCGCGCGCGCCGACGCCGCGACCGCGGCCCCGCCGTCGATGTTCTGGTAGTTGAGCGTGAAGCAGACGACGAGCGTGTCGGGGAAATGCACCGTGCAGATGCCCGAGGTGTCGCTCACGCCCGTGCGGCTGTCGATGAGCACCCAGTCGTAGCGCTCCATGCTGCGGCGCAAGGCGTCCATGAACGCGCCCCCGTTGTACTTCTCGTAGAAGCCCGCCCAGTCGAAGGAGTTGACGCGCTGGGCGTACTGCGGCCCCTGGCGCCCCGCGGGGACGAAGTCGATCGTTCCCTTCAGGCCGGTGACGGCATCTTCGCCCGAGGGCCAGGTCAGGCGCTTGGTCCACTGCGACACGTCGGCGTGCTCGTCGATCCAGCGCTGGTCGCGAGGCGCCGTCTCGGCGCTCGGCGTGGCCAGGCGGTGCGCCACGTCCAGCACGAAGTCGATCACGCCCTCGGACTCGAAGCCCACCAGGTCCTTGTCGGTCAGGAACGGACGGAAGTAGCGATGCAGGCCCGGAGCCTCGAGGTCCCAGTCGACCACCAGCACGCGGGCGCCGTTGCTGGCGAGCACCCACGCCACGTTGGCCAGCGCCATCGACCGCCCCGTGCCGCCCTTGTAGGAGTAGAAGGTGACGATCCGGCCGCCCATCAGGTCGCGATCCGGTTGCTGACGATGGGGACGGTCCCGTAGACGGCTGGCGCCGCGGGCGACTCGGTGGTCGCGGTCCTGAGCACCTCGTTCGACAGCCGGTCGAGGCTGTCGCCGACCGCGTCCGCGAAAGGCCTGGGCTCCTGGAGCTCGTGCCAGAAGAGCGGAGGCTGCCTGGCGCTGAGGTTGGGAAAGACCTGGCTCACGACGTCGCGCGCGACCCTGGCGCCAGGAGGCCAGACGACCAGCGTCCCCATCGAGTCGTACTTCTCGCGGTCGTACTCGCGCAGCCGCTGGGCGACGACCGGATTCGAGAGGCTGGTGCCGTCCACGAAGAACAGCACGAGGTTGTTGGCGGTGCGTGCAGCCTTCAGGCGTTCGAGCAGGTGGGGGTCGGTCGGATCGAACGTCAGCTGGTGCGTCTCGAGATCCTTGCCCTTGGCCACCGCGGCCGCGATGTGGAGAAGCGGATCGTGCCCGGGGCTGAACGGCCACGCCGTCCACGCCGGCGCGTTCGCGAAGACGAAGGTCGCGCACCGAGGCCCCGCCTCGGCACCGGCGGCGTCGAACTCCGCCGGCGGGAGCGGCGGTGGCTCGAATGCGCTCGTGACGCCCGTGAGCACCGGCTCGTAGGGCAGGGCGGGCAGATCCACCGCCATGGACTCCTTCACGCGCTTGGCCACCGAATGGATGATGGCGTCGAACTCGTTGTGGCGGCGGATCTTGCGAACGTACCAGACGCCTTCCTTCCCCTTGAGGCTCTCCGACCGCGGGGCCTCGTAGTGGAAGTCCGGCAGGGACCTCGGGATCTCGGATACCTGCCAGAGCACGGGGATGATGGCGGCCGGCCGGCGCCCGGTCTTCTCCAGCATGTATTTGCGCCGGCGCTCGAGGAAGACCTGCAGCTCGCGCGCGCAGATGCGGCTGTTGAAGTACGAAGGCGAGTACAGCGCGACGAGCGCCCGGCAGGAGTTGAGCTCCGCGGACAGTCGGGTTCCCCAGAGCTCGCCGGCGCGCATGTCGTCCGTGTCCCTGAACCCGTTCAGCGAGACGCCGGTCAGCTTGCGGACCCGGCTGCTCAACTCGTCGTAGAAGTAGTTCAGTTGATCGTCGACGTCGTTATGGGCGTAGCTGAAGAAGAACGGAGCCGCCAACCGTTCCCTCCCGGAAGCGACGCAGTCCCGACCTGCGCCCCGCTCCATGCGGATCGTGTGCTCGGATTCTAGCCCTCGCCCGCCACATGTGAAACAGCGAACGCGAGCCCGTGCCTGGCCCTCCGCTACACCTCGAGCCCGGCCACGAAGCTGGTCGAGAAGGCGACCACCTTCTGCCGCACCTGGTCGCGCACGCCGGCCAGGACGTCGGGGCTGATGGTCGCCTTGCCCATGTGGTGGCGCAGCTTCAGGCGGTTCTTCTGGAAGCGGAAGAACAGCACCTGCGTGACCTTCTTCTCGGCCTCCAGGCCGAACGCGATCGTGGACAGCAGGAAGCCACCGTTCTGGTCGTCCTCGACGACCGACATCTGGACGCGGGCCGTGTTGGCCGACTGGCTCTCGCGATGGAAGAGCGTGATCCACGGGCTGTCGGCGTCCATCTTCTGCAGCGCCTCCAGGGTCTTCTTCACGATCACGATCGCGCCCGGCGATCCCACCAGCAGCGTCGCCGCGACTTCGAGGATGGCCTGATGGGCCTCGAACGTGTCGCCGCCCGCGGTGTACTCCGCGAAGCCCAGGTCCTGGGTGGCGAAGCCGATCTGCGAGAGCGTCTCGAAGTAGGTGTCGAACCAGGCCAGCACCTGGGGCATTGCCTTCGGGTCGGGGTGCGCCTTGTTCGCGACCAGCTGGGCGAGCAGCGTGGCGTTCACGACGTCGTTGCGCTGCTCGGGCGTGACCTCCTTCACGAAGGCGACGACGTCCGACCCGACGACGGCCGCGTCCTGCCTGGCGGCGTCGAACTCGAGCTCCGACCCCGCCGCACCGAGCATGACCGGCGGGCTGGCAGGCAGCGCCAGGCTCTTGACGAACGCTCGCGCCTTCTCGACGTCAGCATTGCTCATCGGTCCCTCCGCGCGTCACGCCTGGGGCGCCTTCACCAGACCGACGCCGACGTCCACCGGGTCGACGCCCGGCGCGAGGCCGGTCATGGTCCCGGAGGCGACCAGGCGCGCGGTCAGCTGCAGGCCGGTGAGCGGCGCCACGCCCATGATCTTCTCGGCCCACAGCGCGGCCAGCCCCGCGACGTGCGGCGTCGCCATGCTCGTACCACTCATGCTCTGGAGTCCACCGCCCGGCTTGGCCGAGACGATCGCGACGCCCGGTGCCGCGACGTTCGCGCCGGTGTTCGAGAAGGGCGCGACCGTGAGCCCCTGCGGGCTCTGGCCCAGCGCCGCGACCGAGACGATGCCCTCGGCGACGGCAGGCGGGCTGACCGCGATGACGAACCTCGGGTCCACGTTGCGCTGGCTCTCGTTGCCGGCCGCGGCGACCGTGAGCGTCGCCTGCCGGAAGGCGCCCTGTGCGCGGACGAGGGCGGCCAGCCGCTCGAAGAGCTGGACGTTGGCCCGGTAGCCCTCGAGGGCCCGGCTCGCCGCCAGCTCGGGCGGGAAGCCGTCCGCCTGCAGCTCGGCCACCAGGCCCGGGAAGTCGATGCCGAGCGACATCGAGATCACGTGCGCCCCGTTCTCGACGGCCCACTGGATGGCCGTCACGATCGACTCGCTCGACCCGCCCTGGTTCCCGAGCACCTTGCCGATCAGCGCCTTCGTGACGCCCCGCGCCAGGCCGATGCGCGCGCCGGCGACGTCGCGCCCGAAGATGGTGCCGGCGCAGTGGGTCCCGTGGCCGTGCTGGTCGCCGTCGCCTTCGCCGGTGAAGTCCTTCTCGACCACCTGCACGCCCGCGAAGGCCGGGTGGGCCGCGTCGATTCCCGTATCGAGGACGGAGACCACCACGCCGGCTCCCGTGAACGGCGTCGTGTCCGCCCCGACGGCCGCGATCCCCCAGCTCGACGTGGCCGCCGGCTGCGCCGTGACGTCGAACGGGCTGACCAGCTTCATCGGGATGGACGGCGCGACGGCGACGACGTCGCGCTGCTGGGTCAGCCGGCCGACCTTCGCCGGATCGAGGTCCTCGACGTCGACCTTGATCCCGGCGGACGGGGCCTCCGTCGGCGTCGGCCCCAGGAAGATGTCGCCGGTGGCGGAGCGGTTGCTCCGGAGAACGATGTGCTTCTGCGCCATGTGACCTCCGACGGCTCCGCTGCGGCCGGCCCTTGCCCGGTCCCCATGCGGATCCGACACGTGTCGACCGGGGTGCGGCTACCAGCCTTGCCGGAATGGTAGGGAGGGTGCGGTCACTTCTTATACGTCTGCCATCCGTCGAACGCCAAACATTTTTGCCAGGACCCGCGAACCACGTGACCGCCCTCACACAATCCGTGGCACAACCGCGACGTCCCCTTCGTCTACCGCCGCAAGTACTTCGCGGCCGCGTGGCTCAGCGCGAACGCCACCGGCTTCCCCAGGACGCGCTGGACCCGGGAGCCGACCGCGAAGCGACGCGCGGGGGAGAGCTCCTGGTCCAGCTCCTGCCGTCCGTGCGTCATCGCGTCGGCCACGTAGGCGCCGAGCGCGGCCGCCCACGGCAGGCCCGCTCCCGCGCCGGCGAAGAAGCGTCGCGCGTCGCCCCGGCCCAGGATCGGCAGGAAGTCCTTGCTCACCCCGAGCCGGCCCGGCCAGAACCATTCGAGCTCGATCCGCACCGAAGGGAACTGCCGGGCGAGGTAGCGCCGCATGCGCCGCAGGACCCGCGGGCTCCGGCGCGCCTCGCGCCGCGCGTACGTCTCGCGCAGGTCGGACGCGCCGACGAGCAGCCGCCCGCCGCCGATCGCGCGGAAGTACTGGTACACGAGGTCGGTGTCCCAGACCATGAGTGGCTCGGCCGGAAAGATCGCGCGCAGCTCGTCGTCACGCAGCGGCTGCGACACCGCCAGGAACGTCTGGACCTCGCCGACCGCCGCGGGCGCGAGGCCCAGAGCGGCCAGCCAGCGGTCGGTGAACACGGCGATCGCGTCCGCCCCCACGCTGCCGGTCGGGGTCTCGACTCCGCCCGCGGTCAGGCGCAGCGCGGGCGTCCCTTCGTGGATCGAGACGCCGCACCGCTCGAGCGCGTCGCGGACCCCGCGGCAGTACGCGTACGAGTCGATGCCGAACGTGTCGCCGTAGCGGACGCCGCCGTGGACGTCGCGCGCGGCCAGGACCGGGCGAAGCGACTCGCGGTCGTACAGCGTCGAGCCCTCGCCCTGCGCGGAACGGGTCCGGTGCTCGGGCTCGACGGCCTTGCGGTACGCGCGGGCCGACCGCGCGACGAGCAGGGAGTCCTGGACCTGGTGGTCGCAGTCGAGGCCGAACCGCTCGATCGTCCCGCGGATGCGCGCGACGCCGCCGGACGCGAAGTCCCAGAGCCGGCGGCCGCGAGCCTCGCCCAGGCTCGTCACCAGGTCGTGCAGCGCCAGCTCCGAGTCCGGCGTGACGAAGCCTGACGACAGCCCGCTGGCTCCCGCGCCGCAGTAGCGCTGCTCCAGCAGGGCGACGCGGACGCCTCGCTGGGCCAGGACGTCGGCGCAGGTGAGGCCGGCCATGCCGCCGCCCACGACCACCACGTCGCAGCGCGTGTGGCCGCGCAGGGGCGTGACCGACGGAGTCCCGCCCCGCTGCCAGTAGACCGCGTGGTTCACACGGCAATGATAGGGAGTCCTTCGGCCTTTCATGCGCTCCAGGCGTCAGGTCGGTCGGGACGTCGGACGGCCCGCGAACCGGCCAGCGCACGCCACGAGTCGGCGGGTGACGAGGCGAACCCGCCGTCGGCATCGTAGAGTCCCTCGAGATGAGCGGGGGAGTCGGTCCGGCGCTCACGTTGTTCGTCCTGTCGCCGTTCGTCGCGGAGTTCCTGCTCGGAACGATCGGGATCGACCAGGTCGTGACCGGCCTGGTGCTCGCTCCCCTGTACGGGGGCGGCGCGCTCCTGGTCCGCGAGGCCGGGCGTCGGATGAGAGGAGGCTGGCCCGCGATCCTGCTGCTCGCGTTCGCGTACGCGGTCGTCGAGGAGGGCCTCGTCGTCCAGACGCTGTTCAACCCCGGATACCTCGGCCTCGACCTGCTGCGCGAGGGGTACGTGCCCTGGCTCGGGATGGGCGCCTGGTGGACCGTCTTCGTGCTGACGCTCCACACGGTGTGGAGCATGGCCGTCCCCATCGCGCTGGCCGAGGCGCTCGCGCCGGCCCGCGCGCGAGAGCCCTGGCTCGGTGGGGTCGGCATCGCGGTGAGCGCGGTCCTCTTCCTGCTGGGCGCCGGGCTCACGGCGGCCATCACGTATGGGCAGCAGCAGTTCATCGCGTCACCCGCCCAGCTCGGCGGCGCCGTCCTGGTCGCGCTGGGAGCGATCGCCGCGGCATCGCGCGTGCGCGCGCAGCGCGAGGTCGCGACCGGACACGCGCCGCCCCAGCTGACGGTCGGGCTGCTGTCGTTGGCGGCGGCCAGCGCGTTCATGGGCGCGCGGCGGCTCGTGGGCGGCTGGACCGTCGCCGCCATCGAGGTCGCGCTGATCGTGATGGCCGCGGCGGCCGTTCGCACGTGGTCGGCCCGACCCGGCTGGGGGGATCGCCACGTGGTGGCGCTGGCGGGCGGCGCGCTCATGACCTACGCGTGGTACGCGTTCGTGCAATCCCCGGTCGTGGGCGGCCAGGGCGCGCTCGACCACGTCGGCGACGCGCTGTGCGCGCTCGTCGCGGCCGCGTTGCTGGCGGTCGCCGTGAAGCGCGCGCGGCCACGCGGCTGATTCTCCGAGTCGGCCGGACCTGCCGCGGCGCCTCTCAATCGCAGTGCTACGATGAACTGTGCTTCCCGGCTTCCGCCGTCTCCTGCGCGACGTCCTGTAGGGACTCGCGTCGGCCTGGACAGGATGCGCACGAGCGGAGCCGGGCTCGCCATCCTCGCGGGGATCGCCTTCGTCGGCCTCGGTCTCCCCGACGGCCTCCTCGGCGTCGCCTGGCCCTCGATGCGCCGGACGTTCGGCGTGCCGCTCGACGCGCTGGGAGCGCTGCTCACCGCGACGACCGCAGGCTTCGTGCTCTCCAGCTTCGCGGGAGGCCGAGCGATGCGCGCGCTCGGCCTGGGCGGTGTGCTCGCGCTGAGCTGCGCGGCGACCGCCGTGAGCCTGTTCGGCTACGCCGCCAGCTCCTCGTGGTGGATCGTGATCGGGCTCGGGCTGCTGGCCGGCTTCGGGGCGGGCGGGATCGACACCGGCATCAACACCTACGCGGCGCTGCGGCACGGTCCGCGCTTCCTCAACGTCCTCCACGCGTGCTGGGGCGTGGGCGCGGCCACCGGTCCCGCGCTGATGACGGCGGTCCTGGCCGCGAACGAGCCCTGGCAGGTCGGCTACGTGACGGTCGCGCTGGCCCAGGTCGTGCTCGCGATCGCGTTCGCCGCGACGCGGCGCGCGTGGCCCGAGGCGACCCCCACGCACGAGACGGGACCGGCGCCCTCGATCGCGCAGACGCTGCGCCGGCCGACGGCGGGCGTCGGGATCCTGCTGTTCGTGTGCTACACCGGCCTGGAGCTGGGAATCGGCGCCTGGGCGTTCACGGTCCTCACGGAGGGACGCGGACGGCCCACGGCGGTCGCAGGAGCGTGGACGAGCCTCTACTGGGTCGGCCTGACCGGCGGCCGTCTCGTCGGCGCCGCCCTGGTCACGCGGCTGGGCGCTCGCGTGCTCCTGCGCTCCTCGATGGCGTTGCTCGCGTCCGGCCTCGGTCTGTTCGCCGCGGCGGTGTCGCCCTCGCTCGACCTGGTCGGCCTCGTGGTCGCGGGCGCGGCCGCGGGCCCCATCTTCCCCACGCTCATCGCGGAGACGCCGGGGCGGCTGGGTGTGCACCACGCGCCGAACGCGGTCGGCTTCCAGATCGCCGCGGCCGCGCTGGGCCAGGCGCTGTGGCCGTCGCTGCTGGGCCTGATGGCGAGCGCGTACGGCCTCGAGATGCTGGCCCGCGGCCTGGTCGCGTTGGCGCTGATGGTCCTGGGGCTGAACGAGGCAGCGCTGGCGCCGCGCGTCAGGCGGCCGGATCGACCCTGAGCACGAGCTTGCCCGTGTTCTCGCCGCGGAACAGCTTCAGGAACACCTCGGGGAAGCTCTCGAGGCCGTCCTCGACCTGCTCGCTCGTCTTGAGCTTGCCCTCCGCGATCCAGCGGGCGATCGCCTGCGCGCCCTCGCCGTAGCGCGCGGCGTAGTCGAAGACGATGAACCCCTCCATGCGCGCGCGGTTGACGAGCAGCGAGAGGTAGTTCTTCGGGCCCGGAGCCGCATCGCGATTGTCGTACTGCGAGATCGCGCCGCAGATGACGACGCGGGCCTTGCGGGCGAGGCGGGCCAGCGCATGGTCCAGGATCTCGCCGCCCACGTTGTCGAAGTAGACGTCGATGCCCTTCGGGCAGTGCTGCTTGAGGCCTGCGGCCACGTCCTCGTTCTTGTAGTCGATCACGGCGTCGAAGCCCAGCTCGTCGCGGACGGACGCGCACTTCCCGGGCCCGCCGGCGATCCCGATGGCGCGGCAGCCCTGGATGCGCGCGATCTGGCCGACGAGCGAGCCGACCGAGCCCGCCGCCGCCGAGACCACCACCGTGTCGCCGGCCCTGGGCTGGCCCACGTCGAGGAGACCGAAGTAGGCCGTCATGCCCGACCCGCCCAGCGCGCCCAGGAAGCGCGGCAGGGGAGCCAGGCGCGGGTCGATGCGCACGAGGTCCTTGGCCGCCATCACGGCGTAGTCCTGAAGTCCCGTCAGGCCGGTGACGTGGTCACCGGGGGAGAGGGCGGGATCGCTCGACTCGACGACGCGCCCCACGCCGATCGCGCGCATGACGTCGCCCAGCGCGACCGGCGGGATGTACGAGCGCCGGTCGGTCATCCAGCCGCGCATGGCCGGGTCGAGCGACACGTAGAGCACGCGCACCAGCACCTGGCCCGGGCCCGGCGCCGCTGCCGGCGACGTCACCCACTCGAAGTCGCTGCGCTTGACCGGGCCGTCGGGGCGCGCCACCAGCTTCCACTGCCTGTTCTCGGCGGCCATGGCCTAAGCCACCCCGGCGGTCTCGGACGCCGGCTCCGTGCTCCGCGGCGCCTGGGCCGGCGCGGGCTGGTGCGCCATGATGCCGCCCTCGAGCCAGACGTGGCGGCCCTTCAGGACGTCAGCGGCCGTGCGATACCGCTCCGTGTCGTCGTTGCTCCACAGGTCGCGGAAGAGCGCCTTGATGCGCCGCCGCGCGCCGCGTCAGAACTGCAGCGCCAGGTCGCGCGCTTCCGCGGCCTGCGGCGAGCCGGAGGCGCGCAGCGCTTCCGCGCGCGAGAGCGACGCCGCCATCGCGAACAGCTCGTTCGCGATGTCCACCAACCGGAACAGGAACGCCTGCTTGTTCTGCAGCTTCGCCTGGTAGACCAGCATGCCGTGGAAGCTGGCGCGCGCCAGCCGCCGCGCGGCGCGGTCCACGAACCGCAGGTCGCCGGCCAGCGGACCGAAGGAGGAGAAGCGCGGCCAGAAGCCCCAGCCCAGCCAGCGCGTGGGGTACCACCAGGCGTAGAACGCCGCCATCCCCGGCAGCGCCCCCAGCTTGGCGCCGAACCCCTTGTCGGGATCGATCAGGTCGCCCGCGACCGCGAGGTGCTTGTCCACCATCTCGCGGGCCATGAACAGGTGCATGATCTCCGTCGAGCCCTCGAAGATCTTGTTGATGCGGTAGTCGCGCATCATGCGCTCGACGCCGATGGGCGCTTCCCCGCGCGAGGCGAGCGATGACTCCGTCTCGTACCCGCGCCCGCCGCGGATCTGCATCGTGTCGTCGACCATCTCCCAGGTGCGGAACGTGTTCCACTCCTTGGCCGCGGCCGCCTCCAGGCGGATGTCGTAGCCCTTGTGGTCCGACATCTCGGTCGCCAGGTTCGCGACCGACTCCATGGCGAACGTGCGCGCCGCCATGTCCGCGATCATGTGCGCGACCGCCTCGTGCTTGCCGACCGGGCGTCCCCACTGGACGCGCTCAGCGGCCCACTTGCGGACGATGGCCAGGCACGACTTGGCCGTGCCCACCGAGGTGTTCGGGATCGAGAGGCGGCCGTCGTTGAGCGTGGTGAGCGCGATCTTGAGCCCCCGGCCTTCCGCGCCGATCAGGCTCTCCGCCGGCACGCGGACGTCCTTGAAGCTGATGACCGCGTTGGCCAGCGCGCGCAGGCCCATGAAGCGGCAGCGATGCTCGACCGTCACGCCCGGCCAGTCGGTCTCGACCACGAACGCCGAGATCTTCTTCGTCTTCGGGTCCGTGGCCATGACGACCAGCAGCTTCGCCATGGTCCCGTTCGTGCACCACAGCTTCGTGCCGTTCAGCACGTACGCGGCGCCGTCCGGCGTCTTCACCGCCGTCGTGGACATGCGCGCGGGGTCGGAGCCCACGTCCATCTCGGTCAGCGCGAACGCGGAGATCTCGCCCGCGGCGCAGCGGGGGAGGAACTTCTTCTTCTGCTCCTCGGTCCCGAACAGCTTGAGCGGCTGGGGCACGCCGATCGACTGGTGCGCGGAGAGCAGGGCGCAGAGGTTCCCCTCGTAGCTGCCCAGCAGCGTCATCACGCGGTTGTACTCGACGTTGGTGAAGCCGAGGCCGCCGTAGGCGGTGGGGATCTTCATGCCGAACGCGCCCAGCCGGCGCAGGCCGTCGACCACGTGCGCCGGGTACTCGCCGGTGGTGTCGATGGTGACCGGGTCCACCTCCTCCTGGAGGAAGCGGACCAGCTTCTCGAAGAAGCTGCGGAACTCGGGCCGCTCCGTCCCGGGCAGCGGGAAGGGGTGGATGAGATCCATCCGCAGCGTGCCCAGGAACAGCTCGCGCATGAAGCTGGGCTTCTCCCACTCGGCCTGGCGCGAGGCCTCCGCGACCTGCCGGGACTCGCGCTCGGTGGCGTGCGACGGCGCCTGCTCTGCCATAAGTGAATGACCTCTCATTCAACTATACACCGATGTTGCCGCCGGGTGCCTCGAGGGCCTATACTCGGGGCCTCATGGTCCCGAAGGCGAAGTGGAACGTCCGGTTCTTCCTGTTTACCTGCTCCAACGGAGCGGGTGGGGGGAAGGCCTAGCCGGTCGCCCCAGCCTGAAGTGGCCGCAAACGCGAGGCCCGCTCCCGAAGACACCCGGGACGGGCCTTTTGGCCTTTCCGGGGCCTGGAGAACGTGCCTCAGGAGGTTCCGGAGATGAGCATCGAAACCGTCGCCATCCAGGGCGAGGCCGGCTCGTTCAGCCACGCCGCCGCCCGCCAGCTCCTCGGCGAGGACGTCCGCCTGCTGCACCGTCCCAGCTTCGACGCGCTGTTCCAGGCGGTGGACACCGGCGAGGCCGACCGCGGCCTGCTGCCCATCGAGAACTCGCTGGCCGGCTCGATCCACGAGAACTACGACCGGCTGTCCGCCTCGCCGCTGCACATCGTGGGCGAGACCCAGCTCCGCGTCTCGCACTGCCTGATCGGCCGGCCGGGCTCGACGCTGGCCTCCATCCGCCGCGCGGCATCACACGCCGTCGCGCTCGCGCAGTGCCGGCGCTTCTTCGCCGAGAACCCGCAGATCGAGCCGGTCGTCGTCTACGACACCGCGGGCAGCGTCCGCGACCTCATGAAGGGCGGGCTGGCCAGCGGCGCCGCCATCGGCTCGCGCCTGTCGGCCGAGCTGTACGGCGGGCAGGTCCTGCGCGAGGCGATCGAGGACGACCCGCGCAACTACACGCGCTTCCTGCTGCTCTCGCGGGGCACCGAGACGGCCGGCGCGCCCTCCAAGACGTCCGTCACGTTCGTGCTCCACAACCAGCCGGGCGCGCTGCACCGGGCCCTGGGCATGTTCGCGTCGCGGGGAGTGGACCTGGCCAAGATCGAGTCGCGCCCCCTGCGCGGCCGGCCCTGGGAGTACGCGTTCTACCTGGACGCCCTGGGCGATCCCGACGGCCCAGCGGGCGAGGCCGTGCGCGAGCTGGCCTCGTCGGCGGTATCGTTGCGGGTGCTGGGCTCGTATCCGGCGAGCGCCTGGCGGGAGGATTCGTGAAGCTGCGCAGCCAGGTCGTGACCCGCGGCCCCGAGCGGGCCGCCGCGCGCGCGATGCTGCGTGCGGTCGGCTTCTCTGACGCGGACTTCGACAAGCCGGTGGTCGGGATCGCGAGCGCATACAGCACGATCACGCCCTGCAACCTGGGCCTGGCCGGGCTGGCCTCGCGCGCCGAGTCCGCGCTGCGCGCGGCCGGCGCGATGCCGCAGCTCTTCGGGACCATCACCGTGAGCGACGGCATCTCGATGGGGACCTCGGGGATGCGCTACTCGCTCGTCTCGCGCGAGGTGATCGCGGACTCGATCGAGACGGTCGTGAACGCCCAGAGCCTGGACGGGCTGCTGGCCGTGGGCGGCTGCGACAAGAACATGCCAGGAGCGATGATCGCGATCGCGCGCCTCGACGTGCCGTCCGTCTTCGTCTACGGCGGGACCATCAAGCCGGGCCGGCTGGGCGACCGCGACCTCACGGTCGTGAGCGCGTTCGAGGCCGTCGGCCAGTGGAGCGCGGGGCGCATCAGCGAGGCGGAGCTGGTGGAGGTGGAGCGTCACGCCTGCCCGGGTGCGGGCTCGTGCGGCGGGATGTACACCGCGAACACCATGTCCTCCGCGATCGAGGCGCTGGGGCTGAGCCTGCCCGGCTCGTCCACGATGGCGGCGGAGGACGCCGAGACGGCCGACGCCGCGGCGCGAGCGGCGGACGTGCTGGCGGACGCCATCCGCCACGACCGTCGTCCGCGCACGATCCTGACGCGCGAGTCGTTCCTCAACGCGATCGCGGTCGTGATGGCCCTCGGCGGGTCGACGAACGCGGTCCTGCACCTCCTCGCGATCGCCGACGCGGCCGGTGCGCGCCTCGCGCTGGACGACTTCGAGGCCGTCCGGCAGCGCGTGCCCGTCCTGTGCGACCTGAAGCCGTTCGGACGCTACGTCGCGACCGACCTGCACCGCGTGGGCGGCGTCCCGCGTGTGATGAGCATGCTGCTGGCGCGGGGCCTGCTCGACGGCGGCGCGCCCACCGTCACCGGACGGACGATCGCGCAGACGCTGGCGGACGTGCCGTCCGACGCCCCGAGCGGCCAGGACATCATCCGCCCGTTCGACCGGCCGCTGCACGCGCAGGGCCACCTGGCCATCCTCCGTGGCAACCTGGCCCCCGAGGGTGCGGTGGCGAAGATCGCCGGCGTCGCCAAGGCGCGGCACAGCGGGCCCGCGCGCGTGTTCGACTCGGAGGAGGCGTGCCTGGCGGCGATCCTGGCCGGAGGCATCGAGCCCGGCGACGTCGTGGTCATCCGCTACGAGGGCCCGCGCGGCGGGCCGGGCATGCGCGAGATGCTCTCGCCCACGGCCGCGCTCATCGGCGCGGGCCTGGGGGACTCGGTCGGGCTCATCACCGACGGCCGCTTCTCCGGCGGCACGCACGGCCTCGTCGTGGGCCACGTGTCCCCCGAGGCCGCGGCCGGCGGGCTGATCGCGCTCGTGCAGGAGGGCGACCGCGTGACGATCGACGCGGACGCGCGCGTCGTGGACCTCGAGGTGCCGGTGGGGGAGATCGCGCGACGGCGGCAGGCGTGGCGGGCGCCGGCGCCGCGCGCCGAGCGGGGCGTGCTCGCGAAGTACGCGCGCACGGTGTCCTCGGCGAGCCTGGGCGCGGTGACGGACCGCGTCCCATAGCCCGCCGAGGCGCTATCCTGTCGCGTTGGAGGCGGGCATGATCGAGATCCGGCGGGCGGACGACAGGGGACGGACGGAGTGGGGGTGGCTCGACAGCCGCCACACGTTCTCGTTCGGCGAGTACTACGACGCGCGCTTCGAGGGCTTCCGCTCCCTGCGTGTGATCAACGACGACCGCGTGGAGCCGGGCGCGGGCTTCGGGACGCACGGGCACCGCGACATGGAGATCCTCTCGTACGTGCTCGAGGGCTCGCTCAAGCACAAGGACTCGGCCGGCGGCGGGGGCGTGATCCGGCCCGGCGAGATCCAGTTCATGCGCGCGGGGACCGGCGTGACGCACAGCGAGTACAACGGCTCGGACGTCGAGCCCGTGCACTTCCTGCAGATCTGGGTGATCCCCGACCGGCGCGGACTTCCTCCGCGGTACGACCAGAAGGCGTTCGACCCGGAGGCGGCCCGGCGCGGCTTCGTCCTCCTGGCCTCGCGCGACGGCCGCAACGGCTCGATCCAGGTCCAGCAGGACCTGGAGCTGGAGGTGACGCGGATGGGCGCGGGCGAGAGGCGGTCGCGTCCCCTGGGCGAGAAGCGCCATGCCTGGGTTCACGTCGCCAGGGGATCGGTCACGCTCAACGAGGCCGAGATGGGCGAGGGCGACGGCGCGGCGGTGAGCGAGGAGCGGGCGCTGCAGCTCGAGGCCACCAGCGACGCCGAGGTGCTCGTCTTCGACCTGGCATGACGCGCGGGCATGACGCGCAGAAGCAGAATTCACTTGACTCTCGTTTACCCGACGCGTAACTTCGCGCGAACGTCGATGACGCATCTCTCTCGAATCCGCGCTGCCTCCGAATCGAACGTCGCTGTTCGACTGTCGGTCCTGGTCCTGCGGGCCATCTCCATTGGACCGTCCGGGGGTTCCCTGATCTAGGAAGCGCGAGAGCGAGATCGAAGGAGCCCCCGAGGAAGAGACCTCGGGGGTTTTTTTTTGGCTTGAGGGGGGCCCGGAAGGCCGCCCGGGAGACGACGACACCATGGGGCAGCGAGCACGGCGCGCAGACGGTCCGACGATGACGGGCGCGGAGATCCTCTGGGAGTGCCTGGTCCGCGAGGGCGTCGACACCGTCTTCGGGTATCCCGGCGGCGCCAGCCTGCCCGCCTACGACGCGCTGGGCCGCTTCCCGATCCACCACGTGCTCGTGCGCCACGAGCAGGGCGCGGCGCACATGGCCGACGGCTACGCGCGGGCCAGCGGCCGCGTGGGCGTGGCGGTCGCGACGTCGGGGCCGGGCGCCACCAACCTCACGACCGGCATCGCGACCGCGATGCTCGACTCGGTCCCCACCGTGTTCATCACCGGGCAGGTGCCCAGCAAGCTGCTGGGCAGCGACGCCTTCCAGGAGACGGACGTCACGGGCATCACGCTGCCCATCACCAAGCACAACGAGCTGGTCACGGACGTCGCTCGGCTGGCGCCCGCGCTGCGCGAGGCGTTCGCGATCGCGCGCTCGGGCCGGCCGGGGCCGGTGCTGGTCGACATCTGCAAGGACGTGCAGCAGGCGCGCACCACGTTCGAGTGGCCGGAAGAGCCGGCCCGCTCGGGCTGGACCGCGCCGGCGCCGGACAAGGACCAGCTCGCGCGAGCGGCGGACCTGATCGCCGCCAGCGAGCGGCCGCTCATCCTGGCCGGCCACGGCATCGTCCGCGCGGGCGCGTCGCGCCTGCTCACCGAGCTGGCGGAGAAGGCGGACGTGCCGGTCGCGCTCACGCTGCTGGGCCTGGGCGGGTTCCCGGCCAGCCACTCGCTGTGCCTGGGGATGATGGGCATGCACGGCGAGGCGTACGTCAACCGCGCGATCCAGCGAGCGGACCTGATCGTCGCGCTGGGCATGCGGTTCGACGACCGCGTGACCGGCAAGCTCGAGACGTTCGCGCGGCACGCGCGGAAGATCCACGTCGAGCTCGACCCCTCCGAGATCGGCAAGAACGTGCCGGTGGACGTGGCCATCCAGGCGGACGTGCGCGAGACGCTCTCGGCGCTCGTGCCGATGGTGCCCTCGCGGCGCCATCGCGCGTGGCTGGAGGAGATCGCGGAGGGGCGCGAGGACACGCGCTCGCGCGACCTGCTGCACCAGCCGGACGACGGCCGGCTCTACGCGGCGCACGTCATCCGCGAGCTGTGGCGCGCGACCGGCGGCGACGCCGTCGTCGTCACGGACGTGGGCCAGCACCAGATGTGGGAGGCGCAGTACTACCCGCACGAGCGGCCGCGGTCGCTGGTGACGTCGGGAGGACTGGGCACCATGGGCTTCGCGCTGCCCGCGGCCATCGGCGCCAAGATGGCCTGCCCCGACGCCGAGGTGTGGGTGGTCGCGGGCGACGGCGGGTTCCAGATGACGCAGTGCGAGCTGGCCACGCTGCGGCAGGAGAACCTGGACGTGAAGATCGCGGTCGTCAACAACGGGTACCTGGGCATGGTCCGCCAGTGGCAGGAGTTCTTCTACGAGAAGCGCTACTCGGCGACGCCGCTGCTCTCGCCGGACTTCGCGGCGCTGGCGGCCGCGTACGGGCTGCCGGCGTGCACCGTCGCCAGCCGCTCCGGGATGGTTCCCGCGATCGAGGCCGTGCGCGCCTCGGCCCAGGGCGGCCTGATCGAGTTCCGCGTCGAGCAGGAGGAGGCGGTCTACCCGATGGTCCCGTCCGGCGCGGACATCTCCGACATGATCCGCCGGCCGGCCCCGGCGCAGGAGGCGACCGCGTGAAGCACGTGCTGCTGGCGCGCGTGCAGGACCAGCCGGGCGTGCTGAACCGCGTGGCCAGCCTGTTCCGGCGCCGCGCGTTCAACATCGACTCGCTGACGGTGGGCGCCAGCGAGTCGCGCGGCTGGTCGCGGATGACGATCGTGGTCGACGCGACGCGCACCTCGGCGCGCCTGGTGGCCGCGAACCTGGGCAAGCTGGTCGCGGTCGAGGAGGTGACGGACGTCACCCACCTCCCGACCGTGGCGCGCGACCTGGCGCTCATCCGCGTGCGCTGCGCGCCGGAGGAGCGCGGGCCCGTGCACGACCTGGTCGCGGGCTTCCGGGCCCGGGTGGCGGACGTCGGAAGCGACTCGGTGATCGTCGAGGCGGCGGGCACCGAGGAGGACCTGGACTCGCTCGTGAAGCTGCTGCGCCCGCGGGGGGTGCTGGAGATCGTTCGAACCGGACGCGTCGCGATGGTTCGCGGCGGCAACAACGGAACGGAGAGCTGACATGGCACGGATCTACTACGACGCGGATGCGGACCTGGGCGTGCTGGCCGGCCGGCGCGTGGCCGTCATCGGCTACGGCAGCCAGGGACACGCGCACGCCCTCAACCTGCGGGACAACGGCGTCCCGGTCGTGGTGGGGCTGCCGAAGGACAGCCGCTCGCGCGCCCGCGCGCAGGCGGAGGGGCTGGACGTGCGCACGCCCGCCGAGGCGGCCAAAGACGCCGACATCGTGATGATCCTGGTCCCCGACACGGCCCAGGCGAAGCTGTATCGCGAGGACGTGAAGCCGCACCTGCAGCCGGGCGACACGCTGATGTTCGCGCACGGCTTCAACATCCGCTTCGGCCGCATCGAGGTGCCGCCCGACGTGGACGTGAGCATGGTCGCGCCCAAGGCCCCCGGCCACCGCGTGCGCGAGGTGTTCAAGGAGGGCCAGGGCACGCCCGGCCTCCTGGCCGTCCACCAGGACGCGACGGGCCGCGCCCGCGAGACGGCGCTGGCCTACGCGAAGGGCATCGGCTGCACGCGCGCGGGCGTGATCGAGACCACCTTCGCGGAAGAGACCGAGACGGACCTCTTCGGCGAGCAGGCGGTGCTCTGCGGCGGCGTGTCCGCCCTGGTGAAGGCCGGGTTCGAGACGCTGGTCGCGGCCGGCTACCAGCCGGAGATCGCGTACTTCGAGTGCCTGCACGAGCTGAAGCTGATCGTGGACCTCATGTATCGCGGCGGGCTGTCCTACATGCGCCACTCCGTCTCCGACACGGCCGAACACGGCGACTACGTGGGCGGGCCGCGGGTGGTGACGTCCGAGACGCGCCGCGCCATGGCCAGCCTGCTGGCCGACATCCGCAGCGGCGCCTACGCGAAGAAGTGGGTGGCGGAGAGCGAGTCGGGCGCCTTCTGGTTCCAGGCCCGCCGCAAGGAGGAGCGCGCGCACCCGATCGAGCAGGTGGGCGAGCGGCTGCGCGCGCTGATGCCCTTCCTGGAGCCGCTGACCGTGACGCCGGACGGCGAGCTGCGCGCGGCGGCCGCGCCGGTCGAGGCCGTCCCTTGACGGACCGCGTCGCTGTCTTCGACACGACGCTGCGCGACGGCGAGCAGTCGCCCGGCTGCTCGATGACGCCGGACGAGAAGGTCCGCTTCGCGCGGCAGCTCGAGCGGCTCGGCGTCGACGTCATCGAGGCGGGCTTCCCGGTCGCCTCCAAGGCGGAGCTGGAGGCGGTGCGGCGGGTCGCGGCGGAGGTGCGCTCGTGCAGCGTGGCCGCGCTCGCGCGCGCCAAGGAGGAGGACATCGAGCCGGCCGCGCGGGCGCTGGAGCCGGCCGCGCGCCCGCGCCTGCACGTGTTCCTGGCCACCTCGGCGATCCACCTCGAGCACAAGCTCAAGATCCGGCCCGCCCAGGCCCTGCGCCAGGCGGCCGAAGCGGTGCGCTACGCGCGCAGCGCGGTCTACGACGTGGAGTTCTCGGCCGAGGACGCGTCGCGCACGGACTACTCGTTCCTGCGCGAGGTCGCGCAGGCGGTGCAGGAGGCGGGCGCGTCCGTCTTCAACGTGCCCGACACCGTCGGCTACGCGCTGCCGGACGAGCTGGGCGCCGTCTTCGCCCGCCTGCACCAGGACGTGCCTGGCCTCACCCTCTCGGCGCACTGCCACGACGACCTGGGCCTGGGCGTCGCCAACTCGCTGGCGGCCGTGCGCGCCGGCGCGCGCCAGGTCGAGGTGACGATCAACGGCATCGGCGAGCGCGCGGGCAACACGTCGCTGGAGGAGCTGGTGATGGCGCTGCGCGTGAGGCAGGAGTCGCTCGGCCTCTCGACCGGCGTCCGGCCCGAGGAGCTGACGCGGGCCAGCCGCCTGCTCTCCTCGATCACCGGCATCTGGCCGCAGCCCAACAAGGCCGTGGTCGGCCGCAACGCGTTCGCGCACGAGGCCGGCATCCACCAGCACGGCATGCTCGCGAACCCGCTCACGTACGAGATCATGACCCCCGCCAGCGTGGGCGCCGGCGAGAGTCTGCTCGTCCTGGGCAAACACTCGGGACGCCACGCGGTGGAGTCGCGCCTGCTCGCGCTGGGCTGCCGCCTGGGCGCGCAGGAGCTGGACGAGCTCACGGCCGAGGTCAAGGACCTGGCCGACCGCAAGAAGTTCGTCTACGACGACGACCTGCTGGCGCTCGCGGGCCGCGCCCCGGCCGGCGAGCTGCGCCTGGTGCGCTACCAGGCGGTGACGGGCAACAGCGTGCTGCCCACCGCCACGGTCGAGGTCGAGCGGGACGGTCGCGCACACGCGGCCTCCGCCGTGGGCAACGGGCCGCTCGACGCCGCGCTCAAGGCCGCCGACGCGGCGCTGGGCCTGGACCTGGAGCTGCTGGAGCTGCACACGCGGGCGGTCACGGCCGGCAAGGACGCGCTGGCCGAGGTCTCGGTGCGGGTGCGGTTCGACGGGCGCGAGGCCACCGGCCAGGCCGCGAGCACCGACTCGATCGAGGCCGCGCTCAAGGCGTACCTCACCGCAGCCGGCGCCGCGCGCGTCGGCCAGGAGGCGGCGTGAGAGCGGGACCCGCAGGCCGCGAAGGCCGATGACCCCGCGCACGCTGTTCCAGAAGGTCTGGGACGCGCACGTGGTGCGGCCGGCCACCGCCGACACGCCGGCGGTGCTCTACGTGGACCTCCACCTGCTGCACGAAGTGACGTCGCCGCAGGCCTTCGCGGTGCTGCGCGAGCGGGGGCTGGCGGTGCGCCGGCCGGACCGCACGCTCGCCACCATGGACCACGCGATCCCCACCACGCCGCGCGCGGCCGGGCGGCCGTTCGTGCCTGCCGATCCCGAGGCGGCCGCCCAGGTCGCGCAGCTGGAGACGAACACGCGGGGCGCGGGCATCACGCTCTACGGCGTCGGCCACGACCGGCAGGGCATCGTGCACGTGATCGCGCCCGAGCTGGGCGTCACGCAGCCGGGCCGGACGATCGTGTGCGGCGACAGCCACACCAGCACGCACGGCGCGCTGGGCGCCCTGGCGTTCGGCATCGGGACCAGCGAGGTGGCGCAGGTGCTGGCCACGCAGTGCCTGCTGCAGGAGCCGCCGCGGACGCTGGCGGTCGAGGTGGAGGGTCGCCTGGGGCCGGGCGTGACGGCCAAGGACCTGGCCCTGGCCCTCATCGCGCGCCTCGGCGCGGACGGCGCGACCGGGCACGTCGTCGAGTACCGCGGCCCGGCCGTGCGCGCGCTGTCGATCGAGGAGCGCATGACCGTGTGCAACATGTCGATCGAGGCCGGCGCGCGGGCCGGCATGGTCGCTCCCGACGAGACGACGTTCGCGTACCTGAAGGGACGGCCGCACGCGCCGGGGGGCGAGGCGTGGGAGCGCGCGGTGAGCGGCTGGCGCGCACTGGCGACGGACGAGGGCGCGGCCTTCGACCGCGTGGTCGCCTTCGACGCGACCTCGCTGGAGCCGATGATCACGTACGGCACGAACCCGGCGATGGCGGTGCCCGTGCGCGGGCACGTCCCGGCGGACGTCTCGGGTCCGACGCAGCGCGCGCTCGCGTACATGGGCCTGGCGCCCGGTCAGCCGATGCTGGGCCACCCGGTCGACGTCGTGTTCATCGGGAGCTGCACGAACTCGCGGCTGTCGGACCTGCGGCTGGCCGCGTCCGTGATGCGCGGCCGCAAGGTGGCGCCCTGGATCCGCGCGCTGGTCGTGCCCGGATCGCAGCAGGTGAAGCGGGAGGCGGAGGCGGAGGGGCTCGACCGCACGTTCCTGGAGGCGGGCGCCGAGTGGCGCGAGGCCGGCTGCTCGATGTGCATCGCCATGAACGGCGACCGGCTGGAGCGCGGGCAGTACGCGGTGAGCACGAGCAATCGGAACTTCGAGGGGCGCCAGGGGCCCGGCGGGCGCACGTTCCTGGCCAGCCCCTTGACCGCGGCCGCCGCGGCCGTGTGCGGGCACATCGCCGACCCGCGGGAGCTGGTGGCATGACCAGCCGCCAGCCGGTGAGCCTCGTCCGCTCCCGCACGGTCGTGCTGGCCGCGGCCGACATCGACACCGACCAGATCATCCCGGCGCGCTTCCTGAAAGGCACCGTCCGCGAGGGGCTGGGCCGCGGCCTGTTCGCGGACTGGCGCGGCGACGCGTCGCGCTCGTTCGCGCTCGACCGGCCCGAGGCGGCCGGCGCGCAGGTCCTGGTCGCCGGGGCCAACTTCGGGTGCGGCAGCTCGCGCGAGCACGCGGTGTGGGCGCTCATGGACGCGGGCTTCCGCGCCGTCGTCAGCACGAAGCTGGCCGACATCTTCAAGCGCAACGCGCTGCAGAACGGACTCGTTCCCGTCGAGATCGACGAGGCGGCGCACGCCTCGCTCGTGGCCGCGGAGGGCCGGGAGGTCCGCGTGGACGTGGCCGCGCTCACCGTGTCGTGGGCGGGCGGCGTCGCCGCGTTCGCGCTGCCTCCCTTCGCCCGCCGCTGCCTGCTCGAGGGGCGGGACGAGCTGGACATCCT
The DNA here is from genome assembly GCA_025923995.1 of Vicinamibacteria bacterium. Taxonomy (GTDB): domain Bacteria; phylum Acidobacteriota; class Vicinamibacteria; order Fen-336; family Fen-336; genus JAICEW01. The sequence goes on along the minus strand of JAICEW010000002.1, from coordinate 10,888 downwards.
CCTTTCGCACGAAGACGCGATCGCCGCGCACGAGCGCGGCGTTTCCCTGGAAGCCTAGAGGAACCCCATGGCTGCTCGAGTGACGGTCCTGCGCGGCGACGGTATCGGCCCCGAGGTGGTGGAGGCGGCGCTGGGCGTGCTCGGCGCGTGCGTGCCCGTCCACGTGCGCGAGGCGCGCATCGGCGGCGACGCCATCGACCACCACGGCGACCCGCTGCCGCCGGAGACGCTGGCGGCGTGCCGCGATGCCGACGCGATCCTGCTGGGCGCGGTCGGCGGGCCGCGCTGGGAGGGTCCGCTCCGAGCGGAGAGCGGCCTGCTGCGCCTGCGGCAGGGGCTCGGCCTCTACGCGAACCTGCGTCCGGCCCGCTACCTGGGCCTGCCGACGCCCCTGCGCGAGGGGCTCGCGCGCGGCGCCGACCTGCTGGTCGTCCGTGATCTCGCGGGCGGCGTGTACTTCGGGGAGCCACGCGGGCAGGGCGGCGAGGAGGCGTTCAACACCTGGCGGCAGACCGCCGAGCAGGCGCGCCGCGTCGCCCGCGTCGCGTTCGAGGCGGCCCGGCTGCGACGCCGGCGCATCACGTCGGTGGACAAGGCCAACGTGCTGGAGGCGTCGCGGCTGTGGCGCGCCGTCGTGACCGGCGTGGGACGGGAGTACCCGGACGTCGAGCTCGAGCACCGTTACGTCGACGCGGCCAGCTTCGAGCTGCTGCAGGCGCCGCGCCGCTTCGACGTGATCCTGGCCGAGAACCTGTTCGGGGACATCCTCAGCGACGAGCTGGGCGCGGTGGTGGGCTCGATCGGGCTGCTGGCGTCGGCGTCGCTGGGGGAGGGCACGCCGCTGTTCGAGCCGGTACACGGCTCCGCGCCGACGCTGGCCGGCCTGGGCATCGCCAACCCGACCGGCGCCATCCTCTCGGTCGCGATGATGCTGCGCCACGGGCTGGGCCGGCCCGATCTGGCCGCCGCGGTCGAGGCGGCCGTCGAGTCCGCCCTGCGCGACGCGCGTACGCCGGACATCGGGGGCAACGCCACGACGCGCGAGTTCACCGTCGCCGTCCTGCGGCGCCTGGGCCGCACGCCCGAGGAGGACGCGGCGACCGCGTACGGCTGGGGGGTCTGAAGCAGCGCGGTGGCGGGAGTCGCCCTCCTCCGGCGTGTAGGGGGGTATGGGTGGACCGCCCCCCGTTCGTCTCATCGAGGTGCCGCACTGGGCCGTCCTCACCCCGAGGAGGGCCCGTGAGGTGGCTGGCTTCAGTGGCCCGCCGCCCGCCGGGCCTGCACCCGGGACCGACGCGAATCCGCTGAGCCTGGAGCGGGCGGTCGCCCTCTTCGGCGAACTGCGATCGCAGCAGCACATCCCGTTCGACTTTCCGCAAAGCTACTGCTCGGCGCGTGCGCACGAGATGCGGCGGCTCATGGCCGAGCAGGGCATCGAGTGCCGCAAGGTCTTCTTCCACCCCACGGTGGGGCACAGCATCGGCGCGGAGCATCCGGTCCACGGGACGATCACCTGGTCCTACCACGTGGCCCCTACGGTGGCTGTGCAGACGCCGCAGGGCGTCGTCGTCCGCATGGTCGTCGACCCGTCGCTCTTCGACGGGCCGGTGACGATCGAGCAGTGGAGGGCCGTGATGTCGTGCCCCAGCGCCCAACTGGTGGAGACGCCGGGCGAGGTCTACCAGCCCTTCGACGCCCGCGACGACGACTACAGCCAGACGCAGAGGCTGCTGGAGGAGGCGCGCCTGGAGGCGGAGGGCCGGGGCCTGGCCAGCGAGCGGGCGGCGAGGACGGCCGCGGAGTCGGCGCCGCCGCCGTTCATTCCTGCGCCGCCGCCCTTCACTCCTCCTCCGCCCGAGGTGGTGGACGATCCGGTGAGGGATGGCATCGTGCCCGACGAGGCGTCCTGGGAGGACGACGGGATCGTGCCCGACGAGGACTCGGCCGACGACGACGACGATTTCGAGCGGACGGCCTGAAATGGGCCCCGCGCGCATGGGCTGGGTCGTGTCCCTGGACGCGGACGCCGGCGACGTCTTCACGCTCGACGACGGGACCGTCTGCCGGCTCGACCGCGAGTCGGGGTGGTTCGACTTCTGGGCGCGTCTCCTCGCGAAGAGCTGGGAGTACGCCTGGCCCGTCTACGTCCGCAGCGATGCCGCGGGCCGGGTCGAGCTGTTGCTGCATGCCAGCGTGAACACGGTCGAGTGTCTGCTGCCCGACCCGGGGACCCCCGACCGCGTGCGGGTCCGGCTGGCCGGAACCGATGCTGTCCCCGTCCTCAGGCTCGACGAGCCCGGCCGCGACGTTCTCGCGCGGCGATTGGAGGAGGCGGCCGCCACCGGGCGCTCCGTCGTGATCGCCCAGGACGCGCTCGCCTCGGAGATCGTCGACGTGCGGTTCGCCCCGGACGTCCCGCCGAGCACCTCCTAGGAAACGAACGCGCGCTCGCGCCCGAGCCGGCTCAAAGCTGCGATGCTGGACGGGGGGCGCGCCCTCGCGCGCGCCCGGAGGAGGACCCCATGACCCACACGACGCTCGTCGCCGCCTTCGCTCTCGCTTGCGGGATCGCCGGTGCCCAGGACACCAACCCCCCGGCCCGGCCGGCCCCTGGCGGCGACCACATGTTCAAGATGATGGACACCGACAGCGACGGGAAGGTCTCGGCGGCCGAGCACGCGGCCGCCGTCACCAGCATGTTCGCGACCATGGACGCGAACTCCGACGGCAAGGTCACGGCCGAGGAGATGACCATGGCCCACCAGAAGATCACGGGCCGTGCGCCGGCCGCGGGCGAGATGTCGGCCGCGGAGAAGATCAAGGTCATCGATGCCAACGGCGACGGCATGCTGACGGCCGAAGAGCACGCCACCGGCTCGAAGACGATGTTCGAGCGGATGGACGGGGACAAGGACGGCTTCCTGACCCGCGCGGAGATGGCGGCGGGCCACGCGATGAAGATGCGCAAGGGCGCGCAGTAGCGCGTCCGCCGTCGTCAGCGGCCGGCGGTGGCCGCCTGCCGCCGGCTGTTGCGCCACTCGCCGGGCGTCGTGCCCTCCCACTGGTGGAAGGCGCGGAAGAACGAGTTCCCGTCCTTGTACCCCAGCAGGTACGCGGTCTCGTTCAGCTCGAGCGTGCTCTGTCCGAGGTAGTGGTGCGCCAGCTCGCGGCGGGCCGCCTCGACCAGCTCCTGGAACGTGACGCCCTCCTCGATCAGGCGGCGCTGGAGCGTGCGGGCGCTCAGGCCCAGCCGCTGGGCCACGAAGCGGATCGACGGACGCTGGCCGGCGAGCCCGCGCTTGACCGTGCCCTTCACGCGGTCGCCCAGCGTTTGGCTCGACGCGCGCGCGCCCAGCTCGGCCTCCAGCTGCGGCGCGATCATGCCGAGCAGCTCGGCGTTGTGCGTCACGAACGGCCGTTCCAGGTCGCCGTTGCGGAACACGAGCGCGTTGCGGTCGGCCTCGAAGTGGACGCGGCACCCGAAGTGCGCCTCCAGCGTCCTGCGGTGCGCCGGGGGGCGCGTGAGGGTGAGCCGCACCGGCTCCAGCGGGACACCGGTGCCGCGCCGGCCGATGGCCAGGATCCAGGCGAAGCAGAGATCGACCAGCACCGCGGGCTCGGCCTGCTGCGCGAGCAGCCACGCGAACTCGATCGCCGTCTCCTGCTTCCGGCCGTCGACGCGGATCTCCTCGGGGCAGGTGAGCTGCTTGTAGCGCGCCATGCGCGCCAGCGCGTCGCGGAAGCTCTCGCTGCACAGGGCGGCGATCGCCGCCGGGTCGTTGCGCTCGAAGCGCGGCTCCGAGCCCAGCGCGAGCCCGATGCCGGGATCGCCGCTCACCTCCGCGATCGCGCTCCACAGCGCGAAGAGCTCGGGCGTCGTGGCGAGGATGCGGTCCTGGCCGAAGAACCCCGCCGGCAGCCCTGCGACCTGCAGGACGGCCGACGGGGAGATGGACCGTTCGCGGAGCCTTCCCGCCAGGAGCGGGGAGACGCGGAAGCGGCTGGTGGCGACGGCGCAACCGTGGTCCGGGTCCAGGCGGGGCTCCTTCCTCAGGCGTTGATCGAGGCCATGTCGATCACGAAACGATAACGCACGTCCTGCTTCAGCAGGCGCTCGAAGGCGTCGTTGATCTTCTGCATCGGGATCATCTCGATCTCCGGCGTCACGCGGTAGCGGGCGGCGAAGTCCAGCATCTCCTGCGTCTCCGCGATGCCTCCGATCGCCGAGCCGGCGAAGCTGCGGCGGGGCAGCAGCAGGCTGAACGCGGCCACGGGCAGCGGGTGCTCGGGCGCGCCGACCAGGCACAGCGTGCCGTCGAGCTTGAGCAGGCCCAGGTACGCGTTGATGTCGTGCTGCGCGGACACGCAGTCGAGGACGAAGTCGAAGCTCCCGGCGTGCTTCGCCATCTCGGCCTCGTTGGTCGACACCACGACCTCGTGCGCGCCCAGCTTGAGCCCGTCCTCGACCTTGCGTGGCGACGTCGTGAACAGGACGACGCGGGCCTCCATCGCGCGTGCGAACTTCACGCCCATGTGGCCCAGGCCGCCCAGGCCGACCACGCCGACCTTCTGTCCGGGCCCGACCTTCCAGTGGCGCAGCGGCGAGTAGGTGGTGATGCCGGCGCAGAGCAGCGGCGCGGCCGCGGCCGGGTCCAGCCCCGCGGGGATGCGCAGAGAGAACGCCTCGTCCACGACGATGCGGCTGGCGTAGCCGCCGAAGGTCTTGCCGCCCAGGACCACGTCGTCGCTGTTGTAGGTGAAGACCGCGGGTGCGGTGCAGTACTGCTCCCGGCCCGCCAGGCAGCTCGCGCACTTCCGGCAGGAGTCGACGAGGCAGCCGACGCCGGCCAGGTCGCCCGCCTTGAACTTGGTGGCGCGGCTGCCCACGCGCGTGACGCGTCCGACGATCTCGTGGCCGGGGATGCAGGGATAGACGGTGTTGTGCCACTCGTCGCGGGCCTGGTGGAGGTCGGAGTGGCAGACGCCGCAGAAGAGGATGTCGATCTCGACGTCCTTGGGGCCCGGCTCGCGGCGGTCGATCTCGACCGGCACGAGGGGTGACGTGGGGGAGGAAGCGGAGTAGGCCTTGGCCTTGGTGGTGTTCATGACTCCCAACTTAGGCCGCCGGGATGGCGGGCGCACTCGCAGAATACGCCAAACTACTTGCAGAACGCGCCAGGCCGCGGCAGGTCGCGCGCTATCATCCGGTGACCCTCATGCACGGCGCGCGGTCCGGCCTCACCCTGCTGCTCGCGGCGCTCCAGGCGCAGCCCGAGCATCCCGGGACGCCGCGCGCCTACGACGCGTACGGTCCGCAGCAAGCGGTCGAGCTCGCGGAGGTCGCGTACAACTCGGAGTCGTACCAGCGTCACAAGGTCGTCACGAAAGGGGAGCTGCGGGCGCTGGGCGGGCTGCTCGACACGTTCCTGCTCGTGGACGGCACCGCTCGCGTCCTCCTGATCCCCGTTCCGGAGCTGGCGGACGAGCCGCGCCGGCTCATCGGCCAGCGCGTGGAGGTGACGGGGATCGTCCGCTCGCTGCCCACGAGCCAGCAGATGGTCGGGTGCCGTGCGCAGATGATGCTCGAGAGCAAGTGCGCCGATCCTGATCTGCCGGCGCTGCCGAACGCCCAGGTCGACTGGCCGCCGATCTCGATCACGGTGTACGAGCTGGCCGAGACCGGCGCGGCTCCCCGCGCGGGGCCCGAGACGGAGGGCCTCCGCCTCGAGCAGATCCTCCAGCCCGAAACGCCCTACGCCGGCCAGGCCGTGCGCGTGATCGGGCTCTTCGGCGGGCGCGACCTGCTCGGCGAGCTGCCCGCGGGCTCGGCGTCCACCTCGCAGGACTGGGTGCTGCGACAGCCGCCGCACGCGATCTGGGTGACCGGGCGCAAGCCGCAGGGGAAGGGCTGGAAGCTCGATCCCACCTACAAGGGCGACGGGGTTCGCTGGATCGAAGTGACCGGCCGCGTCGAGGTGAGGGACGGCGTCGCGTTCCTGCGCGCGTCGAAGGTCACGCTCGTCAGCGCGCCGAAGAATCCGGAGTAGCATCCGCGCATGCAGATCCTCCCCGTCGTGCTCGTCCTCCTCGCCCCCGCCGGACCGGCCGCGGAGCTCGACGCGCTGCTCAAGGAGGAGTGGGAGCTCCGCCTGCGCGAGAACCCGCTCCAGGCCAGCGGCGTGGGCGACCACCGTTACGCGGACAAGCTGCCCGCGATCGCGCCGGCAGACCTGGAGCGTCGCGCCCAGGCGCAGCAGGCGTTCCTCGAGCGCTCGTCCCGCATCGACCGGGCCGCGCTCTCGAGTGCCGACCGCATCAACTACGACATGTGGCGGCGGGAGCTGGAGGACGACCTGCTGCGGTACCGCTTCGGCGCGCACCGCATCCCGATCCTGGCCGACAGCGGGTTCCACATCTCGTTCGCGGACCTGCCGACGCGCACCCAGCTCGGCAACGTGAAGGACTACGAGAGCTACATCGCCCGCCTGCGCGCGTTCCCCGCGTACATGGACCAGCAGATCGCGTACATGCGCGAGGGGCTCAAGGCCGGCTTCACCCAGCCGCAGGTGATCCTCGAGGGGTACGACGGGACCATCTCCGCGCACGTCGTGGACGACGTCTCGAAGAGCGTCTTCATGCGGCCGTTCTCGCGCTTCCCGGTCGGCGTGCCCGAGGCCGAGCGCGGGCGCCTGACCGACGCCGGGCGCGCGGCGGTCGCCGAGGCGGTGGTCCCTTCCTACCGGCGCTTCCTCGACTTCATGACCAAGGAGTACGCCCCTGGCGCGCGGAAGTCGACGGGTGCCAAGGACCTGCCGAACGGCCGCGCGTACTACGAGGCGCTGGTCAAGATCTTCACGACGCTCGACGTCACGCCCGAGCAGGTGCACGAGATCGGCAAGAAGGAGGTCGCGCGCATCGACGCGGAGATGCGGACGGTCATGAAGGAGGCGGGGTTCACCGGCGAGTTCGCGGAGTTCCTCACCTTCCTGCGCACCGACCCGCGCTTCTACGCGAAGACGCCGCAGGAGCTGCTGAAGGAGGCGAGCTTCATCGCCAAGAAGATGGACGCGAAGCTGCCGTCGCTCTTCGGCCGGCTGCCGCGGCAGCCGTACGGCGTCGAGCCGGTCCCGGACGCCATCGCGCCCAAGTACACGGGCGGCCGCTACGTGCCGGCCGCCCCGGGCGGGACGCGCGCGGGGACGTACTGGGTCAACACCTACAACCTGTCCAGCCGGCCGCTGTACATCCTGGAGTCGCTCACGCTCCACGAGGCGGTGCCGGGCCATCATCTCCAGAACGCGCTGCAGCGCGAGATGACGGGCCTGCCGGACTTCCGGCGCTTCGCGAGCGTGAACGCCTTTGGCGAGGGCTGGGGGTTGTACTCGGAGCGGCTGGGCCTGGAGGCCGGGTTCTACCAGGACCCCTACAGCAACTTCGGGCGGCTGACGTACGAGATGTGGCGCGCGTGTCGCCTGGTGGTGGACACGGGCCTCCACGCGCTGGGCTGGACGCGGCAGCAGGCGATGGACTACCTGGCCTCGCACACGGCGCTCTCGCTGCACGAGGTGCGCACGGAGACCGACCGCTACATCGCGTGGCCGGGCCAGGCGCTGGCGTACAAGATGGGCGAGCTGAAGATCCGCGAGCTGCGCGCGCGGGCGGAGAAGGAGCTGGGGACGCGCTTCGACGTCCGCGCCTTCCACGACGAAGTCCTGCGCAACGGCCCGGTGCCCCTGACGGTGCTCGAGTCCGAGGTCGACGCGTTCATCGCGAAGGCGAAGCAGAAGGCGGACTGATCCGCGGCAGGCGCCGTCAGCCGAGGATGGGGATGACGGGCAGACCGAAGTGCCTCCAGCGCTGGCTCGGCGTCGTGCTCGGGGCCGCCGCGACCAGCTGCGCCGAACGCGTCCAGGGTCCCTGCACCCCCGACAGGCGACTCGGCCTGGGCATCGTCGTCGCGAACGACCAGACGGGAGCGCATGTCTGCGATGCGACCGTCACTGCACGCGACGGCGCCTACTCCGAGCCGCTCCGTCCGATGAGCTGGTCCCTCGTGAGTCCCTGCCTGTACGTCGGGGCCTCGGAGCGCTCTGGCACGTACTCGGTGCACGCGGAGGCGGCGAGGTTGTCGCCGGGGATGCTGTCTTCCGTCACGGTGCCGATCACGGAAGACGGCTGCCATGTCCGGATGGTCCAGAGGGAGATCCGACTCCGGCCGACCGGGCAGCCTTGAGCCACGTCGGGCGCGTTCAGGCTCGCATGACGCCAGGGAAGCGCGGCTCGTAGCCGGGGAACACCGTACGCAGGTCGCGCGCGCCCAGGTGCTGTGAGAGGACCTCGCCCAGCAGGTCGCGGAAGTCGGTGGTGACGGCCAGGTCGCGGCCTTCGTAGAGCTGGCCCGCGTCGAGGCCGGGCCAGCGGCCGTGCACGCGGCCGCCCAGCGTATCGCCGCCCATCACGAACGCGACGCTCGCGTGCCCGTGGTCCGTCCCGCGGTTGCCGTTCTCGCGCGCGGTGCGGCCGAACTCGGTCAGCGAGACGACGACCACGTCCTCCATGCGGTCGCCCAGGTCGGTGCGGAAGGCGGCGAGCGCCTGCCCGAACTCCCGCAGCCGCTGCGCGAGCTGGCCCTGGACGCCTCCCTCCGCCGCGTGGTGGTCCCAGCCACCGATCTCGGTGAACGCGGCCTCGACGCCGACGTCCGCCTTGATGAGCTGCGCGATCTGCTGGAGGCTCTCGCCGTACCTCCCGCGGGGGTACACCGCACCAGCGGCCGGACGGTAGCGTGACGGGTCCGCGCGCTTGAGGAACTGGACGGCCTCGAACGTCTCCTTGCCGGCCATGGCCAGCGAGCCGGTCGCCTCGTCGTACAGGTCCTCGAACCCGCGCGCCGCGACGCCCTCGTTCCCGCCCCGCACCTGGAAGCTGCGCAGGCTCGTCATCGCCACGGCGGGCGCCGCGCCCTGGAGCGAGCGGGGAAGGGTCGGGGTCAACGAGACGCCCCGGAAGGGCGAGGCCGCGGGGTCGAGGTGGGCGCGCAGGTGCCGGTTGAGCCAGCCGTCGTCCGTCGACTTGCGGCCGGGCGTGCCGCTCTCCATGAAGTCCTGCGCGTCGAAGTGCGAGCGCGTCGCGTCCGGGCTGCCGATCGCGTGGACCGGGGCGAGGATCTTCTCCTGCCACAGCGGCAGGAGCGGGGCCAGCGCGGGATGAAGGCCGAAGCGGCCGTCGAGGTCGAGCGCCGCCTCCCGGCTCGAGCCGCGCGGCGGCGGCACCGCGATCGTCGGGCGCAGGCGGCGGTAGAGGTCGTCGTCGTACGGGATCACCGTGTTGAGGCCGTCGCAGGCCCCCCGCTGGAACACGACCACGAGCGTCTTGCGTCGCCGTCCACCCCCGGCCGCGTGCACGGCGCGCACCAGCGCCCGGGGTGCCAGCCCGAAGGACACGAGCGCCAGGCCGGACGACTTGAGGAACCACCGGCGGCTCGACATGCTCATCTCCTCTGGAACGCGGGCGAGCCCAGCCGCTGCGACTGCGCCTCCGCGGTCGTGCCCAGCGACGCCAGCTCGACCGGCGCGCCGCTCACGCGCCCGCTCGAGAGGTCCACCGCGAAGTTCATGCGGGCCAGCAGGCCGCTGGTCGAGACCCACGCGTCGGCCGTGTCCTTGTATCCGGTGGGCGGCTGCTGGAGGTACAGCGGCATGCCCATGTCGGCGATGCGCCGGGCCAGGGCGCGCGCGTCCACGACGTCCGATCCCGACGCGCGCACCGCGCTCACCACGAACTCGAGGGGCGTCTTCACCTTCGCCTGGCGCGTCTGCGGCGCCCGGAACTCCGGGGACGTCACGATCGTCTCGACCACCTTCCGGATGTCGCCGTCCGTCTCGCGGAAGCGCGCCGCCGCGCGGTCCACCAGGGACGCGGGCGGCTCGTCCGCCACGAAGCGCCTCGCCAGCTTGTAGGAGACGAAGCGCGCGGTGGCCGGGTGCGTGGCCAGCAGGCGGATCACGCGGTCGCCCTCCTCCTTGCCGCCGCTCCGGATGGTCTGGCCCAGGACCGTCTTGTCGCCGCGATCGTGGAGGCGCGGCTCGAACGCGAACCCGGGATCGCCCCGGCGCAGGTCGCGGATGGTCCAGCCCGTGAAGCAGCGCGCGACCTCGGTCACGTCCTTCTGCGTGTACCCGCCGTCGACCCCCAGCGTGTGCAGCTCCATGATCTCGCGCGCGTAGTTCTCGTTGAGTCCGCGCCGCCGGCCCTGGCCCTGCCCGCCCTCCGGCCCTGCCGCGCGCGGCCGGCCGACGCCGCGCCGCGCGTTCGACCGGCCCGCCGAGGCGCCGCCGGGCGCGGTCGAGAGGAAGTTGTCGAGGTAGAACAGCATGGCCGGGCTCTCGGCCGTGGCCTTGAGCAGGTCCTCGAAGCGCCCCCAGGCGTGCGGCCGGATGACGTCGCGCTCGTACTCGCCGACCAGGAACTTCACGGGTCCCTTGTTGGCGAACACGTTGAAGTGGTTCAGCCAGAAGTCGACGAGCACCTCGTCGAGCTGCCGCGTGGAGTGGACGGCGCGCAGGACCTTGGCCGCCTGGAGCTCCTCGACCACCTGCCGCGGCGTGCCGTCCATCCGTCGGCCGTACTTCTCGGCCAGCTCGCGCCGCGCGCGCCGCCGGTCCTCGTCCGTCGGCTCGCCCGTCATCTGGGCGCGCTTCTCCTGGATCTCCCGCTTGGCCTCGCGGGGCAGGTCGTACTTCGAGAGGAGGGTTCCCGTGTCGAGCGACGCGGTGCGCAGGTCGGCCAGCCGGCGCGCCAGCTCGGGGCTCTCGGGCACCCGCTCGGGATGCAGCTGCTGCTCCACGTAGCGGTCGATGCCCAGGCGTCGCACCGCCTCCACGTCGCC
>JAICEW010000001.1 GCA_025923995.1 Vicinamibacteria bacterium | reverse complement strand
GGCGCTCACCTCCGAGGACGAGCTGGACGCGCTCCCGCTGGAGGAGGCGCTGGACGCGGGCGAGCGCGACCGCCTGCGGGTGCGCCGCGGCGGACCCGACGCGGTGCGAGCCGTCGCCGCCGGCTCGCCGTCGTTCAAGGGCGCGCACCTCGCGGCGCACGAGCGCTGGTCGCGGCTGCTGACGCCACACGACGGCCTGGTGGACGGGCTGCCCGACGAGCTCGCGCAGCGGCTCGACCCGCTGCGGTCGCGGCGGCCGGCGTCGGCCAGCGCGCTGGCACGCTTCGCCACGTGCGGGTTCCAGTACCTGCTCCAGGACGTGCTGGGCCTGACGGCGCTGGAGGAGCCGGAGGAGCGACTGGGACTCAACGCGCTGGAGAAGGGCGACCTCTTCCACCGCGTGGCGGAGGACTTCCTGCGCGCCGAGCGCGACGGCGGCCGGCTGCCGGTCCAGGACGACGACGAGACGCGCGCGCGCCTGCTCGACCTGGCCCGCGTGCACGTCGAGCGCAAGGTGGCGGGCACGCCGCCGCGGCACCGCCTGGTGTGGGAGATGCACTGGCGGGCGTTCTGCGACCTGCTCCTGCGCTTCCTGGCGCGCGAGGCCGGCAACGCCGCCGTCGGCCGTCCCGCGCACTTCGAGGTGTCGTTCGGCATGCCCGAAGGGCGCACGGACGAGCCGCACCACCCCGAGCCGCTGTCGGTGGACCTGGGGGCGGGGCGCACGCTCCGCGTGCGGGGACGCATCGACCGCATCGACCTGCGCGAGGACGGCTCGCTGGCGGTGCGCGACTACAAGACCGGGCGCGCGCCGCGCGACGACAACCAGGTCTTCAGGGGCGGCCGCCAGCTGCAGATCCCGTTCTACGTCCTGGCCGCGCGGCAGATCTTCCCCGGCCAGCGCGTGGAGCTCGCGTTCCTCGACTACGTCGACGGCGGACGGCCGGTCGCGTTCGACCCGGTGGAGTCGGCGGGCGAGTCGTTCCTCGCGCTGCTGCGCACGCTCACGGGAGCGATCGCGGCGGGCCGCTTCGTGCAGGAGCACACCGCCTGCCGCTTCTGCGACTTCAAGGCCGCGTGCGGCCCCCAGCCGCTGCTGGAGCTGCGCCGGCGCTTCAAGCTGGGGGACCCGCACCTGCGCGAGTACCTCAAGCTGCGGGACTGGCGATGAGCTGGCGGCCGGCGGACCAGGACGACCGCGAGCGGGCGCGCCTCTCGCGCGGCGAGACGCTGGTGCTGGAGGCCGGCGCCGGCACCGGCAAGACGACGCTGCTGGTGGACCGCATCGAGTCGCTGGTCCTGGACGGCGACGCGCGCATCACCGAGATCGCGGCCGTCACCTTCACCGAAAACGCCGCCGCCACGCTGAAGCTGCGGCTGCGCGAGCGGCTGGAGCGGGCGCGGACGCGGCAGGACCTGCCGCCCGCCGCGCGCGAGCGCGCGGGAGCGGCCATCGACACGCTGGAGCGCGCGCAGGTGTCGACCATCCACGCGCTGTGCGCGGCGATCCTGCAGGAGCGGCCGCTCGAGTGCGGGGTGGTGCCGGGGTTCCGCACCGCGGACGAGGCCCAGGCGGAGGCGCTCTTCGCCGAGGCGTGGGACGAGTGGCTGGCCGAGCGGCTGGACGCGAGCGACCCGGTGCTGGCCGAGGCGGTGCGCGCCGAGATCCCGCTCACCGGCGTCGCGGGCTTCGGCGAGTCCTCGTCCCTGCGCGGCCTGGCCCGCACGCTGCTCTGGCAGCGCGACCTGCGGCCGCTCACGTCGGAAGGCGCGCCCGATCCCGTGCAGTGGCGGGGGGAGCTGGTGGAGCAGGCGATGCGCGCGCGGGCGCTGTGCGAGGCGGCGGTGGCCGGCGACGCGCTCGGCGACGCGCTGGGCCGGGTCGAGGCGTTCGCGGAGTCCTGCCGCTTCCTGACCGGTGACGCGCTCGTCGATCACCTCCTGCGCGTGCCGCGGCTGCGCAAGGACGTGGGCCGGCGCGGCAACTGGCGGACGGCCGAGGCGCTGGCCGAGGCCCGGGACGTGGTCGCCTGGGTGCTGGACGCCGAGACGCGCTGGAGGGGTGCGCTCGGCTCGCACCTCCACGCGCAGCTCACGCGCAGCCTGACCGGCGTGCTGGCCCGCTACGAGGAGAAGAAGCGCGACGCCGGCGTGCTCGACTTCGTGGACCTGCTCGTCCGCGCGCGCGACGCGCTGCGCGACCGCGTGTCGGTGCGCGCACACGCGCGGGCGCGCTTCCGCTTCCTGCTGATCGACGAGTTCCAGGACACGGACCCGCTGCAGGTCGAGATCGCGGGGCTGCTGTCGGAGGGCGAGCCCGGCCGCCTGGTCGTGGTGGGCGACGCCAAGCAGTCGATCTACCGCTTCCGCCGCGCCGACGTGGCGCTGTTCGCCCGCCTGGCGGCGCAGGCGCGGGAGCGCCCGGGCCATGCGGTCCTGCGGCTCCACCAGAACTTTCGCTCGCGTCCCGCCGTGCTCGCGTTCGTGAACCGCGCGTTCGAGCCGCTGATCACCTTCTCGGAGGACGCGGATCAGCCCGCGTACGAGCCCATCGATCCTCCGCCCGGCCTGCCCGCAGGACCGGCGGTGCTCGCGCTGCGCTTCCGGACCGCGGAGCCGATGGCCAGCGGCTCCCTGCTGCGCGACGCCGAGGCCGACGCCGTCGCCGCGTACATCGCGCGCGCCGCTGCCGGCGGCTGGGAGGTGCGCGATCCCGCCAGCGGGGAGACGCGCCCGAGCCGGGCCGGCGACGTGATGGTGCTGGCGCCGCGGCTGACGCAGGTGCGCTACCTCGAGGACGCGCTGGACGCGCAGGGCGTCGCCTGCGCGGTGGACGGCGGCAAGTCCTTCTTCAACCGCCAGGAGGTGCACGAGGCGCTGGCCACGCTCCGCGCCATCGACGACAGGGCGGATCGCGTGAGCCTGGTGGCCGCGCTGCGCTCGTCGTTCTTCGGCGTGAGCGACCGCGACCTGGTGGCGCACCACCTGGCCGGCTTCCCGCTCGCGATCGGGCCGGCGGACGAGGCCGCGCCGGAGAGCATGCGCGCCGCACTCGGCGTCCTGGGCGAGCTGCACGAGGAGCGCCTGCGCGTGAGCGTGCCCGGGCTCATCGAGCGGCTCTACGACCGCACGCGCGCGCTGGCCGCCCTCACCGGCACCCGGCGGGGCGAGGCGCGCATCGCGAACCTCGAGAAGGTGGTCGCGCTGGCGAGGCAGTCGGCCGAGCTCGGCGCCTTGACGCTGCGCGGGTTCGCCCGCCTGCTGGCGGCGCGCATGGACGAGTCGGCCGAGGAGCCCGACCTGCCCGCCACGCGGCCGGGCGATCCCGACACCGTGCGCATCCTGTCGGTGCACAAGGCCAAGGGCCTGGAGGCGCCCATCGTCGTGCTGTTCGACCTCGACTACAAGCTGCGCACGCTGTCGGACGTGATCGCGCTCTGGGACCGCGGGCAGGTGGCCGTCGGCTTCCGCGCCGGCTGCCGCCCGCCGGGCTGGAACGAGCTGAGCGAGCGGGACACGGCGCGGGCGCGGGCCGAGGGACGGCGGCTGCTCTACGTCGCGTGCACGCGGGCGCGCGACTGGCTCGTGATCCCGCGGCCGCCCCGGGACGCGCTGATCGGCGATTTCTGGAAGGACCTGCTGCCCTGCCTCGACGCGGCGCCGGCGGACGAGGTCGAGGTGGTGGACGCGGAGACGCTGCCGCGCGCCACCGCGACGCGGGAGACCATCGATCCGCGCGAGCTGGCGGCTGCGTCGGGCGGAGACGCCGTGGCCGTTCGCTGGGCGGCGGAGCGCCGCGACCTGCTGGCGGCGGCGGGTTACCGGCCGTTCCTGCCCATCGCGGCCGTGAAGGCGGCCCTGCGCGACGCGCCTTCGGACGGGGTCGCGGAGGCGTCCCCGACCGGCCGTCACTTCGGCTCGCTCGTCCACCGCGTGCTGGAGTGGCTCTCCCTGGAGGACGCGACGGCCGACGGCGTCCGGGCCATGGCGGAGGCGCTGGCCCCTTCGTTCGGCCTCGACGTCGAGTCCGGCCGCCGCGCGGGCGAGGCGGCCTGGTCGGCGCTGGGCCTGCCGGTGATGGCGCGCGCCCGGAAGGCGCGCCGCGTGTGGCGCGAGCTGCCCCTCGTCTTCCCCGACGGCAGCGACCTGATCGAGGGCGTGATCGACCTCGTGTTCGAGGAGGAGGGCGGCCTGGTGATCGTCGACTACAAGACCGACCGCATCGCGCCCCAGCAGGCGGTCGCGCAGGCCGCGCACCACGCGCCGCAGCTGCAGCTCTACGGCCGCGGGCTGGCGCAGGCCTGGGGCGTGCCGGTGGTGGAGCGCCTCGTCCTCTTTACTTCGATCGGGCAGTCGGTGCGCGTCTAGCTCCGACACTCCCCCGAATCCGCCCCGGGACGGATTGAGTCGAGGAGGCTCAAGCGGCCGCGCGGCCGGTCGACCGCGTCGACGGACAGGGGGTGGCATCGCGCACCAAGTCGTCCTCTTGACAATAGTCGTGGTAACGATTATATTGGTGCCCATGGGACGCCTCAAGGAGGAGCTCAAGCAGGGCAAGCCGCTGTCGCCCGAGGCGGAGGTGTTCCTGAACGTGCTCCGGACCGCCGACCTGCTGGTCCGCCGCGAGTCGGAGCTGCTCAAGTCGGCCGGGCTGACGTTCAGCCAGTACAACGTGCTGCGCATCCTGCGCGGCGCCGGAGCCGAGGGCGTGCGCTGCGCCGACGTCGCGGAGCGGATGGTGAATCGGGACCCGGATGTGACCCGCCTGCTGGACCGCCTGGAGGGACAGGGGCTGGCCGTCCGCCAGCGGAGCCAGGCGGACCGCCGGGTGGTGACGACGCGCATCACCGCGGCCGGGAAGGAGCTGCTGTCCCGCCTGGACGAGCCCACCGAGGCGCTGCTGAAGCGGCAGCTGGGCCATCTGTCGCGGACGGAGCTGCGGACCCTGAGCGTCCTGCTGGAGCAGGCGCGCGAGGAGAGGTAAACCCCCTTTTTCGGCAAATTATCGTTGTAACGACTAACGTGTAAAGGATCATTTCATGACGACCACGACCGCCGTTGCCATTCGGAGGATCACGACCAGGGAGCTGCACGAGCGCCTGCTCGGGGGGGAGCGCCCGCAGTTCTGGAACGTCCTGACCGACGACTACTTCAAGGGCGAGATGCTCCCCGGCTCTCGCCGGGTGCCGCTCGACCGCGTCGGACGCGAGGCGGCCGGCCTCGCCAAGGACGCCGAGATCGTCGTCTATTGCGCGGGACCCAAGTGCCCCCAGAGCCGGATGGCGGCCGAGAAGCTGCTGACGCTGGGCTTCGACCGCGTGCAGGCGTACGAGGGCGGCATCGAGGAGTGGAAGGCCGCCGGCCACCCCGTCGGCACGCTCCGCGGCTGACCATCGCGCGGCGACCGGACGGGGGCCCGGTCGCCGCTCACGCGGGCCGGTCGGCCTGCTGCTACACTCGCGCTCCCACCATGACGCCCTCGCGCGAGAGGCTCCTCGAACTGCAGGCGCAGCTGGGGCGCGTCATCCTCGGCAAGCCCGAGGCCATCGAGCACGTCGTGGTGGCGCTGCTGTCCGGGAGCCACCTGCTGCTGGAGGACGTGCCTGGCGTCGGCAAGACCACGCTGGCCAAGGCCTTGGCGCGCTGCTTCGCGGGCGAGTTCAAGCGCGTGCAGTTCACCCCGGACCTGCTGCCCACGGACATCCTGGGCTCGTCGGTCTACAACCCGCGCGACGGCTCCTTCGATTTCAAGGAAGGGCCGATCTTCACGCACGTGCTGCTGGCGGACGAGATCAACCGCGCCTCGCCGCGCACGCAGTCGGCCCTGCTGGAGGCGATGAGCGAGCACCAGGTCTCGATGGAGGGCGTCACGCGCATCCTGCCCAAGCCCTTCCTGGTGATCGCGACCCAGAACCCGGTCGAGTTCCACGGGACCTATCCCCTGCCCGAGGCGCAGCTCGACCGCTTCGGGCTGCGGCTGAGCCTGGGCTATCCGTCGGCGGAGCACGAGATGGACGTGCTGTTCAGCCAGGTGGCGCGCCATCCGCTCGAGTCGCTGCACGCGACGCTCGACGCGGCGGAGGTGCTGGCCCTGCAGGCGGCGGCGCGCGCGGTGCGCGTCGAGCGCGCCCTGGGCGCCTACATCGTGGCGCTGGCGGAGGCGACGCGCCGCCACCCGTCGGTGCAGCTGGGCTGCTCGCCGCGCGGCACGCTGGCGCTGTTCCGCGTCGCCCAGGCGCGCGCGCTCCTCGCGGGCCGCGACTACGCGGTGCCGGAGGACGTGAAGGCCGAGGCCCTGCCCGTGCTGGCCCACCGGCTGGGGCTGGAGACCAAGGCGCGCTATTCCGGGGTGTCGAAGGAGTCGGTCGTGCGGGACGTCCTGGGCCAGGTCGTCGTTCCCGTCTGATGTCCGGCGGGTTCCTCTCGCGGGCGCTGCGGGCCTCCCGG
Organism: Vicinamibacteria bacterium; assembly: GCA_025923995.1. Lineage (GTDB taxonomy): Bacteria > Acidobacteriota > Vicinamibacteria > Fen-336 > Fen-336 > JAICEW01. The sequence goes on along the minus strand of JAICEW010000001.1, from coordinate 68,241 downwards.
CTCGCGCGCCTGGTCTCGCGGCTCTACCACGAGCGGCTGACGCGGCGCGGGCGCTACGTGCTCTGGATGGCGCTCGCGCTCGGGTTCGTGGGCATCGACACGCTGCAGGCCTACGTCTTCGTGCTGTTCGCCGTCGCGGCGGGCCCCCTGCTGGCCGCCCTGCCCCTCGCCCTGAGGAGGAGGCCGCACGCCTCCCTGACCGTCGCGGCGCCCGCGCGGCTCACCGCCGGACGCGCGGGCCTCGTGGACGTCAACACCGCCTCGCTCGACGGGCGCACGGTTCCGCTGGTCGTGGGCTGGCGGTGGGGCGGGTCGCCGGAGCTGGTGCGCGAGACGCCGGAGATCTACCTGGCGCCCGGACCGGGACGCGAAGCGCAGGGCCGCCTGATGGTCCGGCCCCCGGCCCGGGGCCGGTTCACCCTGCCGTCGATCGGCGCCGGACGGACCGATCCCCTCGGCCTGGTGTCGACGCGCCGCCTGGTCCACCCGGAGCAGGTCGTGCTCGCGTATCCCCGCTTCTACGGGCTCGACTCGCTGTCGCTGCCCGTGGGCCGGCGCTACCAGCCGGGGGGCATCCCGCTGGCGTCGAGCCTGGGCGACTCGACGGAGTTCGTCGGCACGCGCGACTTCCGCGAGGGCGACCCGCTGCGGCGCGTGCACTGGCGCTCGTGGGCCCGGCGCGGCCAGCCGGTGGTCAAGGAGTACCACGACGAGTACTTCTCGCGCGTCGCGCTGGTGCTCGACACCTACCTCCCGCCCCGGCCGCGGGCGGCGGACCGGCTGGCCTTCGAAGCGGCCCTCTCCCTGCTCGCGTCCATCGCCGACCGCATGAGCCGCAGCGAGGAGGTGGTCGACGTGCTGGCGGCGGGCCCCGACCTCTACGAGGTGAGCGCCGGGCGCAGCCTGGGCTTCCTCGGGAACGTGCTCGACGTGCTGGCGTGCATCGAGCCGTGCGCCGAGCCGCCGTTCGAAGTGGTGGCGGCGCCACTGCTCGCCCGGCTCTCGCAACTCACCACGATCGTGGCGGTGGTGCTCGACTGGGACGACGAGCGGGAGGCGTTCCTGCGCTCGGTGCGCCGGATGGGCGTCGCGGTGGTGACGTTCCTGGTGCGCGAGGGACCGGCACGGCAACCCTTCGCGGCCGCGTCGGACGCGCTGGGCACCATCACCCGCATCGCGCCGTCCGAGATCGAGGCCCGCCTGGTCGCGGCCGAGGCCACCGCGTGAGCTCGGGCCGCGTGGAGCTGGCCGTGGCCACCGCGGCGGCGCTCAGCGCGTATGCCCTCGCCTACCTCCAGGGCGCGCCGGCCGGGCTGCGCTGGGGAACTGCGGTGGGGGCCTGCGCCCTGGCCGCGCTCGCCTGGGCCGTCCGCATTCCCGCCGTGTCGCCACGCGTCGCGCGTGGAGCCGGCCTTGTCCTGCGCCTGCTGCTGATCGCGGCCGGCTCGCTGGTCGTGTTCGCGCGGCAGTTCCCGCTCCTGCGCCACACCGACGCGCGGCGCCTGGGCGCCGTCGTCGGCGGCGCGCTCGTGCTGCTGGCGCTGGGCTTCCTCGCCAGCCGGCGCGCGCTGCGCGTGCACACCCACCTCGTGCTCGCCCTGGCGGGCGTGCTGGTGGCGGCAGGGCTCGAGCGCAACGCGCCCGGATACGTCTGGCTGGCCGGCACGGCGGGCCTGGCCGCCTGGATCGACGCCTTCCGCACCGGCGGCCCGCGACGGGCCGGCCTGCCCGTCGTCGTCGCCGGCGCGGCCAGCCTCGTGCTGGCCGCCGGCATCGTCTGGCTCCTCCCGGCGGCCCAGCCGGTCGTCCAGGAGATGCTCGCGCGCGCGTATCGGTGGGGCCAGACCGGGCTCTCCGACCGCTCGGAGCTGGGCGAGGTCGCGTCGCTCGCGCGGTCGCGCCGGGTGGTGGCGCGCGTGTGGACCGACCGGCCCCAGCTGCTGCGCATGCAGGTGTTCGCGCAGTTCGACGGACGACGATGGGCCGCGTTCCCCCGTGCCGGACGCCGCCTGGAGCCCGTCGCGCGTGGCCGGCTGGGACCGCTGCTCGCCTCCGTGCCCGGCTTGACCTACGCGAGCGGCCCCGCCCCGAGCCGTGTCGGCGGCCTGGCGGAGACGCGCGTCATGCCCGAGCTGTGGATGGACGACGGCTGGGGGCTGCTCGCGCCCAGCGGGCCGCTGTTCCTCGCCTGGCCCGACGAGGGCGTGGCGATGGACGACCGCGGCCTCATCACGACGGGCGGCTCCTGGGCACAGCTCTACGGCGTCGCCAACCGTCCGCTGGCCGGCGTCGCGGTGCCGCCCACCGACCTCGAGCTGTCGCTGCCTGTCCGCGTCGACCCGCGCCTGCGCGAGCTGGCGGACTCGCTCCGGGCAGGCGAGGCGCCCGGACGCGCCGTGGTGGCCCGCACCGTCGACCACCTGCGCACGCGCTACCGCTACACCCTCGACATCGACCGCTTCGTCTCGCGCGACCCGCTGGCGGAGTTCCTGTTCGACAAGCGCGCCGGCTACTGCGAGTACTTCGCGACCGCGGCCGTGGTCCTGCTCCGCCTCCAGGGCGTGCCCGCCCGGTACGTGAAGGGCGTCGCCGTGCGGCACGACGCGCTCGTGGGCTCGCACTACGTCGTGCGCGAGTGGGACGCGCACGCCTGGGCGGAGGTGTGGACCGCGGAGACGGGCTGGACGGAAGTGGATCCCACGCCCCCGGACGGCTGGGCGGCCACGCATCCGGCGGTGCCGCCCGGCTTCCTCGCCACGCTGTGGGAGCGCGCGGCCGCCGGCGTCGCGCAGGCCTGGGCCCGCTGGTGGCAGGAGAGCTGGCCGCGGATGACGTCGGGCTTCGCCGAGCTGGGCCGCCTCCTCACGGTGCACCATCGGGTCGTGCTCGGCGCGCTCTCCGCGGCCCTGGTCGTGCTGGCGCTCGTGCGCCTGCGCCCCCCGCCCGGGAGCCCCCCCGAGCGGCCGCGCGCCACGCTCGCGCCCGAGCTGGAGGCCGCGCTGGCGCGGATCGAGGAGGACTGGGCGCGTGCCGGCCGGCCGCGGCCGCCGTCGCGTGGCCTGCGCGAGCACCTCGACGCCATGCCGGCGCAGGCCCTCTCGGCCGAGCTGCGCAGCGCCAGCGAGCGGGTGGTCCAGGCCGTGTACCACGCGGCGTTCGCCGGGCGTCCGCCGCTTCCCGCCGAGGCGCGCGCGCTCGACGACGAGGTCCGCAGCCTGCCCCGGTAGCGCCGCCGCTCGCGGTAGGCTCTCGGCATGGCGGTCCGCGGCTTCATCCTGGAGCCGACCTATCGCACCTCCGCGGGACGAGCGGTCGTGCACCTCTTCGGCCGGCTGGAGGACGGTCGGCCCTTCCTGGTGCGCGACGGCCGCGAGATCCCGCGCTTCCACGTGGAGACGCGCGACGCCGGGCGCGCGCGCTCGCTCGGCGCCGGCCCGCTCACGCCGGAAGCGCGGGTCACGATGACCGGGCAGCCGGTGAGCCGCGTCGAGGTCGCGCTGCCGGCCGACGCGCCCCTGCTGCGGGACCGCCTGTTGCGCCAGGGCATCGCGTGCCACGAGGCCGACGTCCGCTTCGCCATGCGCTACCTCATCGACCGTGGAATCCGGGGCGCCCTGGCGATCGCGGGCGAGGCTCGCGAGGATCCCGCGTTCGGCGTCGTCTTCGACGACCCCGACGTCCGACCCGCGGAGTGGTCGCCGCGCCTGCGGGTCCTGTCGCTCGACATCGAGACCGACCCGCAGGCGCGCACCGTCCTTTCCATCGCGCTCCACGGAGACGGCACCTCCGAGGTGCTGGCCCTCGGCGGAGGACCGGGCGCCGTCTCCTGCGCGAGCGAGCGGGAGATGCTGCAGGCGTTCGAGCAGCGCGTGCACGCGATCGACCCCGACGTGCTGACCGGCTGGAACGTGGTGGACTTCGACTTCGCGGTGCTCGCGCGCGCGGCCTGGCGCAACGGCCTGTCGCTGGCCCTGGGGCGCGGGCCCGAGGGCCTGCACGTCCGTCCGGGCATCGGCCCGCGCGCGATGCGCCAGGTGCACGTCCCCGGCCGTGTGGTGCTGGACGGAATCCAGCTCCTGCGGGGCGCTTTCATCAGGATGGAGGACTACGGGCTGGACGCCGTGGCCCGCACCGTACTGGGCGAGGGCAAGGCCATCGACAGCCGCCGCCTCTCGGGCCGTGCGCGTGCGCAGGAGGTCCTGCGCCTCTACCGGGACGACCGCGCCCGCTTCGTCGAGTACAACCGGACGGACGCCCGCCTGGCGCTCGAGATCCTGGAGAAGCTGCGGGTGGTCGAGCTGGCGGTTGCGCGCAGCCTGCTCACGGGCATGCCGCTCGACCGCGTCAGCTCCGCGATCGCGGCCTTCGACTTCCGCTACCTGACCGAGCTGGGGCGGCGCGGAGTGGTCGCTCCGACCGTGGGCTCGTCCGCGGTCGAGGACGAGCCGCAGGCCGGCGGCTACGTGATGGAGCCGGCGGCGGGGCTGCACGCGAACGTGGCCGTGCTGGACTTCCGCAGCCTCTATCCCACCGTGATCCGGACGTTCCAGATCGACCCGCTGAACCTGGTGCGCTCGGGCTCCGTTCCCGACGCGCTCCTGGCGCCCAATGGCGCCGCCTTCCGCCGCGAGCGCGGCATCCTGACCGAGCTGCTCGACGACCTCATGCCCAGGCGCGAGGCGGCGCGGCGCGCCGGCGACGGCGTGAAGAGCCACGCCATCAAGATCCTGATGAACTCGTTCTACGGCGTGCTGGGCACGCCGGCCTGCCGCTTCTACGAGCCGCGGCTGGCCAACGCCATCACGAGCTTCGGCCAGGAGCTGCTGCTGTGGTGCCGCGACCGCATCGAGTCGGACGGACGGCGCGTGCTCTACGGCGACACCGACAGCCTCTTCGTCGAGACGGGCGAGCCCGACCCCGAAGCGGCGCGCGCCTGGGGCGTCCGCCTGGCCTTGCGACTCAACCGCGACCTCGCGGAACACGTCCGCTCCCGCTGGCAGGTGGAGAGCCGGCTGGACCTCACGTTCGACCGCCTCTACCGCCGGCTGTTCTTCCCGCAGATGCGCCACGGCGGCGGCGGGGCGCGCAAGCGTTACGTCGGGCTGGTGGACGACGGGCGCGTCCTCTTCACCGGCATGGAGGCCGTGCGGGGCGACTGGACGCCGCTCGCGCGCGACGTGCAGCGGGAGCTCTACGCGCGGCTGTTCGCGGACCAGCCGGTGGACGAGTGGCTGCGCGGGCTGGTCGCGGAGCTGCGCGCCGGGCGCCACGACGACCGGCTCGTGTACCGCAAGGTCCTGCGCAAGGCCCCCGAGTCCTACACGGCGACGACCCCGCCGCACGTCGCCGCCGCGCGCAAGCAGGGCCGCCGCGCGCGGGGCCGCGTGGCCTACGTGATCACCACGGCGGGAGCGGAGCCCGCGGCGTCGCGAGCGCACCCGATCGACCACGAGCACTACGTGCAGAAGCAGGTGCGCGCGGTGGCGGAGCCGGTGCTGGCGCTGCTCGGCCTCGACTTCGCGCGCGTCGTGGGCGACGAGAGGCAGCTGAGCCTGGCCTTCTGACGGGAGGTGGCGGATGGCGGAAGGACTCGACCTGGGCCGGGCGCTGGCGGACGCGTGGCGAACCAACGACCGGGTCACGCGCTTCCTCGTCGAGGGGCTGCCCGCCCCGCTCTGGTCCGAGCGCGTCCCGGGGAACCCGCGTTGGACCTTCGGGATGCTGGCGGCCCACATCCACAACGCGCGCTGCATGTGGATCAAGAGCATCGGCGCGCGCCACGGCGTCCAGGCGCCGGAGCGGGTCGCCGCGCGCCGCGTGCGGCCGCGCGAGCTGGTGCGAGCCCTTTCAAGGAGCAGCGACGGCATGCTGAGGCTGATCGATCTCGGGCTCTCCCGGGGCGGCGCGGTTCCCCCCGCGACCTGGCAGAACTTCCCCACCGACCTCGCGCACTTCCTGAGCTACTTCGTGTCGCACGAGGCGCACCATCGCGGACAGCTCTGCCTGGCCGCCCGACACCTCGGCTACCGGCTGCCTCCCGAGGTCCGGCACGGCCTGTGGCAGTGGAAGCAGCGCGCCAGGGAGTCCGCGGCGCGGCCCGCGCGTGATCGGCCACGCCGGACGGCCCGATGACGGCTCCGCGGTACCTGAGCGCGCTGCCCTACGAGCCGGCGCGGATCTACGCGGCCGCGGTCTACTGCTCCGACGGCCGCCTGGGCGATCACGTGGACGACTTCCTCCACAACGGCCTCGGCCTCCCCCGCTACGACCGGCTGGCGTGTCCGGGCGGTCCGGTGGCGCTCACAGGGCGCCTCGCCGCGCACTGGGAGGCGCGGGGAGTGGAGGAGCAGCTCCGATTCCTCGCGCAGGTCCACGAGATCCGCAAGGTCGTCCTCATCGCCCACGTGGGATGCGCCTACTACTCGCACCGGCTCCGGTTGACGCCGGACGAGGCCGAGGCGGAGCAGGTCGACGACCTGCGGAAGGCGGTCCTGGCCGTGGACCGCATCGTTCCCGGCATCGACGTCGCGCGCTACCTGCTGCGCGTCCGCGGTGCGGAGGTGGCCTTCGAGACCGTCTAGCGCTGAGCGCTACTTCACGCGCCGGCCGTGCTTGATGACCAGGTCCACCCGCTGGAGCAGGGCGATGTGCTTCAGCACGTCGCCGCGCACCGCGATCACGTCGGCGTACTTGCCCTCGGTCACGGTCCCGTAGTCGGCGTCGCGCTTCATCGCGACCGCGGGCCAGTAGGTGGCCGACCGGATCGCGTCCAGCGCGGGCACGCCCAGCTCGCGCACCCACACGTCCAGCTCGTTCCACGTGCTCTGGCTGTGGAACTTCATCGGAATGCCCGAGTCCGTGCCGACGAGCATCACCACGCCCGACTCCCGCAGCTGCTGGAACTTCCGCTTGAGCGTCGGGAAGCGCTGCGGCGTCTGCTGGAAGTAGGCGATGCGCTCGGGGTGCGCGATCGACCGCTTGATGTCCGCGACGATCTCGGGCGTCAGCCCCTCGTGCCACGACGTGTTGTCCAGGAACTCGTGGTGCTGGACGACGTAGGGGAAGTTCCAGAGCCCCTCGATGGTGGGCGTCCAGAACAGCGGCCCCTTCGACATCTGCGACGTGCGCGCGCGCAGGGCGGCGATCACGTCCTCGGGGTACTCGGGCGCGGCCGAGAGGCCCGTGTGCTCGAAGCAGTCGGCGCCCGCCGCCAGGCCGCGCCGGATCTCCTCCGGCCGGTGCGAGTGCGCGACGACCGGCAGCTTGTGCGCGTGGGCCTCGGCCACGACCGCCTCCACCTCGGCCACCGTCATCTCGTCCTGGTCGATGAGCTTGATCACGTCGACGCCCGCGTCCGCCAGGCGCTTGACCTTCGCCCGCGCGTCCGCGGCGCCGTCGACGCCCCAGCGGAACAGCTCGGTGCCCGGGTACGGCTTCTTCTGGATGAACGGACCAGACACGAACAGCGTCGGCCCCTCGATGGCGCCGTCCGCGATCGCCTTGCGCACGGCGATCGAGTCCTCGAGCGGCCCGCCCAGGTCGCGCGCGCCGGTGACCCCCGCGTGCAGGAGCTGCTTCGCGGAGGCGGGCATGATCACCGGGCGGAACTGCGAGGGGTACGTCTTGTCCCAGTGGGTGTAGTCGGCGTGCCCGTTGATCATCAGGTGCACGTGCATGTCCCACAGGCCGGGCAGCACGGTCATGCCCTCGGTCGAGACCACGGTCGCGCCGGGGGGCACCGCCAGCTCGCCCACCCGCCCCACGGCCTTGATGCGCTGGCCCTCGATCAGCACCACGCTGTCGTCGATCGGCGCGCGCAGCGTGCCGTCGACGAGCGTGCCGCCCACGAGTGCGGTCACCTGCGCCCGCGCCGGCGTCGCCGCCAGCAGCAGGGCCAGCCCCAGGAAGCGCTTCATGGATCCTCCCGATCGCAACCTGCGCGCAAGGATAGCGCGTGACGGCGCCGAGTCCGCGTAGGATAGCCGTCATGACGAGGCACTCGCTCCGCGTCCTCTCCGTGGTGATCGCCATGACCCGACCCGACCCCGCCTCCGCGCAGCCGCCTTCCCCTGTCACCGACGCGGTCGCGGCCGAGGCCAAGGCGGCGCTCGTGGCGAAGCACGGGGAGGGCGAGCGCGCGCGCATCGAGCGCGGCGTCGACCAGGTCCGCTCGCTGTGGCGCGCCACCGATGGCGACGCCGCCGCGTTCCGGTCGTTCGTGGCCGCCGAGTTCCTGCCGAAGGGCGAGGCGCTGGACGCGGCGTTCGGGCGGCTCGAGTCCGCGCTGGAGGCGCTGGGCGGCTATTTCACGTCGATGGTCCGGGACCTCCGCCGCGGCGCCGACCTGGAGATCGGACCGCTGATCCCGCTCGACGAGCGGCTGGCGGGCTTCGACCCCAGCGCGCACCTGTCCGAGGACCTCTTCCAGGGGCGGATCGCGTTCGTGGCGCTGCTCAACTTCCCGCTCACGACGCTCGAGCAGCGGCTCAAGGACGGTGGCGGCTGGACGCGTCGGCAGTGGGCGGAGGCGCGTCTCGCTCAGCGCTTCGACACGCGCGTGCCGGCCGAGGTCAACGCCGCCACCGCGCGGGCCTATGCCGAGGCGGGGTCCTACATCGCGGCCTACAACATCTACACGCACCACGTCCTGACCGCGGACGGCCAGCGCCTCTTCCCCGCCGGCCAGCGCCTGCTCAGCCACTGGAACCTGCGCGACGAGATCAAGGCGCGCTACGCCGACTCCGACGGCGCGCCGAAGCAGCGGCTGGTCGCGAAGGTGATGGACGCGATCGTGCGGCAGACGATCCCGGCCGCGGTCGTGAACAACCCGCTCATGGATTGGACACCCGAGACGGGCGCGGTCGTCCTGTCTCCCGTCAAGGACGCCGATCCTCCCGGCGGCGCGATCGCGACCCCGTCGGGGGATGGCGAGGACGACGAGCGCTACCGGCGCTGGATGGGGGTGTTCCAGGCCGAGCGCAAGGCCGACCCGTACCATCCGCGCAACCCCACCTTCATCGACCGGCGGTTCAACCTGAATCGCGAGATCCCCGAGGCCGAGGTCACGAAGCTGCTGGAGGCGGTGCTCACGTCACCCCTGGCCGAGCCCACCGCCCGCCTGATCGAGAAGCGCCTGGGCCGCAAGCTGGAGCCCTTCGACATCTGGTACGCCGGGTTCAAGCCGCGCGCGAAGCACACCGAGGCCGACCTGGACGCGCTGACGCGCAAGCGCTACCCCAGCCCCTCCGACTACGCGGCCGACATCCCGCGCCTGCTGAAGGGCCTCGGCTTCTCCGACGAGAAGGCGCGCTTCCTGGCCGCGCGGATCGTGGTGGAGGCCGCGCGTGGCTCGGGCCACGCCTTCGGCGGCGCCCGCCGCGACGACAAGGCGCACCTGCGCACGCGCATCGGCGCGGGCGGCATGGACTACAAGGGCTACAACATCGCCATCCACGAGATGGGCCACAACGTCGAGCAGGTGTTCTCCGTCTCCACCATCGACCACACGCTGCTGATGGGCGTGCCCAACACCGCGTTCACCGAGGCGCTGGCCTTCGTCTTCCAGGCGCGCGACCTGCCCCTGCTCGGCCTGGGCGAGCCCGACCCGGAGGCGCAACGGCTGCGCGCGCTGGAGGAGTTCTGGGCCACGCGCGAGATCGCGGCGGTGGGGCTCGTGGACATGGCCGCCTGGCGCTGGCTCTACGCGAACCCCGACGCGACGCCGGCCCGGTTCCGCGAGGCGGTGGTCGGGATCGCGAAGGACGTCTGGAACCGCCACTTCGCCTCGCTGTTCGGACAGCGCGACGTCACGCTGCTCGGCATCTACTCGCACGCCGTCGACTCGGGCCTCTACCTCCCCGACTACGGGCTGGGGCACCTGATCGCGTTTCAGGTGGAGGAGCACTTCGCGAAGGTGAAGGGCCCGCTGGGCCCCGAGTTCGAGCGGGTCACGCGCATCGGGTCGGTGACGCCCGACGCCTGGATGCGCCAGGCGGTGGGCGCCCCCCTCTCCGCGCAGCCGCTGCTCGACGCCGCCCAGCGCGCCCTCGCGGTCAGCCCGAAATAGACCCGGCCCGGCAGGGGCGCGTGTTAGCCTCCGGGCCGTGGACGCCCCCGCCAGCGACGTCGTTCCGCTCGACACGGACCTCGTGGCACCCGGCGACGCTCCGGCGGACGCGCGCAGCGGCTTCTCCTGGTCCATCTCGCGCCACGACGCGTTCCAGTCGTGCCGCCGCCGCTACTTCTATTCGTACTACGTGGCGCCCGAGGACGAGGAAGTCCGCCGCCTGAAGCGCCTCTCCGCGCTGCCACTGTGGGCGGGCAGCGTGGTGCACGAGACGATCGAGGAGCTGCTGAAGACGCGCGACGCCCTGCCGTCCGAGACCGAGCAGGAGGCGATCGTGCGGGCGGCCGTCCACTCGCGGATGCTCGCGGACTGGCGGCTGAGCGAGGCGGCCTCGCCCGAGTTCCGGCTCTTCGAGCACGAATACGGCACGCCCGTCGAGCCGGAGGACAAGAAGATCGCGGTGGGCATCGTGATGCGCTCGCTGCGGAACTTCTTCCGCTCGGAGACGCTGCACGAGGCGTTCGCCGTGGGCCGCGCGCAGTGGCTCACGGTGGAGGACCTGGTGTCCTTCCACGTGGGCGACGTCGAGGTCCTGCTGCGCATGGACCTCGCGTTCCGCGACCGGTCGGGCCGCGTGGTCATCGTGGACTGGAAGACCGGCCGCAACGAGGGCCGCTTCAGCGAGGTCCAGCTGGCCGGCTACGCGCTGTGCGCGGCCGAGAAGGGCTGGGTGGGCTCGCCCGAGGAGCTGCGCACCGAGCTCGCCTACCTCGCGGTCCCGCGCTACGTGCGCCGCACGGTCGACGCGCGGAAGCTGGAGCACGCGCGTCGGTACATCCTCAAGAGTGCCGGCACCATGAAGTCCCTGCTGCTCGACCCGATCGGCAACCGCGGCCGGCTCGAGGACTTCCCCATGATCGACCGGCCGCGCCGGTGCCGGCGGTGCAACTTCCGCCGGCTGTGCTTCCCGCGGCCGGAGGCGGTGGCCGCCGTCGAAGGCGCCGCGGCCGCGCCCTGAGGGCCGGCCCTACTTCTTCAGGTTCTTCGCCAGGAACGCGGTCGTGCGGGACCAGGCGTCCTTCGCGGCCGCCTCGCGGTAGCCGCCCCAGGGATTGTTGGGGTTGGCGAAGGCGTGGGGCGCTCCCTCGTAGATCTTGATGTCGACGCTCTTGCCCTGCTTCTTCATCTCGGCCTCGAACGTCTTCACCTGCTCGGGCGACGGCCCCTTGTCCTCGCCGCCGTAGTTGCCGAGGACGGGCGCCGCGATCCGGCCGATGGCCGCGGGGTCCGTCGGAGGCGCGCCGTAGTACGGCACGGCGGCCGCCAGCCTCGGCTCCTCGGTGGCGAGTGCCAGCGTGTACTTCCCGCCCATGCACCAGCCGATCGCGCCGATGCGGTCCTTCTTCACGTCGGGCCGCGCCGACAGCAGCGCGTACGCCGCCTTCAGGTCCCCCATCGCCTGCTCCGGCGGCAGGCCCATCATGAACTGGTGCGCCTCTTCCTGCTTGCTCGTGACCTTGCCGCGGTAGAGGTCCACGGCCAGCGCGACGTAGCCTTCCTTCGCCAGCGCGCGCGCCTGGTCCTTGACCCAGTCGTCGAGCCCCCACCACTCCTGGATCACGATCATGGCCGGGCTCGGGCCCTTGCCCTCCGGCGTCACCAGCAGGCCCGAGCCGCCGGTCCCGAACGAGACCTTCTGCTCGGCGGCCCCCGCGGCGTTCGCCGCCGCCAGCGCGAACAGGACCAGACCGGATGCGAGCAGGCGCTTCATGGCCAGACCTCCAGCAAGAGCGGGACGGCTTCCATGTTAGTGGATGTGGGCGTTGGGGTCGGCGGGCGGCAGCACGGAAAACGCCGGGTGGTCCGGAGAGCCCTGGGCCAGCACGATCGCGTACAGGAACGGAGGCTGCGCGCTGCCCAGCCGACCGTTGACCAGGACCAGCGGCGTGCCGTCCGGGTCGTATTGCTGTGCAAGCGCGACGTCGCCCTCCAGCTTCGAGCGCGTCTCTGCGCTGGAGGCGCACGCGTCGAGCGCCGCGCGGTCGCCTCCGGCCAGCTCGTACACCCGCTCGGGCGTGAGCGTCCGCTGCTCCTTGAAGAGCGTGCCGGCCAGTGCCGGCCCGCCGCCCGGCTCCTTCTCGCGGCAGATCTGCACCCGCGGGGCGAGGCAGCGCACGGGGTCGCGCGCCGGGCCTCGCATGGCCGGGTTGCAGCCGCCGTCCAGCGGGTAGAAGCGCGACTCGACGTTGAAGCTGCCGGCCGGTAGCGTCGGCTCCAGCCGCTCCCAGACCTGGTGCAGCTCCGCGCAGTGGCTGCAGCGCACGTCCGTGAACTCGGTGAAGCGCACGGGAGCGGTCGCGGGCCCGCGCAGCGTCCGCGGCGGCGGCAGCGTGAGCGCGGGGCCGCGCCGCATCCGCCCGAGCGCGTCGGCCAGCGCCTGCCGTCCCGGGGGTGGCATCTTCTCGATGAACTCACGCAGCGCCGCGTCCGCGGTGGCGTCGGGCTTCGCCGCCGGGACCGCGCTCGCGGGCACCGAGCCCGCGGTGAACGCGACGACCAGGTAGGCCCACAGCAGCGAGCCCCCGGCCAGGACGGCGCCCGGCCCCGGCCGCTCGAGGCCCAGCCGCCGCCAGGCGAACAGCGCCACGCCCGCGTGCGCCAGCACCAGCGCGTGCGCTCCGGCGCATGGCGGGCAGAACGTGCGCTCGGAGACGATCACCCCCACCAGCGCGAACACGCCCAGCAGCCCCGCGGCCGAGAGCAGGCGCAGCGAGGTGACGATGGCGTCGATGGGCCGGCGCCCGAGGCGGACGAGGGCGGCGAGGCCCAGCCCCGCCGCGGCCAGCCCCCACACCAGCCCCCAGCCCGCGACGGGCACGCTCGTGATCCGCTGCACGGTGAGCGCGAACGGCGCGGTCCACAGGCTCGCGCAGCCGCCCCCCTCGGTGCAGACGGTCTCGGGCGCGTTCTGCGCGCGCAGCAGGACGAACGACCAGGCGGCGACGGCCGCGCCCAGCAGCGTCAGCAGGACGAGGTGCACGCGCTTCACCGGGACCGCCGGCGCGGTCGACGCGGGTGGCTTCGCCACTACTGGAGCACCAGGCGCAGCTTGGTGCTGCCGGCGGCCACGCCGTCGAGCCGGGCCGACGGATCGGTGGCGACCCGCGTGAGCGGATCCCCGTCCGAGTCGACGCGCGCCTCCACCCGAGCGCGCGCGGGCAGCGGCTGGCCCATCATCGAGTCGCCGGGGCCGACCGCGAACGCCAGCGGGAACGACGCCGGGAGCCGCTTGACCGCGACCGGCGGGCCTTCGGTCGCGCCGGACTCGCGCACGGTCAGGAACACCAGCGCCCCGGGACCGACGCGCGCGCGCAGGGCGTCCGGCAGCTCGATGACGCCGGAGAGACCGGGGCCGGCGGGCGGGGCCTCCGCGGCTCGCGGGGGCGGGGCGGGCGCAGAAGAGGTCCCCGCGTCCGCCTGGGACCCGGGAGCGGGAACATCCGCGTGCGGGTCGCCCTCCGGGGCCGGCTCGGCCCCGGCCGCCCGCATCTCGGCCATCGCGCGCGCGAACATCGGCGCCTGCGCGGGGAATCGCTGCGAGGCCTGCTTCATGAGCGCGTCCGCCTCCTTCTCGCGGCCGGTGCGCATGTAGACGAGCGCGAGGTGGAGGTAGCCCTCGACCAGGTTCGGGTCGCTCTTGATCGCCTGCTGCAGCATCGAGTCCGCCACCTCCGCCTGGCCCATCGCGAGGCGCACCAGCGCCTGGTAGGCCAGCGCGCGCGGATGGCCTGGCTGCTTCTCGAGGATCAGCTGCGTCTCGTTCCACACGCCCATGAGGTCGCGCCGCCGGAGATGGAGCTGCGCCAGCGCCATGCGCAGCTCCAGGTCCGCGGGATGCTCGGCGATCGCGGCCGTGAGCTGCGCCATTTCGTCGTCCGGAGCCGTCGCCGCGCCGCGGCCTGCCGTCGGGATCTCGCCCGTCACGCTGCCACCCTCCTCGCGGGGCTTGGCCTGGCGCCACACGACGAAGACCAGCGCCGCCAGCGACGCCGCCGTCACCGTGCCCCACACGAAGCCACGGAGCCCCGGACGCGTGGCCAGGAAGCCGGTCGGCGCCGGCGGCGGAGCCGCCGCCGCGGCGGGAGCCGGGCCCGCCTTGGCCTTTTTCGACGGCGACCCGAGCCGCGCCAGGCCGCGCTCGCGGTCGCGGAGGACCGTCGCGGCTTCCAGCTCGAGCGCGTACCGCTCGCGCGCCACCTGCTCCGGGCTGCGCTTGTCGGCCAGGTCCTCGATCTCGCGCAGCTGTCGCAGCAGCGCCTCCAGCCGCCCATCGAGGTCACGCAGCTCGAGCGGTATCGCGGCCGCCGGAGCCGCCTCCGGCGCGCCCGCGCGCATGCGCCACAGGAGCGCCAGGCCGATCAACAGGCCGGCGGCCAGCATGCCGACCGGCCAGCCCCACGCGACTTGCTCCACTAGGCGACCGGCTCCGCCGCGGTCTTCGCCCCGGGCGAGACGCCGCCCGGCCAGCCGTAGGCGCGCTCACGGATGCGCAGGACGAAGGGCGCGAGGCCGGAATCCTCGGGCAGGGTGTCGCGGCCCGGCACCTCGCCCAACGGCTCGGTCGTCACGGCGTCCCCCGCGTGCGGCCGGCGCAGCGCCCACCAGACGACGGCACCGCCGCCCAGCAGCCCCACGATGGGTGCGAGCCAGACCAGCCAGTTCACGCCGCGCAGCGGCGGCTGCAGCCGCACGAACTCGCCGTACGAGCGCTCGAAGTAGGCGAGGATCTGCTCCTGGTCGTAGCCGGCCGCGACCAGGTCGCGCACCTGTCCACGCATGTTGGTGGCCATGGTGGACGGCGAGTCGGCCACCGAGAGGCCCTGGCAGACGGGGCAGCGCAGCAGCGCCGCCACCTCGTGCGTTCGCTTCTCGAGGGCGTCGCCGGTGAGCGCGCCCGCGCGCGGGGGGCCCACCACGGTCGACGGATCGGCCGCCGGCTTCGCCTCCTGGCCCGAGGACATCGTCGCTGCCCCCAGCACGCCCGCCACCAGCGCCGCGCGCAGTCCCCTCATCGCGCCGCCTTCTCCAGGTGGCCCTGGATCTCGTCCGCACCGAGGGCGTAGGAGACCTTGGCGACGATGGTGCCCTTCGTGTCGATGAAGAACGTCTCGGGGACTCCGGCGATGCCGTAGGCGATCGCGGTCTTGCCGTCCGGATCGAGCAGCGACGGATACGCGCTGCCGTACCGCTTCTGGAACTCGCGGATGCGCGCCTCCTCGTCCTGGTAGACGACGCCCAGGAAGGTGACGTCCGATCGCGCGGACGCGGCGGCGTTGAGCGCCGGATGCTCCTGGATGCAGGGCGCGCACCAGGTGGCCCAGAAGTTCAGCACGATCGGGCGGCCGCGCAGCGACTCCAGGCTGACCGGCGCGCCGCCGCCCGCGGGCGACAGGACGAAGGGCGGGGCCGCGCGTCCGACGAGCGGCGACCGCACCGCGTGCGGATCGCGGCCCAGGTTCATGAGCAGCACCACGAGCAGCGGGATGACGAACAGGAGCCCGACCGCCAGCACGCGGCGGTTCAGGAGCCCGCGAGGAGCTGCGGTCGCCGTCGAGCCGGCCGACGTCATCCCTGCGTCGCCACCGGCGCGGTCGTCACCGCCGGCTGGACCTGCGGACTCTGCGCCAGGCGCCGCGCGGGCACCAGCGCGACCAGCCCGCCCAGCGCCATGATCGCGGCTGCCGCCCAGATCCAGGCGACCATCGGGTTGATCATCGCGTGCAGGCCCAGGGTCTGGCCCTCGGGATCGACGTTGAGTGCCGAGAGGTACAGGTCCTCGAACAGCGACGTGCGCACGTCCGGCGTGCCGATGGGCTCGCGCTGGTTCTCGTACTGGTTCATGCCGGGGCTGAGCGTGCCCAGGTCGCGGCCGCCGCGCGTGACGGCCACGCGCGCCACCAGCGCCTCGCGATGGGGCTCCTGCACGCGCTCCGCCTTGAGGAAGGTCAGCTCGTACGCGCCCAGCTTCGCGGTCTGTCCTTCGCTCAGCTGCACCTCGATCGAGGTGCCCATGGTGCTGCTGACGGCGATGGCGGAGAACGCGATCACGGCGCCCGCGTGCACCACGTACGCCCCCGTGCGGCGGTGGCCGCGGAGGACCTGCGACTCGAGCAGCGCCTGGCCGAACCCTTCGCCGTGCGCGTGCATCCGGCGCAGGAGCGGTACCGCCAGCTCCCGCAGCGTGACGAAGGCGGTGAAGCCGGCGAAGCAGAGCGTCACCAGCGTCCAGGGCACACGCACGCCCAGCGCGAACGCGATCGCGGCCACCACCAGGCCGGCGCCGATGGGAGCCAGCAGCGCGCGCCGCACCTGCTCCGCGGTGGCCCGCCCCCAAGGCAGCGCCGGCCCCACGCCCATGAGCAGCAGCAGGCTCACGCCCACCGGGACCGCCATGCGGTCGAAGTACGGCCGCCCGACGCTCATCTGCACGTCGCGCACCGCTTCGACGATCAGCGGGAAGGTGGTGCCGATGAGGACCGTGAACGTGAACAGCACGAAGAGCAGGTTGTTGACCAGGAACATCGAGTCACGGCTGGCCCCGACCGACAGCGATCCCTCCGCCGTGAGGCGGTCGATGCGCATCGCCAGCAGGCCGACCGACCAGAACAGCGCCAGCGCCAGGAAGACCAGGATGGTGGGGCCGATCGCGCTCTGCGTGAACGAGTGCACCGAGTTGAAGACGCCCGAGCGGGTCATGAACGTCCCCAGGATCGTGAGCAGGAACGTGGCCATGACCAGCGTGACCGTCCAGCCCTTGAGCGCGCCCTTGCGCTCGGTGAGCAGCGCCGAGTGCAGCGCCGCGGTCGCGGTCAGCCAGGGCAGGAACGACGCGTTCTCCACCGGATCCCACGCCCAGTAGCCGCCCCAGCCCAGCACCTCGTAGGCCCACCATCCGCCCAGCACGATCGCGACCGTGAGGAAGACCCAGGGCAGCAGCAGCCAGTTGCGCAGGGGGCGCAGGAAGTCGTGGCCGAGCCGTCCGGTGAGCAGCGCGGCCGAGGCCAGGCCGAACGGGATCGTCATCCCCACGTAGCCCAGGTAGAGGAACGGCGGGTGCACGATCATCAGCACGTGGTTCTGCAGCAGCGGGTTCGGGCCCGGGCCGTCCGCGGGCACCGGGAAGACGCTGCCGAAGGGCTGGGCGGGGCCGGCCAGCAGGAAGCTGAAGAACGCGCCGCAGGCGAGCCACACCGCCGTGGCGTACGGCATGTACTCGGGGTGCAGCGCGCGGTTGCGCCAGGTGGCGACCGCGACGTACGCGCCGATGATCAGGCCCCAGAAGAGGATCGATCCCTCCAGCGAGGACCACAGGCTGACGAGCGCGACCCAGTCGGGCACGGAGCGCGATCCGACGTGGGCCACGTAGCTGACGCTGAAGTCGCGCAGCAGCAGGGCCGCCATCATGAGGACGTTGGCGGCGGCCATGGCCGCCGCGAACGCGTACGCGAACCCGCGGGTCAGCCGCCAGCCGGCGGCCGAGCCGCGGGCTCCGGCCGCGAAGCCGACGATCGCGCCCGCCGAGGAGACGAGCAGCGCGATCAGGATGAGGAAGCGTCCGGCGGCGGCGGTCACGGTTCCTTCGGCTTCGGGCGCTCGTCCAGCCCCTGCGTCGAGCGCATCGCCTTCTGGACGTCGACCGCCTCGCCGTCCCCGGGCACGCGGTACTCGTTGCTGTGCGACACCATGAGCCGGCGGCCGTCGAAGTAGCCCGCCTTGTCCATGGTGCCCTCCACCACCACGCCGATCTGCTCGCGGAACATCTGCGGCGGGACGCCGGTGCACTTCACGTGCACGCGGCCGCCGGGCCGGTCGATGACGTCGAACTCGACGTGCGAGGCGCCCTCGCCCTTCTTGATGGACCCGGGCGCCACCAGCCCGCCGAGGCGGATGCTGGCGCCGACCGCCTTGGGCCCCGCCGCGTGCAGCTCGGTGGGCCCCCAGTAGTAGACGAGGTTCTGGCCGATCCCGCCCGCCGTGATGGCGAGCAGGGCGGCGCCGGCGGCCACCAGCGCGCCGATCGCGGCCCAGCGCCCGCGGCTCATCGCGTCACCCCCGGACCCGCCGCGGAGCGGCGGCGCAGCGCCGCGCGGTAGCGGGAGAAGATCGAGAGGCCATAGCCCGTCAGTATAGTCGCGGTCACCGCGTACGCGGCCCACACGAACTCCCATCCGCCCTGGATGACACCGGTGTTCACGAGCGAGCTCCTTCCGCGATCGGCGCGCGCCGGGGCGCGGTCTCGGGCAACGGCGGGGCCAGCTCCTCCTCGCGGCGCAGCGCGGCCACGCGCGTGCGCAACGAGATGAGCCCGATCATGAGGAACAGGATGCCGAACGCGTTGATGCGCAGCGGCCAGTGGAACGCCTTCGAGACCGTCTCCGGCGACGACTGGAGCTGGTGCAGCGAGTTCCACCAGCGCACCGAGAAGTAGACGATCGGCACGTCGGCGAACGCAATGACGGTGGCCACCGCCGACCAGGTGGCGCGCTTCACGGGGTCCTCGACGAACTGGCGCAGGGCCAGGATGGCCCCGAACGCGAAGACCATCACGGCGGTGGTGGTGAGCCGGGGATCCCAGTCCCACCACACGCCCCAGGTGGGCTTGGCCCAGATCGCGCCCTGCATGCACAGCAGCGCGGAGAGGACGACCCCCACCTCCAGCGCGGCCTCGAGACGGTTGTCCCAGGCCATCTCCGATCGCCAGAGCGACATCAGGGCGCACAGGAAGGCGAAGCTGAGTGCCAGCATCGCGTTCCACGCGGTGGGAACGTGGGCGTACATGATGCGCTGCACGTCCCCCATGTAGGTCTCGGCCGGTGCGTAGAACAGGCCCCAGACGGAGCCCCAGACGAGGAGCGTCACCGCCAGGCCGATGCAGGCGTACGGCGTCTTGCTTGTGGCCATCGTCAGTCCTCCACCACCCGCTCGAACAGCAGCCCGCACAACGACCAATGGATGACGTTGAAGCAGACGAGCAGCAGCGACCAGGACCGGATCTGGCCCATGGGATCGCCGTGAATGATCAGGGACGTGGCCTTGACCGCCGCGAGCAGAACGGGCACCACGAGCGGGAACAGCAGGAGCGGGAGCAGGGTCTGCCGGGCTCGGGCCTGGGAGGTCATGGCCGCGTAAAGGGTTCCGGGCGCCGAGAGGCCTGCCGAGCCGAGCAGCACGATCCCGAGGAGGGCCGGGACCCGCGGCGTCGCCGCATCGTACAGTATCACCATCACGGGGATGAGGGCGGCTCCCATCAAGGAAAGCGCCGCGGCGTTCGCGAGCGCCTTGGCGTAGTACAGCGCGGCGGGGGCCACGGGCAGCAGCAGCAGCCCCTCCAGCGCGTGCTGCTCCGCCTCCGCGTGGAAGCTCTCCGCGAGCGTCAAGGTCGACGAGAGCAGCAGCCCCAGCCACAGGAAGCCGGCCGCGTGCTCGCGCAGGGTCGCCGCCACCGGACCGACCGCGAAGCTGAAGAGGAGCAGGGCGGACGCGCCGAAGGCGTAGACGGCGATCGCCTGCGCCCGCGTGCGCCATTGCAGCAGGAAGTCCTTGCGCAGGGCGGCCAGCAGGTGCGTCATCACTTCGCGCGCCCCCCGGGCCTCACGGCGCGCCCGGCACCGGCAGGTCCTTCGCCGGGCCCGACCACACCAGCCGTCCCTCGTCGAGTGCGATGGCCTGATCGCACCGCTCGCGGCCGTGCTCCAGCAGGTGCGTGGCCAGCAGCACCGTCCGGCCCCGCGACCGCTGCTCGTCCAGCACGCGGTCGAGCAGCGCGAACCCGGCCGGGTCCAGCTCGCCGTACGGCTCGTCCAGCAGAAGGACGTCCGCCTCCTGCAGCAGCGCCCGGGCCAGCGAGAGGCGCTTGCGCATCCCCGCGGAGAACACGGAGACGGGGTCCTCCGCCCGCGCGGCCAGGCCCACCCGCTCGAGCAGCCCTTCGACCCGCTCCGCGGGCGCGCCCAGGAAGCGGGCCGCCGCGGTGAGGTTGTCCCGCGCGGAGAACGCCTCGTACAGGTACGAGTGGTGACCGAGCAGCGCGGCGCGCTGGCGCACCTGACTGCGCTGGCGCTTGACGTCGAACCCCGCCACCCGCGCCAGGCCCCGGTCGACGCGGCTGGCGGTCGCCAGCACGCGCAGCAGCGTCGACTTGCCGGACCCGTTGCGGCCAGTGACCATCACGCGCGCGCCCGCGGGCACGCCGAGGGTCACCTCGGCCAGCGCCCAGCGGCGGCCGAAGCGGCGACCGAGGTCGTGCGTCTCGACCGCGAGGTCCGATGAGCCCATCAAGGCGTTCTATCCGCAGGGGCGACCCGGGTCAACCAGGGGCCCACGTTTGACCTCGCCTCACGGGGGCCCCTAGAATCTCGGCCACTTCGGGTCGCGGAGGTCATCGCGAATGGTTGGTCTGCGGCTCATCCCACCGATCGGCGCCCCCATCGTCATCAGCCAGGACGTGTCGGTCGTGGGCCGCGAGCCCGGGTGCGAGATCTACGTCAACGACGGCTCGGTCTCGCGCCGCCACGCCCGCATCGAGCGGCGGGGCGCAGCCTACTTCGTGGTCGACGAGGGCAGCGCCAACGGCACGTTCCTCGACAGCCAGCGGGTGGCCGACGCGCTGCTGCGTCCGGGCCAGGAGGTCCGCTTCGGCGCGGTCCCGTTCCGCGTCGAGATCGCGGGTGCGCCCGGCTTCGAGACGGACGGCACCATCCTGGGCGGCACGCCCATGGCGGCGCCGCCGCCCGTCCGACCGGCCGCTCCGCCACCTCCTCCCGCGCACCCGCCGCCACCGCCGGCCGCCGTCGCTCCCCCGGCCTATCCTCCGGCTCCGCGTCCCGCGGCGGCCGCTCCCGGCGCGCCGCCGTTGCCGCCGCCACCGCCCGGGCACGCGCCCGCCGCGCGTCCGCCGCGCCCCGTCGGGCCGGCCGAGGCGCCCGCGGCCGCACCCGCGCGCTCGGGGCGCAGCGTCTGGTTCTGGGTCGCCATCGGCTGCGGCAGCATCCTGCTGATCGGCTCGCTCATCGCGGGCGGGATCGGCTTCGCGGTCTACAAGGGCTACCGCGCGATCCAGGCGCCCGCCGCCGAGGTGAAGGCCCAGCTGGCCGACGTGAAGGCGGGCAACCTCGACGCGGCGTACGCGCGGCTGGCGCCGCCCTACCAGTCCGAGGTGTCGAAGGAGGCGTTCCAGGCCTTCGCCGCGAAACACGCCTCGTTCTCGCAGAACGCGGACTCGAGCTTCTCCAACATCAACATCCAGAACGAGACGGCGACGCTGGGCGGGTCGCTCCGCAGCACGGGCGGCGAGTCCGAGGACGCGTCGTTCCAGCTCGTGCACCAGGGCGGCGCCTGGAAGATCACCGACATCGAGGTGGGCGGCGAGCGTCCGCAGAACGCGATCCCCGACACCGGCACCGGGGTGATGACCATCGAGCCCCTGGGTGTCGAGAAGCGGCGGGAGGGCGGAACGCTGCGCGTCACCGTCCGCATCCAGGTGACCGGCTTCAAGGTGCGCCCGGAGGGGAACGTGTTCGCGATCGACCTGGCCGAGGACGTGGAGACGATCGGCCCCGACGGCGTGGTGATCGAAGGCCTCTCGCGGCCGGACGTCGAGCGCTTCGCGGGCAACACGTCGCTGGCCACGGGCGCGTTCGCGAGCTTCACCACCAACCTGACGATGGATCCCAACTCGGTGCCCGGCACCTACATGGTGAAGCTGACCGTGCGCGACCTGGTGGGCGGCGGCCGGATCGAGCACACTGCGGCCGTCGACATCCCGTAGCCACGATGCCCCCCGCCCCGCCGTATCCCGAGCCCGTCGAGGTCCGCCACGAGAAGGGCGCGCGGCGGCTGGTCGTCACCTGGGACGACGGCCACGTCTCGACGTACGGGCTCGACTACCTGCGCAGCTGGTGTCCCTGCGCGGGCTGCCAGGGCCACGCGCCGGTGGCCCGCTACCTGGACCTGTCCGGGCAGGATCTCCTGCACGTCGAGGGCGTCGGCAACTACGCGCTGGCGCCGACCTGGGCCGACAACCACAGCACCGGCATCTACACCTTCCGGCTGTTGCGTGGGTTGTGTCCGTGCGACGACTGCGGCGGGGAGAAGCGCTAGCTTCACTTGATTCAGGCCGGCTCGACGTGGACCACCACGTCCACGATCTCGGGGTGGGCCTCCTGCAGCGCGGCTTCGATGCGGTCGGCGACGTCGTGGGCGGCGCGCAGCCGCATGTCGCCGTCGACGTGGACGGTGAGGTCGACGTAGACGGCGCCCTCCCCTCCCCGCGTCCGGATCTCGCGGCAGGCGCGCACCCCGGGGACGGCCCGGACCACCGCCTGCAGCGCCTCGCTGGACAGGACCGCGCGGTCGGTGAGCGTGTTGAACGAGCCGATCAGGATCTGCACGGCCAGGAACGCGATGAAGGCGGCGATGCCGGCCGCCACCAGCCCGTCCATCCAGGGCAGGCCGGCGCGGGCGCCGGCGAACGACGCCACGACCCCGAGCGTGACGTAGATGTCCGAGCGCGTGTGGGCCGAGTCCGCGATGAGGAAGGGGCTGTTGAGGCGTCGTCCTTCACGGCGCTCGTACCAGGCCACGAACACGTTCGCGAGCAGGGTGACGCCCATGACGATCCAGTTGAGCGCGCCCACCTCGGGCTGCCGCGCGCCCTGCACCTGCGTCAGCGCCTGCTCGATCACGTGGTAGGCGACGACCAGCAGCGCGAGCCCGATCAGGAGCGTGGCCGCCGTCTCGAACTTGCGGTGGCCGTAGGGGTGGCCGGCGTCGGGCGGCTTGTAGGCGAAGGAGGCGACGACCAGGCCCACGACGTTGTTGAGCCCGTCGGTCATGCTGTGGTAGCCGTCGGCCACCATCGACAGGCTGCCGGACATGTTGCCGACGACGATCTTGCCGGCGCTCACCAGGACGTTGAGCAGCAGGGTCAGCCCGAGCACGCGCCGCACGGCGGCGCCGGTGAGGGCGCCTTCGTCCTGTCCGGGGGAGCGGAGGACGTCCTCGGCCGTCAGGCCTCCTGTTCCTGCACCAGGCCCACCTTGCCGACGTTCTCGAACAGCGAGAGGAACGCCGCGTACAGGAAGCCTGCCTGGAACAGGAAGATGAACGGCAGCGTGCCGTAGATGCCGTTGCTCACCGCGTACCACGCCATGAGGCTGAAGTAGGCGCCCAGCAGCAGCTCGATGAAGGGCACCAGCGTGACGTTGCCGCGATAGCGCTTCAGCTTCCAGTCGTCGGAGGTGCCCTCCACCCGGTACTTGGGCGTGCGCGTGAACTCCGACTGCATCCCCAGCAGCGCCTCCAGCACGGCCTTGGCGTTGTTCACGGAGATCCCGATGCCGACCGCGAGCACCGCCGGCAGGTAGCGGATGCGCGCGCGCCAGCCCTCGCCGAACACCTCGCGCTGGCTCATCAGGTAGAACGAGCAGACGCTCATGGTCGCGCCCAGGAACAGCGGCACGTCCACGATCATCATCTCGTAGAAGCCCATGTTGTAGCGGATGACCATGGCCGGGAACATGAGCAGCGAGAGCACGATCATGAGCGGGTAGGCGAAGTTGGCCGTCAGGTGGAACGCGGCCTCCGCCTTGATGTGCAGGGGCTGGGCCGAGGCCAGGATGCGCGGCAGCAGCTTCTTGCAGGTCTGGATGGAGCCCTTGGCCCAGCGGTGCTGCTGGCTCTTGAAGGCGTTCATCTCCACCGGCACCTCGGCCGGCGAGACCACGTCCTGCACGAACACGAAACGCCAGCCCTTCATCTGGGCGCGATAGCTGAGGTCCAGGTCCTCGGTCAGCGTGTCGTGCTGCCAGCCGCCGGCGTCGG
Organism: Vicinamibacteria bacterium; assembly: GCA_025923995.1. Lineage (GTDB taxonomy): Bacteria > Acidobacteriota > Vicinamibacteria > Fen-336 > Fen-336 > JAICEW01. The sequence goes on along the minus strand of JAICEW010000001.1, from coordinate 44,294 downwards.
TGATGACCTCGCGCCGCCAGACCCCCGCGGTCCCGTTGAAGTTGAAGAAGCGGCCCGAGCGGTTGCGCCCGCCGTGCTCCAGGATGAAGTGGCCGTCGAGCAGCACCGACTGCACCTGGGTCAGCAGCGAGTAGTCGCGGTTGATGTGCCCCCAACGCACCTGCACCATGCCGACCCCCGCGTCGTCGAAGTGCCCGAGCGTCTTCTCGAGGATGTCCGGCGGCGCGATGAAGTCCGCGTCGAAGATGAGCACGAACTCGCCCTTCGCGACCTTGAGGCCCGCGTCGAGCGCGCCCGCCTTGTAGCCCTCGCGGTCCGCGCGATGGAGGTAGTGGATGTCGAAGCCCTGTTCCGCGTACCGCGCCACGGCGGCCGACGCGATCGCGCGCGTCTCGTCGGTGGAGTCGTCGAGCACCTGGATCTCCAGCAGCTCGCGCGGATAGCGGATCGAGGTGACGCTCTCCAAGAGGCGGTCCACGACGTACATCTCGTTGTAGAGAGGGAGCTGGACGGTCACCCGGGGCAGCCGAGCCGGCAGCGGCGCGGGAAGCGCACGCCGGTCCCGGTGCCGATAGTACAGGTAGACCATGACGTAACGATGGAGGCCGAAGACAGCCAGGATGACGAGCGTCAGGAAGTAGGCACCAAGGATGGCGTATTCAAGTGGGCTCATGACTTCGGGACGTTAGCCTCCTCCGCAGGCGGCCACAGTCTGACCCCGTTGCTCGAGGGCCATGCCAACCTGCTTGCACGAACGGGACCGCCCCGGGGTCTCTTTCGGGTCCCCCCGGGCGATCCTCAAGGGGGGCGTTGTGCCCAACTAGGCACAAACTCTATAGTTTACCCGCGCTCCTGACCCCGTCAATCCGAGCGTATCAGAAGGCCCTGGGATGAATCCGGGAGATTTGCACGATTTGCTCGGCGCCGTCAAGGATGGCCGGGTCTCGCCCGACGACGCGCTGGAGCGGCTGCGCGCCCTTCCCTACGAGGATCTCGGGTTCGCGACGATCGACCACCACCGGGCCTTGCGCCGGGGCGCGCCCGAAGTGGTCTACGGAGGCGGAAAGACGCCGGAGCAGGTCGCGTCCATCGTCGAGCGCATGGCGGCCGCCGGCCACAACGTCCTCGTCACGCGTGCCTCCGAAGAGGCACGCGACGCCGTGCTCGCACGCGGCCTGCCCGTCGAGCACCATCCGTCCGCGAGGTGCCTCACGCTCGCGGTGCGCGCGACCGAGAGCCTCGTGGGACGGGTGGCGATCGTGTCCGCCGGCACGTCGGACCAGCCGGTGGCCGAGGAGGCCGCGGTCACGGCGTCGTTCCTGGGCGCGACCGTGGACCGCTACTTCGACGTGGGGGTCGCCGGGCTGCACCGGCTGCTGGGCCGCACCGAGGAGATCCGCCGCGCGAAGGTCGTGATCGTGGTGGCCGGCATGGAGGGGGCACTTCCTTCCGTCGTGGGAGGATTGGTCGAGGCCCCGGTGATCGCGGTGCCCACGTCGGTCGGGTACGGCGCCTCCTTCCACGGGCTGGCGGCGCTGCTCGCCATGCTCAACACGTGCGCCTCGGGGGTCGCCGTCGTGAACATCGACAACGGCTTCGGAGCGGGCTACTTGGCGTGCTCGATCCTGCGGACCGGAGCCCGGCCCTAAGGGACTTCCAATCGTCCTCCAAAGAGGGCAATTTCCACGCCCTCGACCTTGACAAACTCGTTGATTCTTCTCATTTTTGGGGAAGAGTCCTGTCCTGGGCCCGAGGCGGGTGTAAGGCGGACGGAGGCAAGGGGCAGGATCCCACCGCGTCCCTCCCTTCAAAGCTAGCCAAAGCAACGCCTTAGCCCCCTCCAGACGGGCGAACGCGATGTCCGGTTGAGCGGAAGGGTGCGGACGCCAGGTTTCTGGTTCCCTACAGAAAAGGCGTGAACGCGAACACTTTCCGTACGCTGGAATTCGAGACCGTGCGCGCCCTGCTGCTCAGCCATACCGGCTCGGCAGCGGGTCGGGACCGCGTCCGTACACTCTCTCCCCTGAGCACGCCAGCGGAGGTCCGGGAGGCGCTCGAAAAAACGACGGAGGGCGTCCGCCTCCTCCGTGGCCTCGGGCGGCAGCCCTACCACGACCTGCCGGACCTGACCGACCTGCTCCCGGCCGCGCGGGTCGAGGGCGCGCACCTGGAGCCGGCCGCGCTGCTCGACGTCGCGTCGTTCGTCGAGGGCGGGTGCGAGATCGCCCAGCGCGTGGCGCGGGTGGAGAGCGCGCCGGGCCTCGCGCGCGACGCCTCGGTCGTGCCGGACATGACCGACCTGGCGGTGCTCCTCCGGCGCGCGATCCTGCCGACCGGAGAGGTGGCGGACGACGCCTCCCCCAAGCTGCAGGAGACGCGACGCGCCCTCACCCGCCTGCGCGCGCAGCTGCAGTCCGTGATGGAGGGGTTCCTCCGCGGCAAGGACGCCGATCGCCTGCTGCAGGACAAGCTGGTCACCACGCGCAACGACCGCTACGTGCTGCTGCTCAAGGCCGAGCACCGGGGCCAGATCCCCGGGATCATCCACGGCGGCTCGGGCTCGGGCGCCAGCCTCTTCGTCGAGCCCATGCCGGCGGTCGAGCTCAACAACGACATCGTCTCGCTGCAGGAGGAGGAGCGGGCCGAGGTGGTGCGGATCCTGCGCGACCTGACGTCGCGCGTGGGCGCCCGGTCGCGCGACCTCGCCCGCACGGTGGAGGTCCTGGGCGAGCTGGACGCGGTGCAGGCGCGGGCGCTGTGCGCGCGCGACATGAACGCGGTGTGCCCCGTGATCGCGGACAAGGGACACCTGGACCTGGACCTGCGCGACGCGCGCCATCCGCTGCTGATGCCGGTGCTGGTCGAGCGGCTGGGCCTGCAGCGCCGCACGACGCGCGAGCCGGTGCCGGTCAGCATCACGGTCGGCTTCGGCAAGCCGGTGCTCGTGATCAGCGGGCCCAACACGGGCGGCAAGACGGTCGCGCTCAAGACGGTCGGCCTGCTGGCGCTCATGGCGCAGTGCGGCCTGCACGTGCCCGCGGCCGAGGGCAGCGTGCTGCCGGTGTTCAAGCGGGTCTTCGCCGACATCGGCGACGAGCAGTCGATCGCGGCCAACCTCTCGACCTTCTCCGCGCACCTGGCGGGCATCGTGGAGATGACGCGCGACCTGCAGACGCCCGCGCTCGTGCTGCTGGACGAGGTGGGCGCGGGCACCGACCCGGCCGAGGGCGGCGCGCTGGGGACCGCCGTGGTCGATCACTTCCGCGTGCGCGGCGCGATGGTGGTCGCGACCACGCACCACGGCCTGCTCAAGGCCTATGCGCAGTCGACGCCGGACGTCGCGTGCGCCTCCTTCGGGTACGACCCGGCCACCTACGAGCCCACGTATCGGCTGGCGCTGGGCGTGGCCGGCCGGAGCCTGGCCCTGGAGATGGCGGAACGCCTCGGCCTCGAGCCCTCCGTCGTGGCCGACGCGCGCACGCGCCTCGACCGCAAGGACGCGCAGGCGGAAGCGCTCCTCAAGCAGCTGGAGACGGAACAGGCGCGCCTGCGCCACGACCAGGCGCGGCTGGCCCACGAGCAGTCCGAGCTGCACGACGAGCGCGTGCGCCAGCGCGACGTCGAGCAGGCGATGGCCGTGCGCCGGCGCAAGGAGATCGAGTCCTTCCACAAGGAGCTGGACCGCCGGGCGGAGCTGCTCGCGCGGCAGGCGGCGGACGCGATCGCGGCCGCCGTGCGCAAGCTCGAGGAGCAGGCCGCGCGTCCGGCCAGGACGGCGGCGGCCCGGGCGCGCAGCGAGGCGGTCACCGCCATCCGGGAAGCGCGCAGCGAGGCGCTGGCGCCTCAGGGGCTGGATGGAGCCGAGGCGGCCCCCGAGCCTGCCGCGGCCGAGACCCCGCTGGCGGTGGGAGGACGCGCGCGCGTCCGCTCGCTGGGCGTGGTGGGCGACGTGATGGCGCTCGCCGGCGACGACGTGGAGCTGGCCGTGAGCGGCAAGCGCCTCCGCGTCCCGCGGGCGGAGCTGATCGCGCTCGCGGGCGCGGCGCCGAAGACGGCGCGCGTCGAGGGGCCCGCCAAGGGCATGCGTCCCGCGGTCCCGGCCGAGATCAACCTGGTGGGCCTGACCGTGGACGAGGCGCTGCCGCGCGTCGACAAGCTGCTGGACGACGCCGCCCTCTCCGACCGCAAGGAGCTGCGGGTCATCCACGGCTTCGGCGCCGGACGCCTGCGCAAGGCGGTCGCGCAGTTCCTGGACGGCCACCCGCACGTGGCCTCGTTCCGCGTGGGGGCGGAGGGACGCGGCGGGGTGACGGTCGTGGAGCTCAAGGAATAGGGATGGCGCTGCCCGATTCCTTCGTCGAGGAGGTCCGCCGCACGGCGGACATCGTCCGCTACATCTCGGAGCACGTCGCCCTGCGCAAGGCGGGCGCGTCCTGGAAGGGGCTGTGCCCGTTCCACAACGAGAAGACCCCCTCGTTCACCGTTCGCCAGGAGCCGCCGGTGTTCCACTGCTTCGGCTGCGGCCAGGGCGGCGACGTGTTCAAGTTCGTGATGCTGCACGAGCGCGTCGGCTTCCCCGAGTCGATCGAGCTGGTGGCGAAGCACTTCGGGCTGACCGTCCCGGAGAGCCGGTGGGACGGCGGGGCCGACCGCAAGGAGCGCGAGGAATTGCTGGGGCTGCTCGAGGCGGCCGCCCAGCATTTCACGCGTCATCTCTGGACGGCTCCCGGGGAGAAGGCGCGGGAGTACCTGCTGGGCCGCGGGTTCAAGCAGGAGACGCTGGAGCGCATCCGCGCCGGGGCGGCACGGGAAGGCTGGACCGACCTGCTCGACGCGATGAAGCGACGCTTCCCGGAGGCCGCGCTCAAGACCGTCGGGCTGGTGGTGCAGAAGGAAGGCACCGACCGCCTCTACGACCGGTTCCGCAGCCGGGCCGTGTTCCCCATCTTCGCGGAGGGCGGCAAGGTGGTCGCGTTCGGCGCGCGCAGCCTGGACGGCTCGGAGCCGAAGTACCTGAACTCGCCCGAGGGGCCCGTCTACCAGAAGAGCCGGGTGCTCTACGGCCTGCACTGGGCCAAGGACGCGATCCGCAAGGACGGGCGCGCGGTGCTGATGGAGGGCTACCTCGACGTCGCCCGCGCGCTGGAGGCGGGAGTCGAGGGCGCCGTCGCCACCTGCGGCACCGCGCTGACGCCCGCGCACGCGCGGCTGCTGCGCCGCTTCACCGACCACGTGGTCGTGAACTTCGACCAGGACGCGGCCGGCCAGCGCGCCGCGCGCAAGGGGCTCGACATCCTGCTGGAAGAGGGCTTCAAGGTGCAGGTGGTCGAGCTGCCGGAGGGGCACGACCCCGACAGCTTCCTGAAGCAGTTCGGCGCGGACGCGTACCGGCGTCGCCTGGACGAGGCGCCCGGCTACATGGAGTGGCTGATCCGACGCGCGGCGGCCGAGAACGACACCCGGACGCCGGCGGGCAAGGCGGCGTTCCTGGCCGCGCTGCTGCCGAGCGTCGCGCGCATCGAGAGCGCGGTGGAGCGCGCGGCCTGGATGCCCGCGATCGTGGAGGCGGGCGGACTGGACGAGCGCGCGGCGCAGGAGGAGCTGCGGCGTGCGCTCACCGCGGGACGCGACCGCATGACGCTGCCGGAGCCCAGCGCACCGCCGCCCGCCTCCCCGACGCGCGCACGGCTGCTGCCCGCGGAGCGCTGGCTGGTGTCGCTGACGGTGACGAGCGCCGAGGGGATCGCCGACGCCCTGCAGGCGCTGCCGGACGAGAGCCTGGCCCGCCTCGGCGCGGGGGACGTGCTGGCCGCGGCCAAGCGCCTCACGGCGTCCGGCGCGGCCGTGAGCGCGTCGGCCCTGCTGGAAGCCCTGCCGGACGAGGACGCGCGACGCATCGTGACCGAAGTGGCCGTGGAGGCGGCGCCGGGGAGCGGCGTCAGCCCCGCCGAGTGCGTTCGTGAGCTGCGCCGCCTGGAGCTGGAGTCGCGCCTGAGCGCGCTGCGCCAGCAGATCGCCGCCGCCCGGGACGGGCGTGAGGACGAGCTGCTGCGCGAGAAGAACGAGATCGCCCGCCAGATCGCGGGCCTGTAACGGGATTCATAGAGGAAGAAGGAAAGGGAACGAATGGCGCTCTCGATCGAGGAAAAGTACGACGAGGTCCGACAGCTCATCACGATGGGCAAGGAGAAGGGCTACCTCCTGTACGAGGAAGTCAACGACATGCTCCCGTCGGAGATCAGCTCGTCGGACGAGCTGGACGACATCTTCTCGATGTTCGGCTCGATGGGAATCGAGGTCGTCGATTCCGAGCAGAAGTACCGCGAGAAGTCGGAGGGTGAGGAGGGAGCCGAGCTCGACCTGACGCCCGGAGCCCTCGACAAGACCAACGACCCCGTCCGCATGTACCTGCGCGAGATGGGCACGGTGCCCCTGCTGACGCGCGAGGGCGAGGTCGAGATCGCGAAGCGCATCGAGCGCGGCAAGAAGATCGTGATGAAGGTCATCTGCCGCACGCCCATGGCGGCGCAGGAGGTGGCCCGCTACACCGAGCGCCTGGCCGCGGGCGAGATCAACGTGCGCGACATGGTGGTCTTCAACGAGGAGGAGGTCACCGAGGAGAAGATCGAGGCCAAGATCAAGGAGACGCTCAAGCTCTCCTCCAAGGTGGCCGAGGCCCACAAGGACTACCTGGCCTACCGCAAGAAGTTCCTGGAGATCGGCAAGCGCGAGCCCAAGTACGTGCGGGCCAAGTGGAAGCTGGGACGCCTGCGCATCGCGGTGTCGGAGGCCATCCGCCGCATCGAGTTCAGCGAGGCCGTGAAGCGGCGCCTGACCGAGCGCGTGCGCGAGTCGGTGGAGCGCATCCACGAGTCCGACGACCGGATCGCCAAGCTGGAGCCCAAGCTCAGGAGCAAGGTCTCGGACGAGTACAAGAAGACCGTCCGCCAGCAGATCAACGAGCAGAAGCACCTGCTGCGCCAGATCGAAGAGGAGTTCGACACCCGCACCGACGAGCTCAAGAACACGCTGGTCACGGTCATCCAGGGCGAGCACCAGGCCGAGCAGGCCAAGAAGGAGCTGGTGGAGGCCAACCTGCGCCTGGTGGTCTCGATCGCGAAGAAGTACACCAACCGCGGCCTGCAGTTCCTGGACCTGATCCAGGAGGGCAACATCGGCCTCATGAAGGCCGTGGACAAGTTCGAGTACAAGCGCGGCTACAAGTTCTCGACCTACGCGACCTGGTGGATCCGCCAGGCCATCACCCGCGCCATCGCCGACCAGGCCCGCACCATCCGCATCCCGGTGCACATGATCGAGACCATCAACAAGCTCATCCGCACGTCGCGCGCCCTGGTGCAGGAGCTGGGCCGCGAGCCCTCCTCGGAGGAGATCGCCAAGCGGATGGACATCCCGGTCAGCAAGGTCCGCAAGGTCCTGAAGATCGCGCAGGAGCCCATCTCGCTCGAGACGCCGATCGGCGAGGAGGAAGACTCGCATCTGGGGGACTTCATCGAGGACCGCAACGTGGTGTCCCCGTCGGAGGCGGTCATCAACATCAACCTGAAGGAGCAGACCGAGGCGCTCCTCAAGACGTTGACGCCGCGCGAGGAGAAGGTCATCAAGATGCGCTTCGGCCTGGGCGACGGCTCCGAGCACACGCTGGAGGAGGTCGGCCAGAGCTTCGCGGTCACCCGCGAGCGCATCCGCCAGATCGAGGCCAAGGCGCTGCGCAAGCTGCGGCACCCGTCGCGCTCGCGCAAGCTGAAGGCGTTCCTGGAAGGCTCGAGGATCTGACGCTCCGGACGGCGCCGCCGGCGCCGCGCCATTGAATCGACCGCCCGCGGGCCCCTCGGCCCGCGGGCGTTTTCGTTTCGGAAGAGCGGCTGTCATCTCGGGTGGTCAGCGTGAGATCGCTGACGTCGTCCCGTGTGGACAACACCGGGAGCCAGTCGTCGGCTTGCCAGGCCTGCACCACAGGTGTCCGACGGCATCAGGGCTGCATACACGCCCGACCGTCGCCCGAGAGGGGCGAGTGGCGACGACGGGGTGAATCGGTGGCCCGATATCGCTCGGTTCTTCTCACGGTTCCGGTCGTCGTCTGGTTGACGGCGCCGGCGCAAGCGCAGTGGGTGATCACGCCGCAACTCGGGTTGAACGTGGCAGGCGACGTCGAGCACGGCAAAGGGGGGCCCGGCGGTACCATCGCCTGGTTCGGCGGCTGGCTCGGGTTCGAGCTCGATCTCCAGCGGTACCAGCACTTCTTCAAGGATTCCGAGGTCGTCCCGCTGGACCCGGCGGCTCCGCCCAACTGCACCGGGATGCCGGGGCCCTGCAAGGACATCAACACCGACGCCATGGGCTTCATGGCCAACGTGGTGGTGCCCATTCGCATTCCAAGCGCGCCGAAGTGGCGACCCTACGGGTCAGCCGGGTTCGGGCTGGTGCACGCCTGGACCAATGAGCCGTCCAGGGACCAGGACGACCTCGCATTCGACGCCGGCGGCGGCGTGATGTTCGCGCTGAGCCGGCGCGTGGGGCTTCGAGGTGACCTGCGGTACTTCCGCGCGCTGGCCGACGAAGACGAGCCCGACGGCATTCGTTCCGAGGACTACGGCTTCTGGCGCGCGACGCTGGGAGTCAGCTTCGGATTCCCGCGGTAGACGCGTCGCTTCCATCCGCCCCGGGGCGGATGGGAATCAGATCGGCTTGAAGCTCAGCTGTCCTGCAAAGCCCTCCGCGACCCCGTCGACGGGACTCGCTCGCACCGCGAAGGTGAAGTCGGAGCGGCTGATCGCGGCATCGCACTCGAGCGACGCCGGGCGCGCGGCGGTCGCCTCGGCACTGCCTCCCTCCCTGCAACCGGGGAGCGTCACGGTCACCCGGCCCTTTTGCACCGAGAACGTCCCGGAGACGCGCACCTTGAAGTTCTTGGTGTTGGCGTCGATCCAGGAGCTCCGCACCGCCGGCAGCTTCGTCGCCCTCAGCTTGCACTCGGTGCTGAGCGACAGCACCGACGTGGTGCAGCTCGAGACGAGGGCGTCCTCGGGCGCCCGGCAGCCCGAGAGGATCACCAGCCCGATGAGTGCGAGTCGTTTCATGCGCGAGACTCTACAGCGAGACGCCACGCGCCTGCCGTATGCTGCGAGCGTGCCGTCCAAGTCTCCCTCGACCGTCCTCCACGTCGCCGGGCACGACGTGACCGTCACCAACCCCGACAAGGTGTACTTCCCCGAGGCCGGCATCACGAAGCTCGAGGTCGTGCAGTACTACCTGAGCGTCGCGGAGGGCGCGCTCAGGCACGCGGGCGGGCGGCCCAACGTGCTCGTGCGCTACGCGAACGGCATCCACGGCGAGTTCTTCTACCAGAAGCGCGCGCCCGAGAAGCGTCCGGACTTCGTGGACGTGATCGCGCTCAAGTTCCCCTCCGGACGGATCGCGGAGGAGGTCGTGCCCAGGAGCGCGGCCGCGCTGGCGTGGATGGCGAACCTGGGGTGCCTCGAATTGCATCCGCATCCGGTGCGAGCCGACCACCTCGACCACCCCGACGAGCTGCGCGTCGACCTCGATCCGGTGCCGGGCGTCGAGTGGCCGCAGCTCCAGGCGGTCGCGCGCGTCGTCCACGAGGTCCTCGCCGACCTGAAGCTGGTCGGCTGGCCCAAGACGTCCGGCTCGCGCGGCATCCACATCAACATCCGCATCCACCCCAGGTGGAGCTTCGAAAAGGTCCGCCGGGCCGCGCTCGCGATCGCCAGGGAGGTCGAACGGCGAGCCCCCGCCATCGCCACCAGCAAGTGGTGGAAGGAGGAGCGGCACGGGGTGTTCCTCGACTACAACCAGAACGCGAAGGACCGCACCGTCTGCAGCGCGTACTCGGTGCGCCCGAAGCCCGACGCGCGCGTCTCCGCGCCCGTGACCTGGCCGGAGCTCGACGCCTGCGATCCGGGCGACTTCACGCTGCGCACGATGCCGAAGCGGTTCGCGGAGATCGGCGACCGCCACGCCGACATCGACGCGCATCCCTGCTCGCTCGAGCCGCTGCTGGAGCTGTCCGCGAAGCAGGAAGCCGAAGGGCAGGGCGACGCGCCCTGGCCGCCGCACTACCAGAAGCAGGCGGGCGAGCCGCCGCGCGTGCAGCCCAGCAAGCGCGCCAAGGGCCCGACCGGCCGGCGCGTCTCCACCAAGCCGCTGCTCGAGATCGCCAAGGCGCAGAAGAAGGAGGACGCGCTCAGCGGGCTCGAGCGGTGGAAGGCGAAGCACCCCGAGGCCGCCGCGCACCTCCAGGAGAAGGACTACCTGGTGGACGGGATGCGCGGCCGCTCGTCCGTCTGGTACCGCGTGCGCGTGAACCTCGAGCACGTGCCCGAGGAGAAGCGGCCGCCCCAGGAAGCGCTCGAGTCCGATTACGACCCCTGGGCCGGCCAGACCTTCACGGAAGAGCAGGTCGCGGCCTGGAAGCAGAGCCAGCGCGCCAAGGCCAAGGCCCGCCGAGAAGCGAAGAAGAGCTAGGTCCCGAAGAGCTCGTTCAGCTCCGCGGGCGCCACCACTTCGAGCTGGTCGTAGCGGCAGTCCGCGGGCGCCTTGTCCGTCCGCCAGCGCAGGAAGACGGCCGCGTGGCGGAAGCGGTCGCCCTGCAGGTGGTCGTACTTCACCTCGCACACCCGCTCGATGCGCAGGGGCTCCCACGAGAGGTCCTTGCCGGCGCTCCAGCGGCTCTGCATCCCGGGCATGCGCTGGTGCCCGTCCATCATCCGCGCCCACTCGCGCCAGGGGTGGGCGTCGAGCGCGTTCTCCCGCAGCGGCTGGAGCTCGGAGGCCAGCCGGCGGCGCTCCGCCATCGGGAAGGAGGAGGTCACGCCGACGTGATGGAGGCGGCCGTCGGCGTCAAATAGGCCGAGCAGCAGCGACCCGATCAGCGTGCCCGGCCCGTTCTTGTGCCAGCGGAAGCCGGCCACCACGCAGTCCGCGGTGCGCACGTGCTTGACCTTCACCATCGCGCGCTTGCCCGGCTGGTACGTGAGCGACTCGTGCTTGGCGATGACGCCGTCGAGCCCCGCGCCCTCGAAGTGTTCGAACCACTCCGCCGCCACCGCGCGGTCGCGGCTGCACGGCGTCACGTGCACGCGCCCGGCCACCGACGCGAGCGCACGCGAGAGCCGCTCGCGCCGCACCGAGAGCGGGACGCCGCAGAGGTCCGCGTCGCCCTCCGCCAGCAGGTCGAACGCGACGAAAGAGGCGGGCATCTCCGCCGCCAGCTTCTGGACGCGCGAAGCCGCAGGATGGATGCGGAGCTGCAGCGCGTCGAAGTCGAGACCGCCGGGCGTCGCGATCACGATCTCGCCGTCCACCACCACGCGCGGGGGCAGCGACGCGCGCAGGATCTCCTCGACGTCGGGGAAGTAGCGGTTGAAGGGCTTGAGGTCCCGGCTCTGGATGTACACCTCGTCGCCGTCCTTGAACACGATCGCGCGGAACCCGTCCCACTTGGGCTCGAACAGCCAGCCGTCGCCCGGCGGCAGGGCGTCGGTGAGCTTGGCCAGCATGGGCTCGACCGGCGGCGCGATCGTGAACGCCATCAGCCCTTGGCCCGCCGGGCGGCGATGCGGCCCTCCGCGGAGCTCCAGCCCGCGTCGAAGGGATGGCCCGGCTCGTCCACGTCGATCAGGAGCGGCGCGTGGTCGGACGGGATCGGCTTGCCCTTGCGCGCCTCGCGGTCGATCTCGGCCCAGACCGTCCGCGCGAGCAGCGGAGGCGTCGTCAGCAGGTGGTCGATGCGCATGCCGAAGTTCTTGTGGAAGTTGCCCGCGCGATAGTCCCACCACGTGTAGCGGCCCGGCTCGGTCCGATGGTGCCGGTACGCGTCCTGGAGGCCCCAGGCGCCCAGCCGCGCGAACGCGGTGCGCTCCTCGGGCGAGACGTGCGTGCCGCCGTGGCAGGCGCGCGGGTCCCAGACGTCCTCGTCGGTGGGAGCGACGTTGAAGTCGCCCCCCAGCACCAGCGCGTCCTCGGGCGAGGCCGCCTCCGCGAACCAGCGCGCGAGCCGGTCGTACCAGACGAGCTTCGCCTCGTAGAACGGCGAGCCGACCACGCGGCCGTTGGGCGCGTAGATGGACACCACGCGCACGCCCGCGCAGCGGGCCGCGATCATGCGCGCCTCGGCCAGGGGCTCGTCGTCGCCCTGGTCCTCGGTGCGCGCCGGCTGCAGGGGCAGGCCGAAGTTCGTGACCACGTCCGAGACGCCACAGCGGCTGGCGATGGCGACGCCGTTCCAGCGGCCCTCGCCGTGATGCGCCAGCTCGTACCCCGCGTCGCGGAAGGCGGCCGCGGGGGCGTCCGCGTCGGCGAGCTTGGTCTCCTGCATCATGAGGACGTCGGGCCGCGCGCGGTCCAGCCACCAGCGCACCTTGTCCAGGCGCGCCCTCAGCGAGTTCACGTTCCAGGTCGCGATCCGCATCAGCGCTCCAGGACCGTCGCCACCTCGTCGCCGTAGTAGCTGAGGCCCAGCCGGCAGCCATGATCCGCGGCGCACTTGAGCGTCGCCGCCCGTACCAGCTTGAACGCGGCGCCGTCGACGTCGAAAGCGGGTAGCGCCGTCTGCAGGACGCGCGCCCGCCACGCATCGAGGGCCGCCGCGTCCGCCGGCTGCGCGGCGCGGACGTCGACGATCCGGCCGCGCTGGTCGACGAGCAGCTTCAGCCGGAGCTGCGCGCCGCCGGGCGGGGCCTCGCCCGGAACGTCGAAGAGGTGGCGCTTCCCCTTCTCCCGGCGGGAGGTGCCGAGGACCTCCTGGCGCCGCCCCGCGTCGGTGACGACACGCTCCAGCTCGACCTTCGCCGTGTTGGCGCGCCACGCGGGCAGGTACGACGCCTGGTGCAGGGCGTCGATCGCCTCCTCGTGGCGGCCCTGGGCCTGCCGGAGTCGGGCCAGATCGACCGCGCCGTCAGGGGTCCCGGCCAGCTGCCAGGCCGCGGCCAGGTAGCGCTCGGCCGCGGCCCGGTCGCCGGCCGCGAACGCCGCCGCGCCCTGCAGGCGCCACGCTTCTCCCACCACCAGCACGAAGCGCTCCCGCGCGGGATCGTCGAAGCGCGTCGGATCATCGGCGTCGAGATGGGCGTACAGGCGGGGGGCGGCCTCCCGTGCCACCGCGGCCGCGCCCGGCAGGTCCCCCGGCGTCACCTCGCCGTAGCCGTCGACGTAGGGCACGGGGACCTGTCCGAAGGCGCTGACCGCCATCGCGGTGTGCACCTGCACGACCACGTCCTCCGAGCGCACCACGCTCCCGTCCGCCTGGACGACGTCGCGCACGACGAACTGCTCGACGCGAGCCATGGGCTCTGGCGGCGCCACCGGGGAGGGCGTCGGCGGGGCATCGGCGGCGCGCGCCCCCGCGACGGCCGTCGCGAGCGCGGCGAGGGCGAGACGTTGGAGGACAGCGCGCATCAGGCTCACGGCTCCAGGAACCGGCACTTGCCACTGCCGGGGGTTTTCTCTATAATCCACGCCGATTTACGCACCGCTGGACCGATGTGTCGCGGCGCAGACTGGAAGGCATTGTTTCATGAACCGTAGCGCGTACGCGGCCACGGCCGCTTCCCTCCTCTTGCTGTCGGCCTGCGGTGGCGGCAGCGACAACAACAACGTCACGAACAACCCGCCGCCGGTGACGTCGCCGCCCCAGGTGGCAGCGACGCCGACGCCGCCGCCGTTCGACCCGATTCCGGGCGCGTCCTCCTGCGCGAGGCTCGGCGCCGGACGGGAGGGCAACTGCTCGCGCACGTCGCCCAACTTCATGACCGACGTGGACGCCGTGCTGAGCGAGCTGATCCGGGAGAAGCCGGGGATCTTCGAGAACAGCGACGGCGGCCTGCGCGTCAGGAGCACCGGCCAGTTCTACGTCGCCTTCCTGCAGAAGATGGACCAGCGGGGGATCTGCGCGCAGTTCGACGGCGAGGAGGTCGGGATGAAGAACACCGACTCCTTCAGCGAGCAGTGGCACATGATCACGTCGGACCTGATCCTCCGCCGCGGGGACTCCTCCTATCGCGCCACCTGCACGCCGGCGTCGTTCCCGGGCGCGCCGCGCGGTTATCCGCCGAAGAACGGGTGCGAGCTGCCCCACAGCATCGAGGTCACCTGCGGCCGCGAGCGCTCCACGCACCTGGCCGCGGTGGAGACGGCCATCAACAAGGTCGTGCGGGAGCACCCCGAGGTGTTCAACCTGGGCGGGAAGCAGCCCGCCGAAGGCTGGTACGAGATCGTCAACGTGACCGCCTACGACAACTACGTGGTCGAGGCCCTCAAGAGCGCCGGCTACTGCTCGCGCCACGACGGCGAGGAGCTGGTGGTCAAGAACGCCAACACGTTCTCCGAGCACTACGACATCTCCACCGCCGAGGGCAACGTGCGCCGCGGCGAGGGCTCGTACCGCTCGACCTGCTACCCCGCCGCGTTCTGACGGCGGACCGACGTGCTTGCGGCCCCGCGCCGCAAGCACGTCCTACAAGCCCGCACCGGCACGATCTACACGCGCGCGCCGATTTGACGCGGCGCGGACCCCGGAAACGCGTCCTCGCGATGGCATGCCCATTGCCGTAGGTCTCTCTGCGCCTGCCCTCCCGAAGACGCGCGAGCACGTCGACAGGTAAGGCCCGGCCGGCAAGACGAGCGGTGGCGCGGCCACAGGCTCGACGTGTTCGACGACGTCTGGTGCCCCGGGGCGCGGCCCCCGGGAAGGAGAGTCCCATGTCCGTCCGTTCCCTCTCGCATCCGTCGGGGGTGCGCCTCGTCGGCGCGGCCTCGCTCACCCTCGCGCTCGCCCTCGGCGCGTCCGCGCAGGACGAGCAGCGCCTGCCTCCCGCGCCCGATCACCACGATGTCCAGTGCGCCCCCGACAATGGCGGCATCACGCTCCCCCCGGGCTTCTGCGCCGCGGTGGTGGCGGACCAGGTCGGACGGGCGCGACACATCGTGACCAGCCCCAACGGGTCGTTGTACGTCGCGCTGGCGGACGCGCCCAACGGCTCGGCGCTGGGCGGCGTGCTGGCCCTGCGCGACACGGACGGCGACGGGGATGCCGACGTCACGGAGCGCTTCGGCGACAAGGGGGGCAACGGGATCGCCTACGGGTTCGGGCACCTCTTCTTCGCCCAGAACGATCGCCTGCTCCGCTACGTGCTCCCGCCCTGGCGGTTCCTGCCCATCGGCCAGCCCAAGACGGTCGTCTCCGGCCTGCCCGCCGACGGGGACCACGTCAACAAGACGGTGGTCCTGGGCGGGTTCGACGGCTACCTGGGCACGCTGTTCCTCAACATCGGGTCCGCGTCCAACGCCTGCCAGGAGGAGAACCGCGTGAAGGGCTCGCCCGGGATCGATCCCTGCCCCGAGCTCCCGGTGCGGGCCGGCGTCTGGCAGTTCTTCGCGTTCCGGTCCAACCAGACGCAGGACGACGGCCGCCGCTTCGTCAAGGGCGCGCGCAACATGGTGGCGCTCGACATCAACCCGCGGAACGGCCGGCTCTACGGCGTCCAGAACGGCCGCGACCAGCTGCACGAGCTCTGGCCGGACGTCTTCACGCCCCAGCAGGACCTGGTGCTCCCGTCCGAGGAGCTGTTCCGCCTCGATTTCGGCGCCGACTACGGGTGGCCGTACTGCTTCCACGATCCCGAGCGCGGCAAGGTGCTGGCGCCCGAGTACGGCGGCGACGGCGAGATCGAGGGACGCTGCGCGCAGGTGCGCGAGCCGCTCTCGTGGTTCCCCGCGCACTGGGCGCCGCTGTCGATGCTCTTCTACACCGGCCACCAGTTCCCGCAGCGCTATCGCCGCGGGGCGTTCGTCGCGTTCCACGGGTCCCGCTTCGACCCCGTCAACCAGCCCGAGGGACCCGGCTACAACGTGGTGTTCGTGCCGTTCGGGAACAACGGCCTGCCCAGCGGGGACTTCGAGGTGTTCGCGGACGGCTTCGCGGGCACGCCCGAGCCCACTCCGGAGACGGCCCTGCATCGCCCGGTCGGCCTGGCCCAGGGACCGGACGGCTCGCTCTACATCACCGACGACAAGGGCGGCCGCATCTGGCGCGTGGTCTACACCGGGAACTGACGGCTTCGCCGTGAGCCCCGTGCACGGCGACCGTGCACGGGGCTAACATCGGACTTCCTGGCGGCATTCCCGGAGGTCCCATGACGCGCGCTTGCTTCCTGGCCCTGGCGGTCCTGGCCGCGCCACCGCTGCTGGCCCAGCCGCCCCCGCCGACGCCCGCCCCGCCGGTCTTCGCGAGCGAGGCCGAGCTGGTGATCGTCGACGTCGTGGTCACCGACGACAAGGGGCTGCCCGTACGCGGCCTCACGCGCGAGGACTTCGTCGTCAAGGAGGACGGCCGCGCGCAGGAGATCGCGACCTTCGAGGCCATCGACCGACCCGGGGCGGCGGTGGCAACGCCCCCCGGCGGGACCGCTCCCGTCACCGCGGCGCTGGCCAGCAACACCGGCGCCGGGCCCGAGCGCGCCACCATGATCGTCGTGTTCGACGAGCAGCACCTGTCGTCGATCAAGACCGAGGAGGTGCGCCGCCGCCTGGAGCCGGTCTGGAAGTCGCTGGGCGCGGCGAACGTGCTCCTCGTCTCCACCGCCGGCGGAGGCAACTGGCTCGGCCGGCTGCCGGAGGAGGCGGAGGGCATGCAATCGGCGCTGCTCCGCTTCCGGGGCGGACGCCAGCCCGAGAACCCGGGCAAGGTCACGGACTACGAAGCCTTCCTCATCACGGCCCGCCGCGACGACCGGGTGCTGGTCGAGGTCTACCGCCGGTACCTCGACATGGGGATCATCCACGACCCGACCCAGATCGACACCGGCGAGCGCCAGATCTACGGCCAGCAGTCCGAGCAGCAGAAGTCGATGCCGCCCGCTGGCCGCAGCCTCGTGCAGGCCGATGCCGAGCAGAAGTGGTCCGAGGCCCGGCGCCGCCAGGCGGTCACGCTGGCCAGCCTCCAGCGCCTGCTCAACGGGCTGGCGGGGACGCCGGGCCGCAAGGCGGTGGTGCTGGTGACCGAGGGGTTCGTGCACGACCCGGCGGTGCTCGAGCACCGCGCACTGGTCGAGGCCGCACGCGCCGCGCGGGCGGCCGTGCACGTCATCGACCCGCGCACGCCCGCGGCGCTGGGCCCGGACGCCGAAATGGACAACGTCGTGGACTCGCGCGACTCCATCCAGCTCTCGATGCGGCAGCCGCGCGAGGCCGAAGGATCCGACGCCATCGCCCTCGCCACCGGCGGCCGGATCGTGCGCACCTCCCAGAACCTGGCCCACACGCTCGGACGCATCGGCGGCGAGCTGCGGACGTACTACCTGCTCGGCTACGCGCCGCCCAACGCGCGCAATGACGGCCAGTACCACAAGCTCCAGGTGGAGGCGAAGCGCCCCGGCCTCAAGCTGGAGGCGCGGCCCGGCTACTTTGCGCTGGCCCCGGCGGCGCAGCGGGCCGCGCGCGAGGCTCCGAGCACCGCCTTGCAGGCGGCGCTGATGTCACCCTTCGACGCGGCCGGCCTGCCCGTCTACCTGGCCGCGTTCGTCCTGGGCCAGGGGCCCGAGGGCGGGTCGGTGATCCGCCTGGTGGCGGAAGTGGACGCGACTGCGGTCACCGCACCCGAGAGCCTGGACGCGCTGTTCCAGCTCGCGAAGCAGGACGACAGCCAGGCCCTGCACGCGACGCTGACCGCGCCGGTCACCGCCGGGGGCGGTGCCCGCATCCGGCTCGAGCGCCAGTTCGAGGCGCCCGCGGGCGCCTACCAGGCCCGGATCGTCGTGCGCGAGCGTGGCGGGCCCAAGCGCGTGGGCAGCGTGCTGCAGTCGGTCACGGTGCAGCCGATGAACGCGTTCCGCCTGACCACGCCGATCCTCACCGACGTCCTGCTGGCCGACAAGTCGCCGCTGGCGCGCGCCGAGCGCAAGTTCGCGAAGGGGTCGACGCTGCACTGCCTGGTCGAGGTGGTCGGCGCGGCCAGCCTGCCCGTGCAGGCCGGCCTGGAGGTGAAGGCGGCGGACGGGCGCACCGTGTTCCAGGTGGCCGACTCCCCCATCTCCTCGACGCCGCCATCACGGCACTGGTCGATCCCGCTCGAGCAGCTGGAGACCGGGACCTACGAGGTGCTGATCTCGGTGAAGGACCCGAGCGGCAAGGGCGTGCAGTCGCGCGAGGCGTTCGAGGTCGTGGCCCCGCAGACGGCCTCGACGACCCCCTGACGGCGTGCGCTAGGGCGTGACCTGGTAGCGCAGCGCCAGGTCGGGGACCTCGGCCGTCCCCGTCGTGAAGATCTCCGCCCCGGCGCCGAACGACGCGCGCAGGGCCACGCGCACCACGCCGACCTCGAACGTGTCGCCGCAGGCGCCGGTGGCCCGGAACTGGTTGAACTGCACGTTCCGGCCGACGTGCGGCTCCAGGAACTCGTTCGGGAGCTGGAACGCGTTCGTCATGCAGACGGGCCCGCCGGGGTTCTGGCGGAACTCGATCGAAGGCGCGCCGCCGATGCCGCTGCCGATCACCACGCGGACCATGACGCGGAAGCTCCCCTGTCCCAGGCTGACCGTGCCCCCGGGCGCGGGCGTCGACTCGATGAACGTCACGCCCACCGGCTCCATCACGACGGGCCGCTCGGGCGGGTTGCCGCCCGGGTTGTTGGCGGCGGCCACCGCCACCGCGCCCGCTCCGACGCCGAGGGCGGCGATCAGCGACGTCTTGGCGCCGATGTTGAAGACGCCCGCACGCCCCGAGCCACCCTTCATGAACGTCGCATCCGCCACCTGCTCGTCGGATCCGAACCCGGCGGGGACCAGCGGCGCTCCGAGCGGCGCCGTCACGTCCGTCCGGGCGCTCTTCTTGTTCTTCGCCGCCTGGGCGCAGCTCGCCTGGACGGGAACCGTGACCTCGTCCGAGACCGTCTCGACCAGCGCCGGGTCGGCGGCCTCCACCCAGTACTGCACCTGGGTGAGGGTCGGCAGGGGGCGCGGCAGCACGCCCACGAACTCCTGGCCGTCCTGGCGCATCAGCACCGCGTGCGGCTCGGCCAGCGGGTCCGTACGGAAGAGGATGCGGGCCCGCAGCACGTTGCTGATGGGGTCGATCTTCGCGCGCAGCTCGGAGTAGCGGTCCGGAACCAGGCACTGCGGCGGCTGGTGCTGGATCTTGAGCGACTCCTGCGCCGAGGCTCCGGCGGCGGACGAAAGCGACAGAGCCAGGAAGACCGCGCGCGCGACCGACATGTGACCCCTCGAGCCCCCTACAAACCCCGAATGGTACCAGCCCGCCGGCCCGGCCGGCCAGTCCTCGACGAAGGGATGCGCGGGGCTTCCCTTCGGGACTACCATCGGGAATCGCGCCTGCCGTCAGACGCCGGAGGTGAGGCATGAGGTCCCCCCTCGCGATCGCGCTCGTCGTCGTGCCGTCCTCCCTTCTTCCCCAGCAGCCCCCCGAGCCGCCGGTGTTCACGAGCCAGGCCGACCTGGTCATCGTGGACGTCGTGGTGAGGGACGAGAAGGGGCAGCTCGTGCGCGGGCTCACGAAGGACGACTTCGTGGTGTACGAGGACGGCAAGCCGCAGGAGGTCGAGACGTTCGAGGCGGTCGACCTGGAGGCGCAGCCCGGTTCGGAGGCGGAGAGGCGCAGGAGCGTCCTGTCCACCAACACCGGCGTGTCCACGCCGCGGGCCACGCTGGTGGTGGCGTTCGACGAGCTGCACATGGCTCCGGCCACGACGGAGCAGGTGCGGCGCCGGCTCGACGCCGTCTGGCGCGAGGGCTCGCTGGGACCGGCGGACGTGCTGCTCCTGTCCACCGCCGGCGGCGGCTCGTGGCTGGGACGTCTGCCCGAGGACGCGGAGGGCCTGCAGCGCGCGCTCGATCGCTTCCGCGGCGCGCGGTTCGAACGGCCCGGGTACATGACCGACTACGAGGCGTTCCTGATCGCGGCCCGCAACAACGACACCACGCTGACGCAGGTCTACCGCCGTTACGTGGACCAGGGCTACGTGCCCGATCCGACGCCCATCCTGCCCGAGGTGTACGGCGGGGGTGGGGCCAAGCGACCGCGTGGCGTCGAGAGCGACGGCATGCGGGACGCGCCGGCGATCGGCAAGGGCGCCATCAAGGTGGAGGCCGAGCAGAAGTGGCGTGCGGCGCGCAGCCGCCAGGCGGCGACGCTCGCGAGCCTCGTGCAGCTCTTGCAGGGACTGGCGGCGCGGCCGGGCCGCAAGGCGGTGGTCCTCGTGTCGGAGGGGTTCATCCACGACCCGGCGATCCTGGAGCATCGCGAGCTGGTCGAGGCCGCGCGCCGCGCCCGGGCGGCGGTGCACGTGATCGACCCCCGCAACCAGGGCTTGCTGGGCCACGACACCGGCGACTACGTGCGGGACATCGACACGCGCGACATCCTGGACGCGCAGATGCACGCGAAGCGGGACGCCGAGGGCTCGGACGCGCTCGCCCACGCGACCGGAGGCCGCATCGTCCGCAGCCTGGAGGCCCTGCCCGACGCGTTCTCGCGCATCGGGAACGAGCTGCGCACCTACTACCTGCTGGGCTACGCGCCGGGCGGGCGCGCCGACGGCAGGTACCACGAGCTCCGGGTGTCGGCACGCGGCGCCGACCTCAAGCTCGACGTGCGGCCCGGCTACTTCGCGGTGGCGGCGCCGGAGGCCCGGTCCGTCCGCCGCGCCTCCGCGCGCCCCGAGCTGGAGGCCGCGCTGGTCTCGCCTTTCGACGTCACGGGGCTGCCCTTCCACCTCGCCTCGTACGTGCTCGGGCGCGGTCCTCGCGGTGGCTCGGTGGTGCGCCTGGTGGCGGAGGTGGACACCACCGGCATGAGCACGCCCGACACACTCGACGCGGTGTTCCTGCTCACGGGCCAGGGCAGCAGCCGCGCTCAGCAGGTGGTGCGGGCGGCCCCGGTCGCCGCGGCCGGGAACCGCGTCCGGATCGAGCAGCACTTCGAGGCGGACGTGGGCGCGTACCAGGCGCGCCTGGTGGTGCGCGAGCGTAGCGGCGGCCACCGCCTGGGCAGCGTGCGCCACACGCTCGAGGTGCAGCCGCTCGACACCTTCCGGATCACGACACCCATCCTCACCGACGTGCTGCAGGCGCAGCGGCCGCTGGCCCGCGCGGAGAGGCGGTTCGCCGCCGACTCCACGCTCCACTGCGTGGTGCAGGTGATGGGCGCGCCGGGCGTGGCCGTGCAGGCGGGCGTCGTGCTGCGCGACGCCTCGGGGCAGACCCTGCTGCAGATCCCGGACAGCCCGATCGCGGCGGTGCCCCCCTCGCGGCAGTGGTCGATCCCGCTCAAGGGACTGCCCGCCGGCAGCTACGAGCTGCTGATCTCGGTGCAGGCGGACGGCAAGAGCGAGACCCTGCGGGCCCGCGAGCCGTTCGAGGTGGTGGCCGCGCCGGGCTCCGGCCCTACGGCGTGACGGTCCAGCGGACCGCGAGATCGGGGACCGCCGAGGCGATCAAACCCCGTCAAAGCGCGCCGATGCCGAGGGCGCGCTCCACCTCCTCCTGCGGGAGCGGCCGGCCGAGGTAGAAGCCCTGCGCGCGCTCGCAGCCGCGCGCGGAGAGGAACTCGAGCTGTTCGGCCGTCTCGACCCCCTCCGCCACCACGTGCAGCTTGAGCGTGCGCGCCATGGCCAGGATGGCGGAGACGATCGCGGCATCGTCCTGGTCCGACACCACGTCGCCGACGAACGAGCGGTCGATCTTGAGGGTCTGTATGGGGAACCGCTTCAGGTAGCCCAGCGACGAGTAGCCGGTGCCGAAGTCGTCGATGGAGAGGCGCACCCCCAGGCTCACCAGGCCGCGCAGCGTCTCGCCCATCAGGTCGGCGTTCTGCATGGCGTCCGTCTCGGTGATCTCGATCTCCAGGTGCGCCGGCGCCAGGCCCGTCTCGTCGAGCACCGCGGCGACCGTCCCCAGCAGCCCCGGCTGCAGGAACTGCCGCGCGCTCATGTTGACGGCGAGGCTCAGCTCGGGATGGCCGCGCTGCTGCCACGCCCGCACCTGCCGGCAGGCCTCGCCCAGGACCCAGGGGCCGATGCGCAGCACCAGGCCGGTCGCCTCCGCGAGCGGCAGGAAGCGGTCGGGCCCCAGCAGGCCCAGCTCGGGATGGCGCCACCGCAGCAGGGCCTCGACACCGTGCAGCCTGCGGCCGGCGATGTCGAGGATGGGCTGGTAATGGAGGACGAACTCGCTGCGCGCCAGCGCGCGCCGCAGCCCGCTCTCGAGCGCGAGCCGCTCCAGCGCCGCCACGCTCATGACCGGCGTGTAGAGCTGCAGCCCGTCGCGGCCCTGCTCCTTGGCCCGGTACATGGCGGTGTCCGCGTGCTTGATGAGCGTCTCCGCGGACTGCCCGTCCTCGGGGAACAGGCTGACGCCCACGCTGCCGGTCACGAACAGCTCGTGGCCCTCCAGCCGGAAGGGGGCGCGCAGGGCGTCCAGCACCTTCTCCGCGATGCGCGCGGCGTCCGCGGGCGCCCCCACGTCCTGCAGCAGGACGGTGAACTCGTCGCCCCCCAGCCGGGCCACGCTGTCGCCCTCGCGCACGCAGGCGCGGAGCCGCTCCGAGACTTCCTGCAGCAGCCGGTCGCCCACCGAGTGGCCGAGCGAGTCGTTGATGACCTTGAACCGGTCGAGGTCCAGGAACAGCACGGCGACACCGCGGCGATGGCGGTGCGCGCTGGCCACCGCCACCGAGAGCCGGTCGTGGAAGAGCAGGCGGTTGGGGAGGCCGGTGAGCGAGTCGCGGTAGGCCAGGCTCCGCACCTGCTCCTCCACCCGCTTGCGCTCGGTGATGTCGAGGCAGACGCCGATCGCGCCGCGCGGCTTGCCCTCGTCGTCCAGCAGCGGGCCCGCGTAGCCGAGGATGGTGGCCACCTGGGCGCCGTCGCGGACGAGGTCCATCTCCATGTCCACGACCTCCTCCCCCGTGCGCGCGGCGCGCTGCATGGGCAGGTCCGCGGACGGGATGGGGACGCCGTGGTGATGGAGGCCGACGCCCGTCGGCAGCGTGCCGGGCGGCCCCGAGAACGAGACGTTGTCGCCGGAGCGGGTGCCGAACAGCCGTGCCAGGTACGGGTTGCTCTCGATCACCGTGCAGGAGGGGTCGCGGGCGATCCCGATGCCGATCGGGATCACCTCCAGCAGCTTCTGGAACTCGCCCACCTGCGCGCGGTGGCGCTGCTCCTCCGCCCGCAGGCGCTCGAACAGGCGCGCGTTGCGGATGGCCATGGCGGCGAACGGCGCCAGCGCCTCGGTGGACGCGACGTCGCGGGGCCCGAACGCGCCGGGCAGCGAGCGGTCGATCGAGAAGAGCCCGAACACCTCGTCGCCCGCCACCAGCGGGACCCCCATCCAGCTGCGCACGTGATCGGCGCCGTCGTGCCGCTGCCAGTGGGGATCGGTCTGCGTGTCCGCGATGAGGATGCTCGCGCGGCGGTCGAGGATCGGCGTCAGCACGGGGTGGTTCCTCGCCTCGAAGACGCCCTGGCGGACCGTCTCGGCGGTGCCCCATCGCTCGTAGCCGCGGACCGCGCGCACCTCGAGCCGCGTGACGTCCGCCAGCAGCATCACGTTCGCGGTGTCGTAGGCGACCAGGACGCCGAGGTGGTCGAGCAGCCGTTCGAGCACGCGCTCCAGGTCGAGCGTGCGCGCCAGGTCCAGCGCCGCCGCGCGCAGGACCTCGGCCGGGTCGGTCATGGCTAGAGTGTCGCGCCTTACGCGCTTTACGGCAAAGAGCTGGGCCTCAAAGCCCCAGAACGGTCTTTGCGATCAAGAAGTAGATGACCAGGCCCGTCGCATCCACCATCGTGGTGATGAGCGGGGCGGAGAGGACGGCCGGGTCCAGGCCCACCCGTTGTGCCACCAGCGGGATGAGCGCGCCGACGGCCGTCGACCACAGGCAGATGGCGAGCATGGTGAGCGCGACCGTGATGGCGAGCGTGAGCGAGGCGCCGGTCAGCAGGGCCTGGCCCAGCGCGGCCGTCGCGATCATCACGCCCACCGTCAGCCCCGTGAGCGCCTCGCGCAGCACGACCTTCCAGGCGTCGCGGAAGCGGATCTCGGAGAGGGCCAGGCTGCGGATGACCGTCATCACCGTCTGCGCGCCGGCGTTGCCGCCGGTGCCGATGAGCATGGGGATGAAGAAGCTGAGCGCCACCACCGCCGACAGCTCGCCCTCGAAGTGCCGCAGGACGGTGCCGGTGAGGGTGCCGCCCACGAACAGCAGCAGCAGCCAGCCGACGCGCTTGCGCACCACGCGCCAGATCGGGTTGTCGAAATAGGGCTTGTCCAGGCCCGGCTCGACGGCGGCCATGCGCAGGATGTCCTCGGTCTGCTCCTCGACCAGGACGTCGATGACGTCGTCCACGGTGACGAAGCCGACCACGCGGCCGTCCGCCTCCAGCACCGGCACCGCCAGCAGGTTGTACTTGGCGATCTTCTGGGCGACCAGCTCGCGGTCGTCCAGCGCCGCCACCGTCACCGGCTTGCGCCGCATGACGTCCACCAGCGGGCTCCCCATCTCCGCCATCACCAGGTCGCGCAGCGAGACGGCGCCGAGCAGCCGGCCCGTCTCCGGCTCCATCACGTAGCAGGCGTAGATCGACTCCTTCTCGCGGGCCACGGCGCGCAGGTGCTTGAGCGCCTCGCCCACGGTCAGGCCGGGCGAGAGCCGCACGAACTCGGTGGTCATGATGCCGCCCGCCGAGTGCGGCGGGTACTGCAGGAGGCCCTCCAGCTCGGCCTGGGCCGCGGCCGACAGCTTGGGCAGGACGCGCCGGCGCTCCAGCTGGCCCATCTCGCGGACGATCTCGGTGCGCTGGTCGGCCGAGAGCTGCTCGAGCAGCTGCCCGGCCCGCCCCGGGTCGAGCTGCTCCACGATGGCGCTGCGCCGGCGCAGGCTGGGCTGGTCCAGCACGCCCACCGCCCGCACCACCGGCAGCATCGAGACGACGGCCGCGCCCTCCTGGAGCGTCAGCTCGTTGACCAGGTCGGCCACGTCCACGTCGGCCAGCTCGGCCACGTGGGCGCCGATGCCGACGAAGCTCTCCTCCAGCCGCAGCCGGATCCGTTCGAGCAGCTCCTGCGGGACCACGAGTAGAGACTACCTCCCGGCCGATCGCCGGACCGAGGGCGAGCCTTTCGTTCTCAGGAGGGGGGGAGGCTCGCCTTGCGCGCTTCCCAGCGCGCCCGGAGGTCCTCCAGGAGCGCCTGGAAACGGGGATCGGCGCGCAGATTATCGAGCTTGCGGCTCTCCGCGAACAAGGGGTAATTCTCGTTGCCCAGCTGGATGGCCTTGCGCACCCACTCGATCGCCTCTTCGGTCAGGCCTTCCATCCCGTAGAACGAGGCCAGCCAGAACGCGATGTCGTGGTCGGCGGTCGCGGTCTCGCGCACGCGGTCGGTGATGAGGGCGCGCGCGCGCTCGTGTTCGCCGCGGGCCGAGAGGCACCAGCCCAGCAGGGGCTGCACGCCGTCCAGGTGCGGGTTCTGGCGCAGCACCTCCTCCAGCAGCGGCTGGGCGGTGTCCAGGTCCCCGCGGTTGAAGTGGGCGACGGCCAGGAAGGTCTTGAGCAGCGGGTGGTCGGGCTCCGCCGCCCGCGCGCGGTCCAGCTCCGCGATCGCGCGGTCGTAGTCGCGCTGGTGCGTGTAGATGCGCCCGCGGTTGTAGCTCACCAGCACGATGTCGCGCGGGTTCAGCTCCAGCAGGCGGTCGTACTGGGCGAGCGCCTGCTCGTACAGGCCGTCCAGGCGGTAGAGCATGCCCGCCACGAACAGCACGGCCGGGTCGTTGCCGGCCTCCTGCGACAGCGCGTCGATCAGCTCGTGCGCCCGCTCCTTGTCGCCGTGGTGGAGGTCGACGTAGACCATCTGCAGCCGCGCGTCCACCATCGCGGGCTCGAGCTCCAGCGCGCGCTTCAAGGCCCGCTCCGCCAGCACGAAGTACTCCGGCCCGCCGTAGCCCTGCGCGTGCTGGATGTAGCAGCGGCCCAGCGCGGTGTGCGCGCGGGCGTACTCGGGGTCCAGGCCCACCGCCTCGTTGAACATGCGGATGGCCTCTTCCAGGTCCGCCTCGTCCAGCGTGCGCAGCGTGTAGCGGAACAGGACGTCGCGCCCGCGCAGGTAGAACTCGTGCGCGCGCGGGTCGCGGGTGGCGGGCCGCTCGATCTGGGCCTGCTCCTCCGCCGAGAGCCGCACCTTGAGCCCCTCCACCACCCGCTCCGCGATGATGTCCTGCAGGCTGATGAGGTCGTCCTTGGGCGTGTCGATCTTCTCGCTCCAGAGGATGGCGCCCGTCTCCGGCGCGATGAGCTGCGCCGTCAGGCGGAAGCGGTCGGGCGCCTTCAGGAACCCGCCTACCAGCACGGCCTGCACCGCCAGGTCCTCGCCCACCTGCCGCGGGTCGACGTCCAGGCCGACGTAGGGCGCGATGTACGAGGAGGGCCGCACCACCAGCGACTCCAGGTGCGCGAGCTCGGTGATCACGCCGTCCGCGAGCGAGAAGCCGTAGAACTCGACGGCCGGGTCGCCGGCCAGGTTCTTGAAGGGCATCACCGCGACCGTGCGCCGGGTCTCGCTCCCCCACGACGCGGGGCGCTGGAGCGGCGCGACCGGGCGCGTGGGCGTGGCCGAGTCGGTGCGCGGCTCCGTGCTGCCGCCCGAGGTCATGGGGCGGATGCGCGAGAACACGCGGCCGAGCGGGCCGCCGGTGAACCAGGGGTTGCGCGCGCGGCGCGGCGAGACGATCGCGGGCGCGGCGGGGACCTCCAGGCTCCCGCCCAGGTGGCGCTGCACGGCCTTGAGCTCGTCGCGCAGGGCGGCGATCGTCTGGTAACGATCGCGCGGGTCCTTGGCGAGCGCGCGGTCCACGATCGCCTCCAGCCGCGGCGGCAGGCGCGGGTTGATCTCGCGCAGCGGGCGCGCCGGCTCGTTGATGACCGCGTTCAGCACCTGGACCAGGTGCCGCCCGCGGAACGGCCGCAGGCCGGTCAGCATCTCGTAGAGCAGCACGCCCAGGCTGAAGATGTCGCTGCGATGGTCGACGGCCGCGCCCGAGGCCTGCTCGGGTGAGCCGTAGCCGAGCGACCCGTAGGGCACGCCCATGTCGGTGGCGGGCTCCTCGCCCGGATGCACCGGGCGCGGGCCGCCGTCCGGCCCCAGCATCTTGGCCAGCCCGAAGTCCACCACCCGCGCCTGGCCGTTGCTGCTCACGATCACGTTGCCGGGCTTGATGTCGCGGTGGACGATGCCGTGGTCGTGCGCGACCGCGAGCGCGTCCGCCACCTGCACCGCGATCGAGAGCGCGCTGCGCACGTCGAGCGGGCGGCCGTTCAGCAGCTCGCGCACCGTCCGCCCTTCCAGGAATTGCATCACGATGTAGAGCAGCCCGTCCTGCTCCCCCACCTCGTAGATGGCGGAGATGTTGGGGTGCTCGAGCGCGGCGCACAGCAGGGCCTCCTGGTCGAAGCGGCGCCGGGCCACGTCCGTCTGCGCGAGCTCGGGACGCAGGACCTTGATCACGACGGGACGTCGCAGGCGCAGGTCCTCCGCCTTGTAGGCGGTCGCCTGACCGCCTTGTCCCAGGGGGCCGAGGATCCGGTAGTGGGAGAGGGTCGCGCCGGGTTCGAGCTGGGCCATGAGACGGATGGGATCGCGCTGAGGGTTGGCCGTACGCTCGAAGCTACGCTCTTCCGGCGAGCCAGTCAAACCGATCGGTCGGTCGGGGTCAGCGCCAGTCGCCGGTGAGGGTGAACGCCGCCCAGTAGAACGGCGCGGCGAACCGGCGGTCGCGGGACATCTCCGCCTGCGCGGCGCGCAGCGCGGCCGCCGGCGGCTGCCCGTCGCGCAGGTGGGCGCGATAGAAGCGCCTCATCAGCTCCGCGCTCGACTCGTCGTCGACCTGCCAGAGGCTGGCCATCACGCGGCGCGCGCCGGCGTAGAGGAAGCCGCGCGTGAGGCCGACCAGCCCCTCGCCGCGCACCTCGCGGCCGAGCGCGGTCTGGCACGCGCTCAGCACCACCAGGTCCGCGGGCAGGCGCAGGTTGTAGATCTCGTGCATGCGCAGGAAGCCGTCGCGCGGCCGGCCCTTCTCGTCCACGAGCGACAGCACGAGGCCGGACAGGTCGGGGTGCGCGGTGTCGAGGATGCCGTGGGTCGCGAAGTGCACGATGCGTCGCCCCGCCAGCGCGCCCTCGTCGACGAGCGCGCGCGACGCCGCGAAGTCGGTCGCGCGCAGCAGGTCACGCTCGGGCACCAGCGACGCGAGCGCCGCCGCCTCCGCGCGGGAGAAGGGCAGGCGCGTGAAGTGGTCGCGCCCCAGGCTCCGCATCGCGCGGCCCAGCCCGACCGGTTGCGGCGCCCGCGAGGCGTGCCCCCCCGAGCGGCCGACGCGGGGGTCGTCCGCCTCGAAGACCGGGTCGGCCAGCACGGCGACCGTCGACCGTTCCGTGACCGGGGGCGGCTCGCGGCGCAAGGCGATCAGCACGGAGGCCGACGGCGCGTAGACCACCTCGTGGCCGTCCAACAGGGGGCGGCCGCCGGCGTCGCCGGGCAGCGGGAGCGCGGCGAAGGGAACGTACGCCAGCGCGCCCGGCGCCACGATCAGGAGGCGCTTGCCGCGCCAGTCGGCCCGCAGCCGCGGCGCGATGCCCCCGAGCAGCACCTCCGACAGCGCCGCCGACTCCGCGCGGAGGCGCTCGTCGGCCGCGCGCGCGGCGGCACCACGCGAGCGCTGCCGCTCGCTCAGGAGCTCGTGGATGCGCCGGGCGGGCTCCTCGATCCTCCGGCGGGCGGGCAGCGAGACGCTCACGAGCTCCTTCCGGCCCACGACCCAGAGGACACTGCGGTCGTCGCCCAGGAAGTACTCCAGCAGGAGCGTCCCTTCGTCCAGCGCGTCCTGCCGCAGCTGCTCCAGCGTGGGGGGCTGGGGCTGGGTGAGCGCGGCATAGCGGGGGCTCTGCGCCCTGATCGTGGCCTGGAGCTGGCGGTACTCCTCGGACGCGGCTTCGAGTGCGGCGCGAGCGGGCTCCACGTCTCCGGCCGGGGCCTGCCGGGCGAGCAGCGACGACAGGCGCGTGGAGCCCTCGGTCATCCGCTTCTGGAGCTCCCGCTCGCGGGCCAGCAGCGCGGCGTCCACGCCGGCGCGGATGTCGGCGCGCGCCTCCACCAGCGAGTCGAGAAGGACGCGCGCGCTGGCGCGCTCGCTGACGGCCAGGGCGGCCGCGTCGTGCCCCGCCGCCGGGTCCTGCTCGTGCAGGCGCATCAGCACGTCGACCAGCAGGTCGTACTTGACCCGCTCGACCGCGACGAACGAAGCGCGCAGGTCCGGGTTCGTCACGGAAGCCCGCAGCGACTCGACAAGGCTCACCGCCTGCTCGGCGTGCTGCACGGCCTCCTTCAGGCGGCCACCGGAGCGCTCCAGCTCGGCCATGCGGCTGAGCGTCTCCGAGCCCAGGTACGCGTCCTGGATGGACTGCTGCAGCGCCAGCGCCTCCGTGAGGTGGCGCAGGGCCAGCTCCGGGTCGCCGGCGTCGCGTACGCAGTCCGCGAGGATCTGCAGCGAACTGGCGATGCCACGCGGCTGGGCCGCGCGCCGCCTGATTTCGAGCGACCGCTCGGCCAGAGGGACGGCCCGCGGCAGGTCCCCGCGCCGCCGATGGATCGCCGCCAGGTTCATGAGGAGACGGCCTTCCTCGTCGGTCCCCGTGCCCTCCGCCAGCGGCAGGGCCTTCTCCAGCAGCGCCTGTGCGCGCTCCACGTCGTCCTGCAGCAGGGCCATGTTGCCGAGGTTGACGAGCGTCATCAGCATGCCGTCGCGCTGTCCGGCCTTCTCCCACACCGCGAGCGCGCGATCGTAGATGGCGGCCGCGCGCTCGTAGTCGCCCAGCTCCTTGTGGGCGCTCGCCAGGTTGGTGAGCGCGCGGCCCTGGCCGCGCCCGTCCCCCGTCGGGGCCACCAGCTCGGCCGCGCGGGAGAAACGCGCGATCGCGCCTTCGTAGCGTCCAGTGCGCGCCAGCACGATCCCGGCGTTGCTGGTGTAGTAGGCGACGGTGCGTGGATTGGCCGCGCCGGCACGTTCGAGCGCCCGATCGAACAACTGTCCCGCCAGCTCCAGCTCACCTTGGGCCAGCTTCGCGCGCCCCAGCCCGCACAGCGCCGCCGCCTCGCCCTCGGCGTGGTCCATCCGGCGGAACAGATCGAGCGCGCGTTCATACGACGACGGGCCGGCGGCGAGGTCTCCGAGCGCGAGCTGCACGGTCCCGCGATCCTGGAGCACGAGGGCGAGGCCGAGACGGTCGCCGGTCTCGCCGAACGCCTTCTCGGCGACGGCCAGCCGCTCGAGCGCCCCGCGTCGGCCGTCCGGCGTGCCCTTGGCCGCCTCCCGGAGGGCTTCGGCATGCACCTCGTCGCCGGAGACGCGCGTCCGCTCGGCGGTGCCGGCCGCACGGGGCGGCTGGATGCCAAGCGTGTAGCCTCCCGGCGCGCCCGGTGACTGGGCCCGGACCTCGAGCGTGTAGAGCCCCGCGACCGGAGCCACGGCGAGCAGGCGCACCGTCGTGATGCTCTCTCCGGCCACCTCACGTCGCGCGGCGACGGCGCCCGAGGGATCGAGGAGGGCGAGGCCGAGCCGCGACGATCTCTCGCGCAGCTCCACGTCCAGGAGCTGGCCCGCTTCGAGCGCCAACGGGTGGCGGTTGGGCTCGCCGCCCGTCAGCTCGAAGGGCAGGGGAACGCCGTTCGGGACGACCGTCTCCTCGAGCGCGACCACGAACGGCGAGGCCGCCAGGCACAGCAGGACCGTCCGGAAAGGGGTCCAAGCCGGCGAATGGGCTCGACCGCGCATGGGACCAGGGCACCGACATTCTAGGACGACCAGGCTTCCCCCCTGAGACGTAACGGATGGGTTTCGCGCGTCACATAGGGGTAGGGAACCGTCGCCGCCCGGGTGGCGCCGGGGCAGCCGATCCGCGGAAGAGTCGGCTGGCCGGTGCGGGCGGCGGCCTCCCTCTTCCGCCGGCCCGCCAGCCGCCGAGCCTCCTCCCCCAGTCCCCCCGCAGGCGGCTTCGCGGAAGCTTCGTCATCCCGCGATCACCAGGCACGCGTGACACGTGCGTGCGGTGAGGCGCATCACGTCCCCCGCCTCGTGCCGAGAGAGCCGGCCCTCACCCCGCGTCCGTCTCGCCGAGGAGGTGGACCACATGCACACGAACAAGACATGGAGGCATGCCACCGGCGCGATCGCGCTCGCGCTCGGCTGTGTGGCATCCGCGGACGCGACCACGATGGTTCGCGCCAGCCTGGAGGACCTGACCGCAGCCCACGAGACGGTCGTGGTCGGCGAGGTCATGGGAGCGCGCTCGTACTGGAACGCGGCGCGGAGCCTGATCTTCACCGACGTGCGGGTCGCCCCGACCGAGGTGCTGAAGGGAAGCGCCGGGGCGGAGATCACCGTCACGCTGCTGGGAGGAACGGTCGGGGACCGCACGGCGATGATCGTCGCCGGAGCCTCGCTTCAAACAGGCCGCAGCTACGTGCTGTTCCTCGGCCGCGGGACGCTCCCGGGAGCGGCCGACGCACTCACCCCCAGCTACCTGTCGCAGGGCGTGTTCGACCTGGCCGAGGGCACGGACGGCGTCACGCACGCCGTGAGCCAGGCGGCGTCCCATCCGCTCGTGGCCGATCGGTTCGGCCGCAGGGATCCCGCGGGTGGCCCCGACGGCCTCCCGCTTCACGAGCTCACGCAGCGGATCCTCGATGCCGTGAGGCAGGGGCCCGCCGAGGAGGTGCAGCGATGACCCGCCCACGTCGTCTCACGAGACTCGCCACGGCCGCGATCCTGCTGTCGGGCATCGCGGTTCCATCGGACGCCTCGCGCCTGATCCAGCAGACGAATGCCGGCGCGCAGACCAGCGGCCTTCGCGTGCCCTGCAACGACCCGGGCGGCTTCACCCACTGGAACACGCCGTTCACCAACTGGTTCCACAACCTGGCCCGCCAGGGGAACGGCAAGGCGGCAGCACTCACGGCGGCCATGACGTCCTGGACGAACGTCCCCGGCGCCGACCACGTGCTCACGTACGCGGGCACCACCAACGCGGGGTTCACCGTGGACCAGCAGAACACCCTCTCCTGGGCCCAGGCGATCCCGTGCAACGGCTGCATCGCTCTCACCCAGCTCGTCCTGCAGCAGCCGGGGCAGGTCATCATCGAGTCCGACATCGTGTTCGAGGACAACGTCAACTGGTTCACGAACGGAATGGACAACGACACGCAGGCGGTCGCGGCCCACGAGCTGGGCCACGCGCTGGGCATCCACCACACCGAGCTCTCGGTGCCCGCCGCAACCAACCAGACGCCCACCATGGACGCGACGTACTGGGGCGGGACGCAGCAGCGGAGCCTGGAGACGGACGACCGCAACGCCCTGAAGTGCTCCCAGGAGCGGTACTGCGGCGCGACGGGCGCTCCGCCCGCGCCCGCCAGCTTCACCGTGACTCCGGCGATGTGTTACGGGCTGAACGACCTCGATTGGGCTCCCTCGGCCGGCGCCACGCGGTACGAGGTGTACCGGTCGAGCAGCTCCGGCTTCGGAACACAGACGCTCGTGTATTCCGGGCCCGACACCATGACCACGCTGAACGTCGTGGCCTCCGCGTACGTGCGGGTGCGCGCGTGCAACGCGTCGGGCTGCAGCTGCTACCGCCGCGGCAACCGGACGGCCACCTACACGAACGGGTGCTTCTGATGCGCCCGCGAACGGCCGTTGCCGCCGCCGCCGCGCTGACCCTTGCCGTGGCCGCCATCCTGATGGCCGCGGAGCCGATCCCCATCACGATCCAGGCCGTCTCGTCGCCCGAGGCGCCGTTCAAGCTGACGGTCGGGGACGCCCGCCTCATTCCCGAGGCGGGCGGCAAGTACTCGATCGGGTTCCAGATCGGCGTCCACAACACCACGAGCAACCTGCTCGTGACGGCCGGCGGCTGGTCGCTCGACATCTCGAAGCCCGACGGCACGCTGGTGCGTCGCGTGAAGGTCGCACAGGGGTACGACATCGATCCGGGCAAGACGCAGACCGCCCGGGTGATCCTCGACAGCAAGGCGGTCGGGCCGGTCGACCCCCACCACCGGTTCAAGCTGACGCCGGCCACCGGCGCCACCGTGAGCTATGGGCAGCGGTGCCAGGGATCGAGCCAGAGCTGCGAGGGCATCGAGCACTACTGTGAGCTCTGGTGCAACAACCCCCTGGCGCCACAGGGCGGCGTGGCCGGCTTCAGCTGCAGCTGTCACTGGTGGTGGGACTCAGGGGGGCAGTGCTGGCGCTACGTGTGCCCGTTCACCTGCGAGTGTGTCGGGCTGCCGGAGCCGCCGTACGAGGACCCGTTCATCCCCTGGATGTGAGGGGTTCGGGCCGGAGCGCGTCGCCCCAGCGCGCTCCGGCCCCGATGCGTTTTCCCGGGCGCCCACCCGACACGTTTCCGGCCGCGGCGTCACCCTTGCACGGACCCCACAAGGAGTGGCCATGCGCTACGCGATCGTCGGGGCCGCCGTCTCCGCCCTGCTGGGGGGGGCGGCCGCCGCCCAGACTCCCCAGGGCTCGAGCTTCACCTACCAGGGCCGGCTGGCCGACGGTGGGGCGCCGGCCGACGGCGCGTTCGACTTCCAGTTCATCCTCTACGACGCCGCGGTGGGAGGCTCGCAGGTCGGCCCCATCGTGCTGCGCGACGACGTGGTGGTGGCCGGTGGGCTCTTCACCGTCGCGCTCGACTTCGGCGCGTCCTTCGCCGGGAGCCGGCGCTGGCTCGACGTCTCGGTGCGGCCCGGCGCGAGCGCCGGCACCTACACCCCGATCGTGCCCCGCCAGGAGCTGACCTCGACCCCGACCGCGCTCTTCAGCGCGGCCGCGCCCTGGACCGGCGTCTCGGGCAAGCCGGCCGGCTTCGCGGACGACACGGACGACGACGCGCTGGGCGGCCTCACCTGCGCGGCCGGCGAGGTCGCGAAGTGGAACGGCAACGGCTGGGCGTGCGCGGTGGACAGCGTGAACCCGGGCACCGTCACCTCGGTCGCGGCGGGGGCGGGCCTCGCGGGCGGGCCGATCACCTCGACGGGAACGCTGAGCGTCGCGTTCGGCGGCGGCGGCGCGTCGACCACGGTCGCGCGCAGCGACCACAACCATCACGGCCAGACCTGGAACGCGGGCAGCGCGACCGGCCTCACGGTCGAGAGCACGGCGAACGCGGGCACCGGCCTCCTGGCGCGCGCCGGAGCCGGCGGTGGCTTCAGCCGCGGCGTGGTCGGCGAGACCAGCTCGACCAGCGGCGTCGGCGTCTACGGTCACGCGCTCGCGACCACGAACGCGACCATCGGGGTCTACGGCCTGAGCGACTCGAGCCAGGGCATCGGCGTCTACGCCGAGGGCGGCGAGTTCGGCGTGCGCGGACAGAGCGGCAGCAGCTACGGCTCCGCGCTGTTCGGCTGGCACACGGCCAGCACGGGGCTCACGTACGGCGCGAAGGGCTGGAGCATGTCGACGTTCGGGCGGGGCGTGTCGGGCGTGGCGCTCGCGAGCTCCGGCGACGCGCGCGGCGTCGAGGGCCAGTCGCAATCCACCCAGGGCGTGGGCGTGTACGGCTGGGCGACGTCGACCGTCGGAGGGCCGACGATCGGCGCGGTGGGGCGCTCCGAGTCGACCGGAGGCCGCGGCGTCGTGGGCTACGCGCTCGCCTCCTCGGGCAATACGACCGGCGTGTGGGGCGAGAGCTGGTCCAGCGCCGGACGCGGCGTCCAGGGCCGCGCGTTCGGAGGCAGCGGCGACATCTTCGGCGTCTACGGCTGGGCCCAGTCCGTGGGAGCGACCGGCGTGTACGGCGAGGCGAACTGGCCGTCGGGCGCGATCGTCGGCGTGCACGGCGTCAGCACGTCCAGCGTCGGCATCGGCGTGCGGGGCCAGGCGCTGGCGGGCGGGGTCGCGACCGGCGTGCACGGCGAGGTGGTCCGCGGCTTCGGCGTCCACGGGGAGGCCACCGGCACGGGCACGGTGTACGGCGTCTACGGCCAGGCGTCCGGAACCACCGGCGCCAACGTCGGCGTCTACGGGCTCTCGGGCTCCTCGTCCGGCTACGCCGGCTATTTCTCGGGTCGCCTGCACGTGAACGGGACGCTCTCGAAGAGCGCGGGCTCGTTCAAGATCGACCACCCGCTCGATCCCGAGAACCGGTACCTGTACCACTCGTTCGTCGAGTCGCCGGAGATGAAGAACGTCTACGACGGCGTGGTCACCACCGACGACCAGGGATACGCGACGGTGACGATGCCGGACTGGTTCGAGGCCTTGAACCGCGACTTCCGCTACCAGCTCACGGTGCTCGGCGGCGGCGCCTGGGCGCGCGCACGCGTCTCGCGGAAGATGGCGGGCGGGACCTTCGTCGTCCAGACCGACCTGCCGCGCATCGAGGTCTCGTGGCAGGTGACCGGGATACGCCAGGACGCGTACGCCGAGAAGCACCGCATCCCGGTCGAGGAAGACAAGCCGGACGACGAGCGCGGGACCTACCTGCACCCCGACGCATGGGGCGCCCCGCCCGAGCGCGGTCTCGACCGGCGCCACACCGCCACGCGGCCATGACGATGCCCTCGCGAGTCCGCCGCACGCGGACGGCGTTCGCGCTCGCGGTGCTCACCGGCGCCGGCGCCGTCCAGGCCCAGACTCCGCAAGGCACCGCCTTCACCTACCAGGGGCGGCTGACGGACGCCCGCCTGCCGGCCGAGGGCACGTTCGACTTCCAGTTCCGGCTCTTCGACGCGGTGGCCGGCGGCTCGCAGTCCGGACCGACGGTCGCGCGC
Source organism: Vicinamibacteria bacterium (assembly GCA_025923995.1). GTDB lineage: Bacteria > Acidobacteriota > Vicinamibacteria > Fen-336 > Fen-336 > JAICEW01. The sequence continues at coordinate 8,421 of JAICEW010000001.1, read as the reverse complement.
GACGACGTGGTGGTCGCGAACGGGCTGTTCACGGTCAGGCTCGACTTCGGGGCGGCGTTCGCGGGCAGCCAGCGGTTCCTGGACGTGGGCGTCCGGCCGGGCGCGTCCGCCGGCGGCTACACGAGCCTGGCGCCGCGGCAGGAGCTCACGCCAGGGCCCGCCTCGCTGTGGAGCGCAGCCGCGCCGTGGTCGGGCGTCTCGGGCAAGCCGGCCGGCTTCGCCGACGACACGGACGACGATGCGCTGGGCGCGCTCTCCTGCGCGCCCAGCCAGGTCGCGAAGTGGAACGGCGCCGCGTGGGCGTGCGCACCGGATGCCAACAGCGGGGGCACCGTCACCTCCGTGGCCACCGGCGCCGGGCTGACCGGCGGACCGGTGACGGGCACGGGAACGCTGGCGGTCGCGGCCGCCGGAATCACGACGGTCCTGATCGCGCCCCAGGCGGTGACGTCGCCGAAGATCGCGGGCGGCGCCGTCGGCCTCGCGCAGATCAACACCGCGCAGGTGCAGGCGCGCGTCAGCGGCGCGTGCACGGCCGGGCAGTACCTGCGCGGGATCAACGCGGACGGGTCCGTGGTCTGCGAGGCCGTCTTCGTGCCGCCCGCGGTCACGACCGCCGACGATCCGGTCAACCAGGTCGGCGAGGACACCTCGATCGCGATCGGCGCCGACGGCCTGCCCGTCGTCAGCTACCACGACGCGACGGCCGGCGCGCTCAAGTTCCTCCGCTGCGGCAACCCGGCCTGCAGCGCGGGCAACATCGCCGTCACGGTGGACGACCCGGCGGCCGTCGTGGGCATCGACACGTCGATCGCGGTCCCCGCCGACGGGCTCCCCGTCATCAGCTACCACGACGCGAGCGCGGGCGCGCTCAAGGTCGCCAAGTGCGCCAACGCGTTCTGCAGCGTCAGCACCCGCACCTTCGTGGACGATCCCGCCGTCAACGTGGTGGGCCGGGGCAGCTCGCTCGCGATCGGCGCCGACGGCCTGCCCGTCGTCAGCTACAACGACACGACGGCGGGCACGCTGAAGGTGGTGAAGTGCGGGAACGCCGCCTGCAGCAACGCCAACACCATCACGGTCGTGGATGATCCCATCGGCGCGGTGGACTACGGCACGGCCATCGCGGTCGGGGCCGACGGCCTGCCCGTGGTGAGCTACCACGACCGGACGGCGGGCGTCCTCAAGGTGGCGCACTGCGGCACGCCCGCGTGCAGCGCGGGGAACGTGCTGACGGTGGTCGACGATCCGGTGAGCGCGGGTGTGCTCGCCGGCGCCTACAGCTCGATCGCGATCGGCGCCGACGGCGTCCCCGTCGTGAGCTACCTCGGGCAGTTCGCCACCGACCTGAGCCTCAAGGCCGCGAAGTGCGCGAACGCCACGTGCACGGGCACCTCGACCGTCACCGTGCTGGCCACGGACCTGGGCTCCACGGGACAGGTCGTGATCGGCGCGGACGGTCTCCCGCTCGTGACGTTCTACAGCTCGTTCATCGAAGGGCTGCGCGTCGCCAAGTGTGGCAACGCGGCCTGCTCGGCGGGGAACGTCCTCACGAGCCTGGACAGCCTCGCGCCGGGAAGCGGCATCGTGGGCTTCGACTCGGCGGTCGTGCTCGGCGCGGACGGCCTGCCGGTGATCAGCTACGGGACGTCGCTGGGCACGCTCAAGGTGACCAAGTGCAGCACCCACAGCTGCCGCTGACCCGCAGGAGGCGCGAGGTGAGGCAAGCCGCGCTGGCGATCGTCTTCGGCCTGGCCGCCGCAGCCGCTTCGGCGCAGCCCTACGCGATCTCCTGGTCCACGGTGGATGGCGGCGGCGCCATGGGCGCCGCGGGCGGCACGTTCACGCTCGACGGCACCGCCGGGCAGCCCGACGCCGGAGGACCCTTCGCCGGCAGCCCGTTCGCCCTCCACGCCGGCTTCTGGTCGCTCGCGGCCGGCAGCGGCGGCCCGCAGGCCGACCTGTCGCTCACGAAGACGGACGGCCAGGCGACCGCGGTGCCCGGCACCGCCCTCACCTACACGATCGTGGCCTCGAACGCCGGCCCCTCGAGCGTCGCGTCCGCGACCGTCCTGGACACGCCGCCCGCTGCGCTCCTCGGCGTGACCTGGACCTGCACGGCGTCGGGCGGGTCGTCGTGCCCGGCGTCCGGCTCCGGGCTCATCAACGCGTCCGTGAGCCTGCTGGTCGGCGGCTCGGCCACGTTCGCGCTCACGGGCACCATCGATCCCGCGGCGACGGGGACCCTCGCGAACACCGCGGGCCTGACGCCGCCGTCGGGGGTGACCGACCCCGCGCTGGGCAACAACTCGGCGACCGACTCCGACCTGCTCGATCCGCGCGCCGACCTGGCGCTCGCCATCGCCGATGCGCCCGACCCGGTCGCGCCGGGGGCGCCGCTCGTATACACGCTCACGGTCACGAACGACGGCCCCTCACGCTCGCCCGGCATGACGCTGGTGTCGACACCGGATCCGCTGCTGGTGGACTTCGTGGCGTCCTCCCCCGCGGCCCCCACGTGCCAGTACGCGAGCAACGCCTTGACCTGCGCGCTGGGCGCGCTCGACCCCGGCGGGACGTCGGTGGTCACGGTGCACGTGCGCGTCAAGGACACCGCCGCCGGACCCATCGTCAACGACGCGACCGTGGCCGGAGCCGCGACGGATCCCGTGGCCGCGAACAACGCGGCGCAGGCCGTGACCGCCGTGCAGACGCCGCCCGCCTTCGCCGAGCTCGCGCACGGGACGCGCGTCGAGCGCGCGCTGCCCGCGGCCGCCGGGAGCGGCGGCGACCACTTCCGCATCCGGCAGGACGCCCACTCCTCGTACGAGGTCGTCGTCGACGCGGCCTCGGGCGACCTGGGCACGGGCGAGGGTCCCGCGCTGGAGCGAGTGGACGCCGGTGGGACCGTCCTCCAGTCCGCGCAGGCGGCGGGCACGGGTCCCGCGCGCGCCTTGCGCTTCGCCAATCCCACCTCGACCGCCATCGAGGACCAGCTCGTGCGCGTGCGCGCGCGGGGAGCCGCGCCGCCCAGCGGGGCGGACGACACCTACCGGCTGCGCGCGTGGGACACGACGCTGATCGTCCCGCGCTTCAACAACGCGGGCAGCCAGGTGACGGTCGTGCTGCTGCAGAACCCGACCGCGGAGCCCGTGACGGCCACGCTGTACTTCTGGTCGCCCGCCGGGGACCTGCTGGCGACGCACTCGCCGATCGCACCACTCCCGCCCAAGGGGCTGCTCGTCCTGGCCACGGCCGGGATCCCGGCCCTCGCGGGCGCCAGCGGGACCATCACGGCCGTCCACGACGCGCCCTACGGCGCGCTGGCGGGCAAGACGGTGGCGCTCGAGCCCTCGACCGGCTTCAGCTTCGACTCGCCGATGCTGCACCGACCGCGCTGACGCATGCGCCCTTGCGCCCGCGGGGGATTGGGTGTTCCATCCTTGCCGGTCATGCGGGCACTGGGTCTGTGCGTCCCGCTGGTCGGGCTCCTGGCGCCCCAGGGCCCGAGCGTCGCGCCGAGCCCGCCGCCGCGCTCCACCGTCGACCAGGGCGTGCTCGCTCCGTCCGTGCCGGTCCGCCACCGGCTCGCCGCGAACGAGGTCCACGAGTACCGGCTGGAGCTGGCGGCGGGGCAGGCCCTGAAGGTGGCCGGCGCACAGATCGGGATCGACCTCACGCTCGAGCTGCTCGATCCCGCCGGCACCGCGCTCATCGAGGTGAAGGACTGGGTCCAGGTCGGCGGCAGCGAGATGCTCGTCTGGATCACGCAGAAGGAAGGCGACTACCGCCTCAAGGTGTCGACGGACAATCCCTCGTCCGAGCCGGGCGACTACGAGCTGCTGGCCGAGGCGGCCGTCGCCAGCGAGACCCACGTCACCGCGATCACGGCCTACAACGAGGGGCGTCGGATCTTCGAGCGGGCGAGCCGCGCGACGGAGAACCAGCGCGGCCAGATGAGCGACGCGCTGGCCGCGTACGAGCGGGCCCTCGAGGCCTGGCGGGCCCTGGGTGACCGCCGGCTGGAGGCCGACCTGCTCTACGGCGTCGCCTTCATCCACGGCCAGCTCGAAAACCCCGCGCGCGCCTTGGAGGTCGGCCGACAGGCGCTCGACCTCTACCGCGCGCTGGGACTCCGCCGCGAAGAGATCCGGGTCCTTCAGCTGCTCGCGGTGCGCAGCTCGGCGTCGGCCGAGTACTTCAAGGCGCTCGACTACTACGAGCAGGCCGAGGCCCTGGCCGAGTTCAACTCCCCCACCGGCGCCGCCGTGCTCACTCTGAACAAGGGCACGCTCCTGGGTCGGCTGGGGGAGTTCGAGAGGTCGCTGGAGGCGCTGGGCCGGGCGCTCGAAGCCTTCCGAGCCGCCGCGGCCCGGTACCGCGAGCCGAACCTGCTCCTCTTCCAGGTCGTCGCCCTCGCCGAGAGCGCCCGCATCCATCAGTCGGTGGGGAATCACGGCCAGGCGCTGGAGCGCCTGCTGCCGGCGCTCGAGATCGCGCGCGAGATCCAGCACCGCGAGCGCGAGGCGGACATCCTGCTGCAGATCGGCCAGCTCCACGCGTTCGGCGGCGACGACGAGACGGCGCTTCGGTACTTCGAGCAGGGGCTCGCCGCACGGCGCGCGCTCGGCAACCGGCGCGGCGGCGAGGGCCAGGCTCTCCTCCTGGTCGCGGACGTGCAGCTCCGGCGCGGCGAGCTCGAGGCCGCCCGCGCGACGCTGCAGGAGGCCGCGACCGCCTTCAAGGCGGGCGCCGGCGACAAGCTGCGGCTGGCCCAGGTCGACATGAGGATGGCCGAGGTCCACGAGCGCGTCGGGGAGTACGACCGGGCGATCGAGCTGGTCGAGGGCGCACGCAGGGAGCTGGTCACGATCGGGTCGAAGAAGGACCAGATCGAAGCGCTGCGGCGTCTGGCCAGGGCGCACGAGTCCCGCGGCGATCGGCAGGCCGCGAGGCAGCCGCTCGAGGAGGCGCTCACCGTCAGCCGGTCCCTGCTCGGACAGCCCGGCGAGGCGCCGATCCTGCGCGAGCTGGCGCGCCAGGCGCGCGACCGCGGCGAGCTCGACACGGCCCTGGGGCTCATCGAGTCGGCGATCGCGCGCATCGAAACCGATCGCGCGCGGCTGGCCGCGCCCTCGCTGCGGACGACGTTCAGCGTGACGCTGCAGGAGTACTACACGGACGCCGTCGAGACGTTGATGCGGCTCCACCAGCGGGCGCCGGCCGCGGGGTATCACGCTCGGGCGCTCGCGGCCAGCGAGCGCGGCCGTGCCCGCGCCCTCGTCGACCTGCTCACCGAGTCCCACGTGGACCTGAGGGAGGGCGTGGACCCCACGCTGCTGGCGGAGGAACGGCGGCTGCGCGACCAGATCAACGCGAAGGACGCGGCCAGCCAGCAGCTGGCGTCCGCGTCGCGGACGGCGAGCGCCGCCGCCGGGCTGGAGCGCGAGATCGACGCCCTGACCGCCGAGTACCGGCTGGTCGAAGCGCGGATCCACGCCGCGAGCCCACGGCACGCGGCCCTGACGCGACCCGACCCGCCCACGGTCGCCGATCTGCAGAAGCTCCTGGACGAGGACACCGTCCTCATCGAGTTCGCCCTGGGGGAGGAGCACGGCTGGATGTGGGCGGTGACCCCGACGACCATCGTGGCCGAGCCGCTGCCCCCTCGAGCCGAAGTGGAGGCGCTGGCGCGCACGATCCATGCGGCGTTGACGGCGCGTCAGGCGCAGGCCGGCGAGAACGAGGGCGCGCGCCGGGACCGCATCGCGGCCGCCGATCGCGCGCTCGAGGACGGACGGCAGCGCCTGAGCGCCATCCTCTTCGGGCCCCTGGCCTCGCGGCTCGAGGGCGAGTGGGCGGGGAAGCGTTTGGCGATCGTTCCCGCCGGCGCGCTCGAGTACGTGCCGCTCGCCGTCCTCCCGCCCACCTCCCGCGAGGGAAAGGCCGAGGGGACCCTGCTCGACCGGCACGAGGTCGTCCAGCTGCCGTCGGCCTCGGTGCTGGCGCTCATCCGCGAGAGCCGGACGGCGCATCCGAGCGGGCCGGCCAGCGTGGCCGTCCTCGGCGATCCCGTCTTCACGCGCGACGACCCGCGCGTGGCGCGCGGCAAGCGGGGCTCCGCACGGGCACCGCGCGTCGAGGCCGCACCGACGGGGCCGATGGCGTCGCGGTCGGCGCTGGCCCGGGCGCTCGACGGATTCGACCGGCCAGGCGCGGGCCTGGCGCGGCTCCCCTTCTCCCGCCAGGAAGTGAACGCGGTGGCCGCGCACGTGCCGGCCGCGCGGCTGCTGAAGGCGGTGGACTTCCGCGCGAGCCGCGCGACCGCCGTGAGCGGCGCGCTGGCCGACTACCGCGTCGTCCACTTCGCGACGCACGGGCTGCTCAACAGCGCGCGGCCGGAGCTCTCGGCCCTCGTGCTGTCTCTCGTGGACGAGTCGGGGCGCGACCAGGACGGGCTCCTCCGCCTGGGCGAGATCTACAACCTCCGCCTGCCGGCCGAGGTGGTGGTCCTGAGCGCCTGCCAGACCGCGCTCGGCCAGGAGATCAGGGGCGAAGGGCTCATCGGCCTCACCCGCGGGTTCATGCACGCAGGCGCGGCGCGCGTGGTCGCGAGCCTGTGGCCGGTGGACGACCTGGCCACCGCAGAGCTCATGACGCGCTTCTACCGCGGCATGCTGAAGGAGGGCCGCCCTCCGGCGGCGGCGCTGCGGGCGGCGCAGCTCGAGATGGCGCGCTCGACGCAGTGGCGCGCTCCGTACTACTGGGCCGGCTTCGTCCTCCAGGGCGAGTGGCGTTGACGCGCGGGCCGGCCGGAGTTTCGCCCGCTCGCCTGGACCGCCCACGCGGAATCGTGCTACACGAGCCCCTGGACCCCCGCCATGGCCAGCAGGACCGATTCCGGGACGAGCGGCCTCACGGCCGAGGCCCTCTCGCGGCTGCTGGCGGGCCTGCACACGGATCCCGAGCGCGCCGGCGAGGCGTACGAGGCGCTGCGGCGCACGCTGGTGAAGTTCTTCGACTGGCGTGGAGCGACTCATCCCGAGGAGTGCGCCGACGAGACGCTCGACCGCCTCGCCCGCAAGCTGGACGAGGGAGCCACGATCGACGACCCGGGGCGCTTCGCGCGCGGGATCGCGCGCATGGTGCTGCTCGAGCGGTGGCGCCGTCCCGACGCGCGCCAGCAGCCCACCGACGCGTCGCAGCTGGCCCGGGTGCCGGCGCCGATCCCGCCCGAGCCGCCCGACGCCGAGCCGCGGTCGGGCTGCTTCGAGCGCTGCCTGGGCGAGCTGCCGGAGGAGGGGCGGCGGCTGATCCTCGCGTACTACGCGGACGCCGGCCGCGTGCGGATCGAGGCGCGCAAGCGGCTCGCCGACTCCATGCGCCTGACCGAGAACGCGCTGCGCAGCCGGGCGCAGCGCATCCGGGACCGGCTGGAGCGGTGCACGGCCCGCTGCGTCGAGCGCGCGGCCGGGCCGACACGGAACGGTGAGCGGGATCACTCTGAGGGGAAGGGATGAGCCCGTTCGACGAAACGCGTGCACGGCGCTACCTGCTCGGACAGATGTCCGAGGAGGAGACGGCCTCGCTCGAGGCGGAGTACTTCGCGGACGGCGAGGCACTGGAACGGGTGTGGGAGGTCGAGAACGACCTGGTGGACGCGTTCGTGGCCGACGAGCTGGCCCCGGACGATCGGACCGCTTTCGAGACGCACTACCTCGCGTCTCCGCTCCACCGCGATCGCGTCGCGACCGCCCGCGTCCTCCGCGCGGCGACGCTTCGAACCGCCGCGCCGCGCCGACGCGTCCCCGCCTGGTCCGTCTGGCTGCCCCTGGCGGCGGGCCTCGTCCTGCTGCTGACCTGGTGGGCCTGGCCACGGCGGACGGCTCCGACACCGACCATCGCACGGGCGGAGGCGACGCCGACGCCCGCGGCCACCGCTGCTCCGTCTCCCGCTGCTTCGACGTCGCCGCCGAAGACCTCGGTGGCGGCGTTCGCCTTGTCCCCGCTGCTGATGCGCAGCGGCCAGCCCGCGCCCGTGCTGCGCGTGGCCCCGGGGACGGACGAGCTGAAGCTCACGCTGGAAGGAGAGCGTCCGGAAGGCGTCGCGTCCGATGCGCGGCTGCCCTTCGTCGTGAAGACGGTGGAGGGAGAGACCGTCGCGCGCGGATACGTTGTCCCCGGAGCCGACGTGCTCGGCGTCGCACGCGTCCCGGCCGACCGCGTGCCGCCGGGAGACTACATCCTGGCCGTGCGGCCGAGCGACAAGGAGGGGCGCCTGCTCACGGCGCGCGAGGGAGCCGACGACGTTCCCCTCAGGCAGTACTTCTTCCGCGTCATCGCTCGGTAGCCCGGCTCAGCGCGGACGCCGCAGGGCGCGTCGTGCTGGATGGTCAGGCTGCACGACCGTCGACGACCCCG